>NZ_NTRO01000021.1:0-94372 GCF_002560575.1 Bacillus sp. AFS023182 | reverse complement strand
TCAAAAATATCCGTGTTTTAGTGCATTTATTTCATTTTTTAAAATTCGAATATATTTTTACAAATACGAAAATAATTAATGAGTTTACTATAAAAACACTCATTGATATTTTTCTATTCGAATTATATTTTCAAATGAAATATAAAAATCATTTTTATATTCCATTTGAAAAATCATTAGTTTTATATTTTTTTATAAATGTAATAGGCTTTACATTAACCTATAGCAATTTTGCTTTCTTCCCTTTCCTGTCTCCTTTAATACATATGATTTTACTACGAGATCGGTTAATGAATCTGTTAATGTTTTATATGATAAATTAGATAGTGCTAGCAGATCATTTGTATATAAAATTTTATGTTTTTCTAATAGTAATAATACTAATCGTTCAGATGGCTTTAATGTTTCATCACTTTCTAGTATAAAATCTACATCTTTCATAGGGATATTACATTCTCCTTATTTTTAAAATTACAATTATCGATTATTAATACGAAAATATTATATAATAAATCTGTTATTATTTCAAAATAGCGTAGTATATAGTGCATATTGTTTTAGTTAAAGCTACTCCCTTCGCTTCTTCCATTCCCTTTATAACACCCTTTTGGCAATTTCATGTTAAGATCCCTTCCTTTTTTAGTACAAAAAAGCCTCCACATTCGGAGGCTTCCTTCTATTTTACGATTGGCAATGTTAATTCACTTAATTTCACCGTAAGTTTCGTCCCTGCTTTTGGACGAATCGTATAGTCATAGTCACTTGCAATTAATACGACTCCTATTTGATGCCCAGCTTGGAATACATAATCATCCGGCTGCATGTCCCATGTAAATGAGTAATCTTTTCCTGGTATAATTGGTTCTGAGAAGTTTATTCCATTTAAGTTTTGTGGATCCATCCATCCTCTCGTCACAATTTCAGGTTTTACACCACCATAATCAACAAGCAATGCAGTTAAGTTTGATACGGGGCGATCAATACTACCCTTAAATGAAATTTTTGGTGTACCACTTATTCTCATTTCTTTTTCAAGCTTAGGCATTACATATACTAACCGATTTGGTGATTCTAATTCTGGATTTGCTACTAATTGATTCGTTTTTATTTTTGCATCATCTAATAATGAGGACACTTGTTGTACCGCCCCCATTCGAAGCGGTAAATCTACTGCTTTATTACTTAAAAGCATACGTATTTTAGACGGAGCCGCTGCAGGGTCTGGCCAATTTTCAAGTTTTTGCCACGTTTTATTTTCTCGTTGTACATCTACCATCGGTTCGTTCATAATTCCATTTTCAATTCCGTATAACCAATAATCGAACCATTTATTTTGTGTTTGCTGCCAGTTATTACTTGATGTTCCACCATGTCCCCCTTGATGTAACCACATTTTGCGAGGAACATTATTTTCTCCAAGAGCTTCCCACCACCCTGAAAACTGTTTTGTCTTTACATTCCAATCATTTAAACCATGTACAATAAATACACTTGCCTTTATGTTTTTAGCATCCTTCACGTAGTTACGCTTGTCCCAAAAATCATTATAATCTCCCGTTTTTCGGTCTTGTCCATCAGTTAGCTCTTTCGTGATTTTTTGACAAACTTCAGGATTCTCTCGTGTTAGCACTGCTTCTGCCATATTATCTGTATCTTCACCTTGGTAACCACCTGGTGCAACAACTGCCCCATTTGCACGGTAATAATCATACCAGCTACTAATTGCCGCAATTGGAATAATTGTTTTTAACCCTTCAACTCCTGTTGTTGCAACAGCATTCGGCAATGTTCCATTATAAGATGCACCTGTCATTCCAACATTTCCTGTAGACCAATCTGCTTTTATTTCCTTACCATCTTCTGTGAATGCTTTTGCTCTTCCATTTACCCAATCAATGACAGATTTTGTGCCAAGTATTTCTTGTTCGTCACCAGTTGTTGGGCATCCGTCTGATTTTCCAGTACCAATACTTTCTCCTAAAATAACCGCATATCCACGAGGAACATAGTAATTTCCATATGAACCGAGATTGGCTGGTCCTGCATAAGGTTTGCCTCCAGTAGGATGTAATTCTTCATCAACATTATAAACCGGTACATCTTTTATTCCCGACCGGTAAGGACTCATTTCATAAATAACGGGAACTTTCACATCTAGTTCTGTTTTCGGTCGCATTACTTTTATCGACACACGATCCTGCTTCCCATCTCGGTCACTATCAATCTCAGTTTCTACAAATAAATTTTCTACAATCGCCTCATCAATTGAATAAATAGGTTTCGTCATTCCATTTTCCAACTCAATTCTGGTCGACTGGGCTATTGTTTCTGGCACTTTACCATTTAACGGTAGCGAAGAAAATTTTATCGAACTCTCTTCGTTCTTTTCTGCATGTACTGTAATACTAGAAATACCTGATGTAAGTGTTAAAGAAAACATTGTCGAAAGCGCAATTATAAACTGTTTTTTCTTCAAATCCCTTCCCCCTTTATATTCTTCTATCCCTTCACTATACAATAAAATGACAGAAAATTCAGTTTATAAGAGAGCGAAAACTTGAGAAATTTGTAATATTTTAATCTTTCTTATATAGCTTATATAATTTCTCTAACCCAACATTATATTGCGTGTTATTATCTGTCCAATCTTCTCCTAAATTTCCAGGCCACCCTGATGTATTGGCGACATATTTCAAAAGCGCTAATTCTGTTAACCCCTTGTTTACTCCGCGTTTATAGGAACTCACCATATGCGAGATCGCTATAGTTGCATTCGTTTTTGCATCTTTTAAGTTCTCTTCTGAAAATTGTGCAGGTGCTAATCCGCCTCGATGTAACTGAAATAGCCCAAAAGATGTCCCTTTATCTCCAACAGCTTTTCGATTAAATTTTGTTTCATGATCAGCAATTGCAAGTGGAATCCATTCTGGTACACCGTATTGCTTCGAGATTTCAGTAATTACTAATTTATTATTTTCAATTTCTTTTTGTTTTTCATACTTCATATAAGCGGCATAGCATAAAAGTGTTAACGTACAAATTACTACTATATATTTTAATAATTGTTTCATAGATTCATCTCCTATATCGTTTATGCTTAATTCGGGTATACCTATACTATAAAATGTTCATGTGACATCTATTTGACAGAATAAAATTTTTATAAATAAAAAGAGCTTACGAAAGTAAGCTGAACTGTACCTTGAATCGTGGAAACTCAAAAAAGATGGTTCCGGTATTGTACCGGAACCATCTTTTAAGTGCTTAATTTCTAAAGGTCTTTTTATTAAACGGTCCACTTTATAAGATACAGTTCATTTTTCAATTGTTTTTTCTGTAATTACAGCCTTTTATCAGTGTTTAAAATGTGTTATAAACTTGTTCACAAGTTGCGGCCGTTGGTTGAAAAAAACAGTGTTTTTTATAACGTCCTACAAAGGGCTGATTATACCATTGTTGAGGACAATCGCCTGGTGGCCTAAAATACCACAAACTAAATTTCCCAGGCCAGTACCTCTCTCCATTGATAACTCGACGAGCTAAACGTTTTTCACTTTCTCTTGCTCTTTGATAGAAATATCCATGCGTAACAGCTTCAAATGCATGTTCTTGGAAAATCATTTGTCTAATGGTACGAAGATTTTTAAAGTCAGAGCAATTTGCTCTTAGTCGGTTAATTCCTACATTTCCAACGAGTAACATACCCTGAGTTCCTTCTCCTTCGGCTTCTGCTCTGAGTAATCTTGCTAAAAGTGCAATATCTGCATCTGTAGCGTTAACAACTCCCATAACTCCACCTCCATTATATTTTTCTCTTTATAGCATTGTTTATTGGTCAGGATAATGACTTGTATAATATAGGTTGAGATGTTGTCGACTCGGTATAAAAATAAGGATAAGTTGGGGCAAATGCTTATAAAAAATATTAAAAGTACAGTAACAATTTGTTTCTGTACTTTTTACTGGGATTATCTCCAGATATGAGGTATATGATAAAAATGCTGTGTAAAACAATTTTTCATACATCCCGAAAGACAAATATTTTTTACTGATGGTGGAAGAGAAAAGCAATGGTTACATATATTAGAACATAAAAGTGTAAGGTTATGATGATGCTCTACATACGGTCTCAAGTTTTATCCCTCCAAATTGAGGATTATAGATTACTTTATTCTAAATAAGCACAAAAATTAGATTGTCCATTATGAATCAAACAAATTTAATAAATAAAAGTAGATATGGTCAATAAAACCTTTATTATTAGTTACTTGAAGGTGTAGGCACTTATTACTTAGAACAACTATCTCTATTGGTTCCTTTGGCTTGAATTAGAGAAGGGTTTAGCATTTGATAAACAAGTTATTTCAACGTGTCAAAAACCCAATCATGTAACGTTTGATTATTCATTATGTTTTTTACCTCACTCAATTTACTCCCTCTTTTCTATATACATAAAAAATTGTATTTCCTCTTTTATAATGGAAACACCATAATCAAAACCATGTCGTTCTAAAATGCTCTTTACAATCGCTAGTCCTAATCCAGTTCCTGATATTTCTTTATTGCGTGAGGTCTCTCTAACACATAAAACGGCTCCCAAATTTTTCCGATATCTGTACTTACTTCAGGATCAATTCCGTTTTGAATACTAAAATATACATAACTATTTCTTTCTTCAAACACAATCTTGATATTTTGATTTGTTGTATATTTTATTGCATTTGAAATTAAATTATTAAATACCATTTTCATTTTATCCGAATCTGCATAAATAATCGCATCTCTCGCGCGACAATCCATTTGTAAATGTATATCCTTAGCTTGGAATCCAATTTCATGTTTATCAATTATATTTTTAATAAGCGGTTCTATCCGTACCTCTTCTTTTTGTAATGGGTCTCTTTCTAATTTCGAAAAACGTAATAACTCTTCTATTAAATTTGAAATTTGATCAGTTTGTTTAATAATTGTATCTAAGTATATCCCATCATCAAGACCATCTTTAATCCCTATAGAGTACGCCTTTACTAAAGCTATAGGTGTTTTTAATTCATGGGTAATATCCCCCATAAATCGCTTCAATTTTTCATTTCTATTCGTTAAATCCTGATGAGCTTCATATAATTTATCACTCATAATATTAATACTATTGGCTAAATCGCCAATTTCATCGTTTGTTTTCACTTTTGTTTTCTTAAATTCTAGATTGGAAATATCTTCTGCAACATCTCTTAATTCTTTTAGCGGTGTTGTAATCGTTTTTGATAATATCCAAACAAGTACAATGACAAGAAATATTGCAAATCCAAAAATATATATATTATTTGAGGGAATAGTAAATATGAGGTGTTGTTTCATGTTAAAAAAAATAGGATTCATTTTTCTGTTTTCATTTTTATTATCCGCAAATGTTTTCGCAGAAACAAATAAACAAATCGAAGTTTTTGATTGCCAAAAGGAGATGGTCGTGCAAAAACAATCCCTAGACATAGAAATTCAAAAAGAGGCAATACAATATGCCCAATCCATTACTGGAGCATTTAAAAACCTAAACGTTGTCCCTAAAACTGGCCATATGATAAAAGTCCCTTTATCTAAACCGGTTACCATTACAAATCAATGGATTCATACAACAATAGATGAAGTACTTGTACTCCTTCCACTTAACGAAAAACCTTATATCATGATTTATGATGATGAAAATAATCCACACTTTTATTATGTACAAGGTCATCCGGAACGTTTATTGAAGCATTTAAAAGTAAAATCATAATTACTTATAAAGAAAAAGATTCCATANNTATGGAATCTTTTTCTTTATTTTTTTACCTTGAAAGATTTTATTTTAAATTATTTACGCCGTTTTTTCAAATATCTTTAGATAAGTGAAAATCTTTGTCTATACAGAACCTACAACTTTCTCATCATCTACTTCATATTTTACTAAACAATCATTTTCCAAGACTAGTTCTTTGTCAACTAAGTTACCTGTGACACGATCAACTATTTTTTTATAAACTTTATTTTGTCTGTATACTTTATCTATTTTTTTTACAAAACAATGATCTTCTTCAACGATAGAATACTTATATGGAGGATACTGAGATGCCCTAATTTCTCCGTATATATATTCTTCGTCAAGATGTAGATTGACTTGATAGGTAATATTTGAATTGTTTCTCAATTTGAGATCAATAATACCATTCATCAAAGTGGCACCTGTTCCAAATGGAATTACACGTCCGTAGTCAGGGAATGGATCGAAACTATGACGATATCTTTCCACTGTTTCCAACTCTGAATGAAGAAACATCCAGTAGAGAAGATTCCCTAACTGACAGAGACCACCGCCTATTCCCTTTATCGCTTCGCCATTCATTAGAATAATTCCTTCTTTATATCCAGCCTTTTCATTAGAATTACCAACAAGATGCCAAAATGAAAATGTTTCTCCCGGTCTAATTACTACCTGGTTTATTTTACAGATAGCTAACCTTAAATTGGTGATTTTGTTATATTGCAGCTGTATATCCGTATCACCTAACTTTCTAATAAGCAAAGATTTATGTTTATAAATCCTGTAAGGTAATGGATTTCGCTCAAATGTTTTTGAAAATTTATGCCCTTCAAGACGGTCACTTATTTTTTTAAATAGCCTACGTTGTCTAATTCTAATAGGAATTAAAAAAGGAAATCTTTGCGTTAATAATTTTCTTGCCATTGAGAGTCGAGCTCCTTTACATATTTTTAATCTGTATATTTCAATTTATATTGCTCCAATAATACCGATCTTTCTCATTGATCGTTTAGCTCTTCTCGATTATAGATGAAGTTTCTATCAGAAAAAGTTAATGAACACTTTTCCGGACTCTCTCAGCCATAACGGATACTAAAAATTTCGGAAGGATCAACTGTCGTTTTATTCTTTTAGGCTGTGTTACTAATCTATATAACCATTCTGTACCAGTATCCCTCATTAGTTTTGGAGCTCGTTTTACCGTGCCGGATAAAATATCAATCATACCTCCAATACCAATAGATAAAGGTACGTTTAACCTTTGAAGATTTTCATAAATGAATACTTCTTGCTTAGGAGATCCTAACCCTACCAATAGTAAGTGTGGTTCAAATTTTTGAATGTGAAGTTTGACTTCTTCTAACTGCTCATTTTTGACAAAGCCATGTTGTCCTTCAAAAATAGCATGTGGAAAGCGCATTTTTAAATTTCCTAACGCTTTCTCATTACTTTCTGGTGCAGCACCGAAAAGAAATACACGGTACCCCTCTTGATTACAATACTCTATTAAGTCATGCGTTAAATCTGCACCTGTAACACGCTCTTTCAATGTTCCTTTTAAAATTTTCGAACCGAGTATCACACCTATTCCATCTGCTGTTATTAAATCCGCAGATAGTAAAATGTTTTTGAAATGTACAGATTCCGCTGAAGTTTGTTTGGCCGACATCACAATTTCAGGATTCGCTGTAACAATAAACTTTGGTTTATTTTCCTTTTCAGATAACCAATTTTTTAATAAGTCTATTACTCTCTTATACTCTAAGCTACAAAATGGTATACCTTTTATGTACTGTTGTTCCATTTCTTACATACACTTCCCCTACGTGTTTTCTTATAATAAATGGCTTAAACTTTCTCTTATACACGCTGTAAATACTCATCAATATCCTTATTTATTTGAAGCAATGATTTCTCCCAAAACTCATTATCCGCAAGGTCAATGTCAAAGTATTGTTTCACCAACTCTTCGACTGGGCGCTTTCCAGTCTCACACAAGAATTTTTTATATTTGGAATGAAACTCACCACCATCTTGTTTTGCCATTTCTAATAATCCTAAACTTAGTAGATAACCAAATGTATATGGATAGTTGTAAAAAGGAACATTCGCTGAATAAAATTGGCCATATTTCATCCAAACAAAAGGTTGATATTGAGTTAGAGAATTTCCATAAGCTGCTTTTTGTGAGAGTACAAATAATCTCTCTAATTCATCCGCACTTAAAGGTCCCTTATGAATTTCTTCATAAAATGTTTGCTCAAATTGAAAAGAAGCTCGAATGGCCATTACATAATTAAAGCTGTTTCTGATTTTCCAGCTAAGTAATGATTTTCTCAGTTCTTCACTTTCTGCTGTTTTAACTAAATAATCTACAAGTACCATTTCAAAGAATATGGATGCTGATTCAGCCATACTCATTGGAAGGTAATCATCCAAAAATGCGGTAGACTGCTCATCGCTCATTACATAAAAATGCCATGCATGTCCTAATTCATGTGCTAATATTCTTACACTATCAATTGTTCCATCATACCGTAATGAAATTCGAGACTCTCCTTCACTTAAGAAAGGAGCGCAAAACCCACTAGGAGGCTTATTATCTCGTGGCTCAGCATCTACCCATTCATTCATAATAGCGCATTTTGCAAATTGTGCTAGTTCTTCATCAATTTCCTTTAAGGCATCATAAATATTCTCGATCGCTATTGAAAAAGGAATTTCAATCTGTTCATTTTCTTCTGATGTCATAAGTTTATGCCATGTAAGTGTTTCTTTACTATTTCTATAAAAATCTAAAACACTCGATAACTTTTCAAGATTTCCTTCAATGGCATTCCACATTTCCAATAATGCATTTTTAGAAATCCCGTTTGATTGAAGGGATTGTGACAATACCTCTTTTTCTTGTAAGAGGTTACTTTTTAGATTACGCAATCTGCCCATATGATTTAGCACGCTAGCAAATACCGCTTCCTCCTTTTCCAATGCCTCTGTAAGAGAAGAAAATACCGATAATCTTTCATGATGAGTTTCAGCATTCATCGCAAGATAGTTTGCTTTTCCAAATGAGAATATTTCATTATTATTATGTATTTCTAATTTATTTCGCAATTGTATGTACATATCTTCCCAAGCTTTTAATTCATTTTCTATAAAGTTGATATTTTGATTTTCGGGGAAGTTACTTTTTTCATGATTCGATTCTTGTAGTAATATATGAACTTCTGTTTTCAAAGTATTTATTTTTGTGTGGGGGAAAGCAGTAGTTGCTTCATCTGTTTGTTCAGTAGAAAGGCAATAAAAGTAATACTCTGCCTTTTCGATATTTTGTATAATTTTCGAAAGAATTGCTGGGTCTCGATTTTCTTTATATGTTTCTATTAATTGCTCTATTTTCTCTATTTCTGTAGATAACATAGGGTCTTGTTCTTCAGGATATAGCCTTTTCAAATCCCAATTCGTCGGGTGATCAATTATTTGATTCATGTTATAGCCTCCTACTTTTACAAATAGTTACAATACTGCCTTCATTAGCTAATTATATATGAATTAATATAATTTTCATATCTTTCAATATTCCAACTTTTCAAAGGAGACTCCGCCAGTAATCTTACAAATCTCTCCATACCAATCTTGTACATGTCCATTGTTGTAACATAAAAAGGGATTGATCATACTAATCAATCCCCTTACTTTGACAAAGATATTTATACAAAAAATTGATTTATTTCCAAATTTCATTTACCCATTCAGGATGATCTACAAATGGATTTCGGTTATGTTGATACTTTGTATAGATTATTTCATTACGTTTTCGCTCAAAATCATCAACAGGGTCTTGTTCATTCCATTTTAGTAAGACTGATAATTTCCCCATATATGGATCTTTATTGTTATTTACTTTTTCATTAAGTTCTAAATCTACTTCACCGCTATCTCCTTCATAACGAACAGCCATGTAAAATAACATTCTAGCAATATCGCCTTTCACACTATCACGAGGTTCCCAAGAATCTTTATCGTATTTACACTCTGTCGCTTCTGAATGATTCACACCGCCATTATCAAAATCCAAATTCCCACGTGAACTATTGACTGATACATCCGTAGCTCTTAAATGATGAAGGTCAGTTCCAGGACCTGCAGCCGTTCCAAAATCACCGTGAGATTTTGCCCAAACATGCTCTCGGTTCCAATTATCAACCCCTGAACCATTCGTGAATTTCCCTTGTGAACGTCCTGTATATAAAAGGAGCACATTATTTTTATTATTTGGATCTTCATCAGTATCTCTTAGTGCATCCCAAACTGCACTGTAGGATATCTTTGTATGATTATCAATAATATTATGAAGTTCCTTTTTCAATTCTACTCCCGTTTTCCCCTTCGCGCTATTATAATATGTATCATCATAATTCGCTGCCGCTACACCTTGATTTACTTTTGAAGTCGAAGAAGTGCCTTCACCATATACGGTATCTGTAAACGATAAAGATGAAGAACCTAGAATAAATAATGAAGAAATAGTAAAAATAGCAAGTTTTGTATTTCGGAACACCATATACACATATCCCCTTTAAAATTTAATTTTAACTAATGAACGAAAACAACTCTTTCTAAATACATGAAATATTTCAAAACTACATACACATTTTCTTTTAATATTATAGAAAATCCTATTCAGCCTCTATAAGTTTCCATGCTTTTGGTTTATCCGTTTTTTTCCCTAAAACAATCCAGCTTTTTTCTTTTCCATTTTCTTGATAATTGATTGGATAGCCATCTGTATATAAGAAATATTCAGTTGGATTATTTGGATTTGGATACACTTTAAACTGTGCAGTATTTGTTTTTCGTTTCGCAAGGTGTACCCAATTTGTCATGTTAGAGTAATTTAGGAACACATAATTATCATAGTTGGATTGTGTCATTTTCAGCAGTACACTTTCTCCTCGATGAAGGATTCCGTTATTATCTTTATCAAATACAAACTGAACTGGTGTGCCATGAACTTTATTATCATCTACGTGATTCGATAATAATGCGTAGTCATTAGAAGCATATACTTCAAATGTTAAGCCTCTATTTAGAAACTCACTCGGTACGACGAAGTATTTTTTATTTTCTTGTATTGCTTCTCCCTTAGAATCTTTCACTATCGTATTTTCAATATCTTCAGCAGCCGTTTTGCCAACATATGTTTTAAACCATAAATGGATAAATCCCGCTGTATTTCTTTGGGCTGTTTGCAAGCTCCTCTGAACAGCTGGCATAACTTCTTGCTGCCAAAGAGCATTGTTTCCTTTATTATAGTGAGATTTAATCTCGTCATTGGTAATGTTTCCGATTTCCACTTTTGCGAGTCTCGCTGTTTCATGGATCCACTGTTTTGGATCATTAGAATTCACTAAATTATATACGCCCTCACCATCAGATACTTTATACTGATCCTGAATTGTCGTCACGTAATTTTCAAAAGCACTATGAAACTTTAAAGCACTCATATCGACAGCTGTAAAATTAGCGGCATGCATTGGTTGGGTTGCATCTGTAAAGTAATGCGTCGCAACACCTAAATAATAAAAAGCTTGTTTTCGGTCATCCTTCTTGAAGTATTCACCTGCTAATTTAAAATATTTATCTCCTTGCGAGAGAGCTGTTGGTTCTTCTTCTCCTTTATAATTCTTTCCCGTATCAGGATCATAGAAATGAGATTTCCATCCTCCCCTAATTAGCCCATCGATGCCAATTGTACCTGTACCTCCATCGTTAAATTCATCCAGGTAATCAGCATCATAAAGACCTCTTTCAAATAACTCCTTATATTCAGGCGTATTTAAAAATTGCAATTCATTTTCTTGAACTGTCTTATCTTGATTGCGACTCATAATTTGAATTGCATTTTGTGCAATCCATAAATGTGTACTTTCATTTGAATGATGCGGATGCTCTGCAGACCATCTTTTCACACGTTTATGTTCTTGTTGTTCTTGGTTTTCTTGTTTCATTACTTCTCCTATTCCACAAGCTTGTACTTCTGCTGGGATTACCACTGTACCAGAAGCTATCGCTGTGACAAGAGCCATTGTACATAATTTCTTTTTCATACGAATCTCCTAAACCTTAATTTCATCTATAACGTAAACGGTTTCACTTTAAGCAAAGATACCCTTCTACATTAAAATGTAGTTTAATCATAACTTATATATTTCAATTTATTTATGCAATTATACATATTTGATTACTAGATAAAAATTCTCTATGCAATGAAACAGAAAAACGAAGATTAAAAACAATTTCTATCCAGTTTGTTTTCAGGATACAAGTTCCCCTTGCGGCAATCCTTTATGTATACGAATTTGTCGTATTCGTTTCCCGATTTGCATGTTTCCACCCCGTATTCAAACATTCCTAATAATGAAATAACTATTTAAATACTGATTCTATTTTAATTATACTGTTGTAATTCTATAATTTCTATCCACTTGTTAAAAAAAATTGGTAAAAAAGCCAATTTTTTTATCATTTTTTTATAAAATTTAACTACTTGTTATTAACATAAACGGCATTGTATATTTTAAATATGATAAACTTGCTAGAAAAAAGATTTGAAGCAAATATAAACAATTGTTATTTCTACCCTATCTCTAGCAGCTTGCACTTATTTATTACACAAATATGATGTATGGATTTCTTATCATACATGTGATATTCGATTCATCACACCAACTTATTACATATGGATTTGTCTATTACGTATTCGGAAAAATCAAGACATCTTATTAAACAAAATAACGGTTGTTAAATGAGCTACAAGGAGTTATTGTTTATCGATTATTACAATCAAAAATATTTATTAAATAAGAAGAGGGATGAATATGATTTAGAGAACACATGACAAAAAGGCGCGAAAAATAGTAAGATATGTTGCAGGATTTACTACACTTTTAATACTAGTATCCTTTATTTATCAATGGAATAACGGTTTAAACATTGATACGACTGAGAGAGTTTCTTTCGGACTAGTTCTCACTTCACTACTTTCCTTTGCAGCTTTTTACCCGTAAAAAAACAAATCAATGAATAATAAAAAAGTACTTGAGGATAGACCTCAGGTACTTTTTTTGCAAGATAACATGTTATGTCTAATTATGTTAGCAGTATTCTTAATTGTATAACAAAAAGGATTGATCAAAAGATCAATCCTTTACTCTACTTCATTTAAGAAAAACAGTGTTACAACGCCTGGTCCTGTATGCGCACCGATTGCTGCACCAATTGTATTTACAATAAATACTTCACAGCCAAATTTTTCAGTAATTAATGCCTTTAATGCATTGGCAGTTTCTAAATCATCACCATGTGTGATTCCGATTGTTTGATCTTTCAGGTTCTTTCCTCGACCTTCCATGATATCAACCATTCGGCCTAAAACTTTCTTTCTTCCTCTTATTTTTTCAAGCGGTACAAGCTTTCCTTCTTCAACGTTTAAAATTGGCTTAATGTTTAATAGGCCACCAATAAATCCAGCTACCTTACTTAAACGCCCACCTCTAACAAGATACTGCAGGTCAGCTACAGTAAAGATATGCTCCATATGTTTTGTTAGAAAAGCAATTCGGTTCAAAATTTCTTCCTTTGAAGCACCCTCTTTAGCCATTTTCGCAGCCTCTAATACAACAAGCCCTTGACCAAGTGAAGCGCACTTTGTATTAATAATCTCTAAATCTAAATCCGCATATGTTTCTTTTACTTCTTCTTTAATTACTACTGAAGATTGATATGTACCAGAAAGTTCAGATGAAAAAGCTACATATATACAAGGTGTACCTAGCTTTGCATATGTAACAAATTTTTCTTGAAATGTTTCTAATGATGGTAACGACGTTTTGTACACTTCGCCCTCTCTCATCTTTTGTAACAATTGAGTCGATTCTAACGTTACCCCGTCTAAATACTCAGTTTCCGCTTCATCATATACACGAAGTGGAATCAAATCAATATCGTAAGTTTGCAGCAATTCTTTTGGTAAATCCGCCGCACTATCCGTAATGATTTTGACGCTCATTTTTTAAACCTCTATTCTATTATAAGTATACGAAAAAAGAATAATTACCTTTAAATTATATACGTAAAACACTTGTGAAGAAAGAAAAAGTATTATTAGACTATTCTATGCATGAGATAGCAAGAAATGAACTTCTTTTCAACATGATTTATATGGAGATACGAAACTATTATTTTATTACAAGTCACGTTATCACCTATATAATAGAAATATAAAAACTTTTCAAGGGGTGTATTTTTATGGGAATCAAGTTTGCTTCATTAGAAGATTTAGAATGGATTAATTATCAATATGAAGACGCGGGATTTGTGCCAAGTGACTTGAAAAAGGATAAAGTTGCGATTATAACGTACAACGGAGAATATGCAGGGTTAGGACGTTTAGTATATATTGATCAAAATACGATAGAGATGGGCGGTATTTACATCCTTCCCAAATACAGAGGTTATAAATTAGCTGGAGATCTCGTTTCTTTTTTAGTGCAAGAAGCCAAACAATCAGATGCATCTCATGTCTATTGTATTCCTTTTGAGGAACTTGCGGATTTTTATAAAAAATATGGTTATAAAAATGTTGATACAGATCAAAAAGCTGTTCATCCTATTATCATAGCTAAATATAAGTGGTGCTTACAAGAATACGATAAGAATGTTTTATTGTTTGCACTATAAAATTTTAATCAGTTACGACTGACAGAAGTCTCCTCCCTAACACATGCCTTGAGACAGGAGACTTCTGTTTGAATGCAGTTAAAGTGTATTATACTTTTTCACTTGTAATGGAATGGTAACTACATATAAATCAACCGCATAATAAGTAATCCAAATTCCTTTTCCTTCAGCATCCAGTTTTGATTGAAAAAATTGTTCCGACACTTTTCTTTTCCCCCACTTTTTAGGAAACCATTGAAATACTTTAGGAACATTATACTTCTTGTTAGACCACACTTTTAACCTCCATAGAGCAAAAATAACTACAATCAGGATGATTAAATTTAAAAAATCAGAATATGAAGCTTTCAAAAAAAACACTCCCCCTTTTTATTAAAAATGTAACAACTACCCTCTTAAAATAGCCTTTTTCACAAAAAAATACATGATAGAAAATAGTAAACATGTACCTACTATACCAACAATCGCGATCGAAATTTCACCTGCCATCGTTTCATTTGGATCTAAAACATGAGGGAAAACTGTACCAAAAATTTCCACACACGCTAACATTACCATCGTACCTTTTAAAACTTTCACTTTCTTATTCATACTAATTATCTCCTTACGTCCTTAATAGTGGGAATAATAAGGTTCTTGTTATGAACTGAAAAATAAATTCTTTATTCCTTATAAAATAATACACAATGATAGTATAAAATCCCATCTAAAAATAAGGAAACAATTTCATGTTTTCATCAAAAAACGTTATAATAGATTGTAGCCTCTACGACTATGTTATAAAGGAGAATGAAATAATGGCTAAAATTAAAGTATACCAAGCAAAAGAAGAACACATGGAAACAGTAAAAGACATTATTGATGTTCAAGAAGAAAACCCAACTGCTGAACATTTACAAATGCTATACACATGTGTATTAGATACAGAGGATATGGCATTGCCTGAATCATATATCGAAGAAGATATTTTAATCGATTCTATTGAAGTAATGGTAAATGTGTCTCAAAATAAATTAAGAGACCTAGGCACATACGATGTAATTGAAGTACAAAACAAAGGCAAAAAAACACAAATTTTATTATTAGCAGACGAAGAATACGAAATAATTGAAGGCTAATTGGTTACGTTACATACGAAAAACTCCTTTCTAATCTAGAAAGGAGTTTTTCGTTTTCTATGCTTTTGATGTCTCTGCTTTTATATTTTTTTGTTCCTTCTTATATACCATTCGCTCATTCCCCATAAAGAAGATAAACAAGAATGCTAAACCTGCTGGAACTAATGCCCACATAAATGTCTGAACGATAGAACTCGAAAGTGCATCAATAATTTTATCTAATATTTGCGGTGGAATTTGAGATCTTGCGCCTTCTGAAAGGATTGCTCTTGCATCCCCTAGCGCATTACTATTGATTCCATCGTCCATGCCTTTAAATGCTTCTTCTAATTGATCTTGAAAACCTGTTCTTTGAATCATACCAAAGATAGTAATTCCAAGTGTCATCCCTAGTGAACGAACAAAGTTACTCGTTGAAGTTGCCGATCCTCTTTGATTCATACCGAAATTATGGATTGCAGCCATACTTAATACCGAGAATGAGAAACCTACGCCAAAACCGATAATAATCATATAAATCGTTAACCATACACGACTTGTTTCTGGTGTTAATGTGCTTAGTAAGAACAATCCACCAAGCATAATAACAGCTGAAATAATCATGATATTACGGTAACTTAGCTTTGATGTTAAAAATCCACCTAACTGTGCTGTAACGACTGACCCTAACATCATTGGTAATAGTAATAGACCGGAATTCGTTGCGGACCCGCCATATACTCCTTGAATGAATAAAGGAATATAGACAGTTGCTGACATAAAAGCAGCCCCGTAAAATAAAGCGATAATTGTACTCATCCCAAATAAACGCTGTTTAAACATTTCAAACGATATGATAGGTTCTTCCACTTTTCTTTCGATGAAAATAAACATAATCATTAAAATAGCGAATGCTGCAAATAAACTTAAAATAAAAGTAGAATCCCAATCATACTTCTGTCCGCCAAGTTCTAATGCAAACATTAAGCACACGACTGCACCAACAAGTGTAATTGCACCAAACCAATCGATCTTTTGTTTTTGATGAACGCGTGATTCTTTATAAAAGAATATAATAAAAATAAGTGATAGAACCCCTAGCGGCAAGTTAATATAAAACACCCAGTGCCAGCTAATATAGTCTGTAATATATGCACCAAGTAACGGACCGAAAATACTAGACAATCCAAACACCGCACCAAACAATCCGCCCATTTTCCCTCGTTTTTCGGGCGGAAAGATATCAAATACAATCGTAAATGCAATCGGAACAAGCGCTCCCCCGCCAATACCTTGAATCGCACGATAAATACCTAACTGCGTAATATTTTCTGCTGTACCACAAAGTGCAGAACCAATCATAAAAACAATTAAACCGAAAATAAAGAATTTCTTTCTCCCATACATATCTGATAACTTTCCAAAAATCGGCATCCCTGCCATTTCCGCTACCATATAGGCGGATACGACCCAGACAAAGTTTTCTAATCCGCCTAAATCACCAACAATCGTTCCCATTGCTGTCACAACAATGGTATTATCCATTGATGCCATTAAAATCCCTAGCAATAAACCGGCAACTACAAAGCCGAGTTTACTATCCTTTGCAACCATGTGTCTTACTCTCCCTCTTAATACCTATATTTGTTTATGATCTTTTACAACTGATTTTCCTTTTTGATTAAAACTAGTATGGTATTCTACAACACCAATTTCACACCTAGGACCAATGGTAACATTGTTTCCCCTTACTACTTCAGCTATTGTATGTTCTAAATAAATATCATCCCCTTCAATAAGGCTTGCTTGAAGGGTACCAGTATGGGGTGTAAAAGGCATAAATCTAGATTTTTTTTGTACCGTAATCTTTTTGCCACCTATTTCTCGTATTTTGCTTCCTTCATAACGGAGTGTAATATGAATATTTTCAGCATTTAATAGACCTTCACTTTCAAGTCCACCTGTTAATAATAGCTCTTCTACTTCAATATCCTCCTTAACATGTAAAGCTCCTTTAATATCTACAACATTTCCAGATAATTTGCCTTTGACTTCAAACATACCTCTCACTTTCATCTTCTCAACGTGGCCATTACCTTGTACTTGCGTATTTCCATACACTTTCACATATTCTGCCTGTATATTTCCTTGAACTTCACTTTCTCCATAGACGACATAATTTTTTGCCTTCATATCACCAGAAACATCACTCGTTCCATACGTCTTAAATTCATTACAACTAACATGGTTAGAAATCGTTCCTTCACCACGGATTTTCACTTTATTATAAGCTCCACCTGCTGAACTACCTGATCCGTTCACAGTGAAACTATGCTGATTTCCCATATCTATTCCTCACTTCCTCCCAAAATTAAACTTGCTGAATTTCTTTTACTTTCGCATTTTTATCCACATGAAGAACTCCCGTATATTCAATCAGTCCAATCTCACAATTTGGCCCTACCGTAACATTGTTCCCTCTTACTGTTTTGATTTGTACGTGATCAATATCTATATTGTCACCTTCTAATAATTCAGCTTCTAAGTGCGACCCAAACACTGTTTTAAAAAGTCTACTAAATGCTGTTTCTCTATGCCTTACTTTAATTGTTTGACCACCTATTTCTTTTGCTCTACATGTACCGTGAATATCGATGTCAATTTCATCGGCGCTTAGTAGACCTCCAATTGTAAACTGTCCTTCTGACGAAAAGATATCTACTTCACAATTACCGTCAATAGTCGCTTGCCCGCGGATTTTAAGCTCTTCACCTTTCAAAGTACCACCAATTGCTCCTTTTCCAGCAATTTTCAAATCGTTAGCCGTTACATCTTTTGTAATCGTTGCTTTTCCATCAATTCGCATATTTTCAGTGCTTACTGTACCGTCAACTTTACCAGACCCACTAATTTTTGCGCTCTTGCTTTTTAAATCACCATTTACACTACCAGAACCGTTACATTCAAAGTTGTCACATTCAACATTCCCGTTCACAGTTCCTTTTCCGTTTAATTGTACTTTATGAAACTCCCCACCATTAGAAGAACCGTAACCATTTATAATTAAATTTTCTGTACGCACTATTTCTCCTCCACTATAATAGTTTTGATTTTAACGTTTCTGTATATTGCATAATTGTTAAACGTACAACTACCTTCGTACCTTTCTCGAAAAATAAATCATCTACATTTGATACTAAGAAGCATGTAGAAATACCGAGTTTACGAGCCACAACTAATTCACTATTCTTTTGTTTCATGATTTCATAATGTTCTTGAAATACTTGCAGTATCATCTTGCCTTCTTCCAAGCTAATTTCTCCGGATTGAAGCAATTCCTCTAAAATAAATACATAAAGAATATCTACAAACTGAAATTCTGCCTGTTTATTCATTTGTTCTATAAAAAATTGTACAACCGGTTCTGAAGCAATACCCTTTCGGATGATGTCTTCTTTCATGAAAGAAATCTCAGATACACTTGGTGAAAACATATTTGCTAATTCATCAAGCGATAGGTCTTCTTTCATCGTTTGAATTTTATCAATACGCTCTAATATCTTTTCTTTCGGAAAAAATGTTTCTTGCCCTGTAAAAGTCGATTTCCTGATAAACCAATCTTCTGGTATTAAATTCTTTCGTTTCCACCTATATAGCTGCCCGTATGAAATACCAGTCAGTTCCAATAAATCTTTTTTTGAAATTAAATCTGTACTCAACTGTATAACACTCCTTCCTGATAACAATGTAACATAACACTGTTACATTGTAAATGAGTGTTTTCCATAAATATGCATAATCATGTTCACAACCAGACGTTTATTCCACATAAAAAAGACCCTTTCGTATGCCATTTCATTTCGAAAGAGTCCCTTTATATCAAGGTTTAAACCATATATGGTAAAAATCAATCCATCCTTGAGAATTAATTCTTATATTTTGTACTTTTTCATGTGTACTTATGTGCTGTTTATTACGATATAAAGGAATAATATGAATGTTACGTAACAATGTGTCCTCCACATCGCGTAACAATGTCATTCGTTTTTCTGCATTCGGTTCATTAAAGTACGCATGTAATTGTTTATTAAAGTCTAGAGAGCTATGTTGATTTATAAAACTATTTTTTGCAAGAAACATTTGTAAAAAACTTAGCTCTATTTTCTCACTAATTGTGGCGCTATCATGAATCAAATCCGCTTGTTCCATTGTTTCCGCTCGTAATAATTCCAGTGCATCGAGAAAATGTATTTCAATTGTAATTCCGTACTTTGCACATTCTTTTTGAATCCACTTAGAATCTTCCACATGATCTTGTTCTTTAAACGTATATAAGTATAATACTTCGCCACTATATTCGCTCTTTTGTAGAAGAGTGTTCACACCCTCATTTATGCTCCAAGTTGCACGATTTGCTAGTAATAATTCATCTGCTCCCTCACCGCGTTCTCCCTCTAACTCATCTATTATTTTATTACTATGAATTATTCCATATAATGCTTGCCTAAATGTACTATTTTGCAAAGGTCCTTGTTTTTTAGTATTTAACGTAACATACGTTACGTTAGATTCCATTTTAGAAAGTTCTTTATGAGGGTTCTCTATCTCTTTATGCTCAGCTTTCATCGAAACGTCATATTCATCCGTACTTTTCGGCACATTCCAAAGTTCAATTCGATCAAGAAATGGTCGTTCACGAAAGTATGAATTATGTACTTCTAATACAAAGATAGAATCGTTATTTTCTCGTAATTTAAATGGCCCTGTTCCACTTACATTCCCTTCTTCATCTTCCGTTACAATAGAACACTGTTCTGCACCTAGAATATGTAATAGCAACTTATTTTCTGTATGCAAGTATATCTCCACAATATGTTCATTTACAATATGGATTCTTTCAACATGCTGCAACATCCACAAGTACGGATTATCCTCCCTATTCATAAATCTATCGAATGAGTAGACAACATCATGAGCTGTGAAACGTTTACCATTATGAAATTGCACACCTTTACGCAAATAAAAAGTCCACACTTTTTGGTCGTCATTATACTCCCAATGAAACGCAAGTCTCGGCTCTATTACATTGGTACTTTCGTTCACATATACAAGCGTGTCGTAAACATGTTTCACCATATGACATTCTGAACGCATTGTAGCATATACAGGATCCAATAGAATCTTCGGACGCATTTCAACTTGTAAACGAAGTACATCTTGTCTACCTTGAGTCGTCATTTCAATTTGATAACCAAATATTGAATTTATCCAAGTTTGGAATTGTTTTTGCAGCATTGGAAAATACTCCATATATTGTTCAACAAATTCTTTTCCGCCTTTTACATCCCCCTGTTTCGTTATTTCTTTCCCCTTTTCTAAAATTAATACAGCGGGATCTTTTTGAAACCATACCTTTGATCGATTCCCTCTCCCGCGTCCTGGAGACCAACAAACCCATCCTAGCTCTTCTAATTTTTTTATAATAAATTTACTGTTTCTATCAGTACAAAACAATGTTTCAGATATATTTTGTAATGTTATTTCTATTTTTTCTCCCTCTGGTCTCCCTTTTCCATACCGGATCCAAAGCTGAACGTACTGATCTAAAATAACCATATTCATCCCCCTAAAAGGTGAAAAATCCCACTCTTTCATTCTACCCTTTTTCATTCCTTGCTTCTATCTTAAGATTTCCATATAGAAAGGAGGAAATAAAGAATGAAAACTCTTATAAAACGTTATAGTAAACCGATTTGGATTCGACTACTAGGTGAATTGTTAACAAGAACAACTGAGGCGATGTTAGCAATAATTTTTATTGTACATGTCAATAAAGCTTTAGAAGGAAATGTCGTCCTGACGATGCTTCTCTTTGGCTTGCAACCACTTTCTGATATCATATTCACAATCATTGCTGGAGGCGTAACAGATAAGTACGGTAGAAAGAAAATTATGTTACTTGGATTATTCATACAGGCAATTGCAATCGGTGGATTTGTTTTCGCTGCATCAGTCCCGTTCTTTGCTTTGTTATATGTAATGAATGGTGTTGGCCGCTCCCTATACATTCCTGCTCAGCGTGCTCAAATTGCAGATTTAACTGCGCCAGAACAACAAGCGGAAATATTTGCTGTTCTTCAATCAGTGGGAGCAGTCGGAGCTGTAATTGGTCCGTTCATTAGTGCCTTTATTTATAACAGTCATCCTGAATACTTATTTATAATTCAAGCTATGGCTCTCCTGCTATATGCCATTCTCGTATGGACGCAGCTTCCCGAAACAGCGCCAATCATTCAAACAGCTCAAAAATCAACACAAGTCACAACAAAGAAAGAATTTATTTTTAAGCATTATGCCGTATTCGGACTTATGATATCTACTCTTCCGATTAGCTTTTTCTATGCTCAAACTGAAACAAATTATCGTGTATTTGCAGAGAATATCTTTCCAAATTTCTTATTCGTTCTCGCATTCATTTCAACTTGTAGAGCAATTATGGAAATCATACTACAAGTTGGTCTTGTCAAATGGTCTGAACGATTTTCAATGCCAAAAATCATCATGATTTCATATGTTTTTTATACATTGGCAGCCATCGGTTATGGTTATTCTACAACATTATGGTCACTCTTCTTTACATTGCTTTTCCTTACAATTGGTGAAAGCATTGCTTTAAATCACTTACTCCGCTTTGTTTCAGGAATCGCACCAAGTCACATGCGCGGATTATATTTTTCCATTTACGGCATACACTGGGACATTTCTCGAACATGCGGTCCCGTTATTGGAGCAATGGTATTAGGCCATGTAAACGGCAGTACCCTATTTTATATTTGTGCTTGCTTATTAATAATCGGTGGAATCATCCAAACCTATTTTGTTTCTTCTGTAGAGCGCAACAAATCAAAAGAGCTGTCTTTGTAAAAGAACAGCTTTTTTCTTCTCTTTACTAACCAGCACCATTATTCATGTTATCTTCTAGAGAAAATACAGAGATACGATCCTTGGATAATTACTTTTAATGCAATTTGTTGTATCCCCGCCGGTTATTCGTTTATACCGATCGTAATATTACAGGCGCTTATGAGAAAAAATTAGATATAAGTACTGTTTTGAAAAAATAAACCATTAAAAAAAGCTGCCCATTAAAGAGCAGCCCTAAATATGTATTTATACCTCAATATCTTTACCATCTTCAACAATATGGTACAGTAAATGAGCCAAATGATGAATCGGACCATACTCTTCCTCTTCTTCATCTGTTTCACCTTGGAACTCAAGATCATTTAAGTATAATGCTAAAAATTGATAGAATAATTTCAAATCAAATCCATAGCAAGCACTTGGTTCTTCGTGATCTCCTTCATATTGTAACATTAAGTATTGCTCGTTTCCTTCTGCATCTTCCGCATCAAAGAATACAAAGAATCCTACATTTGTATCTAAATCAAATAGATGGCGAGTACCGTTTTCTGTTACTTTATTGAAGTCCTCTTCACTTAATTTATGTACTGTTGTTGCTTTTGCATTGTCTTCTTGATGAAAGTTTACTGTAAATGATTTCAATGCTGACACCTCCTGATTGTATAACAGTAGCATAACAGATTAGGACAAATAATACAAAAATGGATTGCTGACAATTGACAGCAATCCACTTAATTCACTTTCGCAATGCACGCAGTAATAAGCTAACAATAAATATTAAAATGATTGCACCAATTAATGCTGGAATAATTGCATAACCTCCGATAACCGGTCCAAACGTACCCAATAATAATGTTCCAAGCCAAGAACCAATAATCCCAGCAATAATATTTCCAATTACACCACCAGGTACATCTTTACCAACGATTAAACTTGCTAGCCACCCTAAAATACCACCAACAATTAATGACCATATGAATGCCATATTATTTCCTCCTTCATATCATAAAAAAATAATCCTAAATCATCGCTTACCATTAGTTATGTTACTTTTTTTATTAAGTTATACTTTTAACTTGTGTGTTGTAAAAATACGATTAACCCAAACGATTTAAAGTAACACTGCCATCGTCAACAAGGATTTTACGGGAGACATAATCTATATCTTTATTCTTTGATCTAATTATTCAAGATTGGGTTTAATGGGTGCATGTATAATCCCCCAAAGGCTCCACAAACAGAACGCATGTTTTTTTTATTTTTCTTAAGATTCAGTAAAATGAACATATGAAAAGGGGAGCATAAATTGAACAAAGTCGATTTACTATTATTAAACCCATCAGAAGTGAGAAGACGAAGCATAAAAGTTTGGACAACTATTCCTGAGGATACATTAGATTGGAGACCAGATGCTGAGGCATTAAGTTGTAAAGAGATGATAAGACATGTTTTAGAAGCTGAATACATTTATCTGCAAATATTAAAAAATCAAGGTGATGCACAAAATGTAACGTCACCTTATGAGACAAGAGCATTTACATCTGTTTCGGACGAACTCCATTTTGCACAACCATACCATGAACTGTTTATTGATTTTATAAAATCTTTATCAAATGAAGAATTAGAAAATATAAAAATAAATCGTTCAAACCTAACTGAACTTGGATACACGGGATATATTCGCTCTTTAGGTGATATGCTACTACGAATGCGTATCATGAAAGTGTTCATACAGGACAAATATTAGATTATATGAGAACGATGCAGATAGATCGACCAGGTATTTGGGACTAAGGTGCTTGATATTTACACATTGAAGAGAATAATTCTCTATTCGGCGGAATAATTGATCCTAGGCCGTGATTTCCATGGATTTCCGAAAAAACAAAGGATCTTCCGCCATCATTGGTCGGCTCGCTCCTTTCATTATTTTTTACCTTCGTAACATAAACATTTCAGTTACAATCTCAAGGATATCAATATTACATGTTTTATCAGCACAATTTAAAGCAGCCGCATCATTGATACCAAAATCTCCAAAAAAAGATTGTTTTTTATTAACTCTCTTCCCCCTCCTTATCATATTCTACTATTATTAGTATGTGAAAAAGACAAGGCGGTGAAACAATAAAAAATAAAAAAGCCACCTATTTGCTGGCAGCTATAAAGAGATAATACAATTGTTTTCCTTATATTCAACTAACGTTCATTTTTTAAATATGAATACAACTTAGTTAGCTTTCATTTTCCTCTTAAAACCTAAAACAGCAATTACAAAGATAATAATCGTATTGCCAACTACCCATAATAAAGGTACAACCAGATCACGGTATTCACCAGATAAAGCAAATCGTGTAGCATCAACCGCATGAGCAAATGGCAATGCGTAACCGATTGTTTTAATTGTACCACCCATCATATCTAACTTGAACCAAGTGCCACTTAACCATGTGGAAATGAAACAAGTTTATCATATTTAGCGAGAAGACCTCTACCTCAAGCGCGTAACGGTAGGTGGGGGGAGTTCAATGTTAAAGGACTTTATTATTAACAGCAGTTTCCCTCTTTTTATAAGACAAATATGCTAATACATTCTTACTTGCATCATATTTGGGATTATTTCCTTTTCTTGGCTCCCTAACATGTGTCTTCTCAAATCCAGGAATTTCAGGCATGCTCTCCAAAAATTCGACAATTTCTTTTTCAGTTCCCTCAATACGTACACGAATCATTTTTACTACTCCTCAATCTTGTTTTTCTCCATATTAAGTATAACGTATCTGGAAAAGGCTGCAAGATAATTATCTTTTTAAAGTTGGGCTTTTTTGACATACAAAGAGCGCCATCTCAGTATAAAACGATTCTACTTTATTATTTTCAAAACAAATTTTGAAAAACTCCTTTATTTCATTTGAAGTCTTCATCATACAATCTGTTAACTTTGAGCGCGTTTGCTGTGGCACATCCATCATGTCGCACCACCAATCAAAATTAAATTGTTTCTCAAATGTAATACATGATCGCATTTGCAAACCGTTTTTTTCTAATAATGAAATCCATTCTGTTTTTGTCAAAGCCCGCTCGTGACTCGGATCACGTTTCTTCTCAATAAAATTATAAAATGTATCATACTCTGGATTTTCTGGAGAAACATTATCAATTAAAACGAAAAAACCCATTTCTTCTAATACTCGATGTACTTCCTGAATGAACTGAGATGGATTTTGGAAATGATGTGCTGCAATACGACATACTACTGTATCAAATGACGCATTAGAGAATGGTAAATTCTCAGCATTTCCAGCTACAAATGAAACGTTATCATGTCCATTAGAATGAATAAATTCTTTTGCTTTTTCCAACATTTGTTCCGTTAAATCAAGAGCAACTACACTTTTGAATAATGGTGCTAATGTATTCGCTACATGTCCACCTCCTGTAGCAATATCAAGAAGACGAGCATTTTTATGATCTTGAACTTGCTGCATTAAGTATTGCAAATCTGACCCTTTTGCATGAATTTGACTTTTGACATACTTTTCAGCGTTACTACCAAATTGAGTCTTTATAAGTTCTTCATTATTCATTCTGGATCAACTTCTTTCAACATATATTTACATATTCTTTTTCAGCAAGAATATATAAATATCCTCTTTTCATCGTAGTATAGAAGTTTATTTGTACCTTCTCTTTTTAACTTCGCCAAAATCCCCTCTATATTTTTATCACGCCAAGCATACACTCTTTACGCAACGAAACACCGTTTGAATAATAAAAAAATCCTGAGAAATAACGATTCTCAGAATTTTCACTTTAAAAATATTCTTAATTCAAATCTGTAAGCAGTTCGTTTTCCCATGCAATTGTATTCACGTATGAGTCCTTACTTCTAAACATTCTAAGCGTATAATTAAGATTGTACTTGTCCTGATTTATAAATTCTGTGTCCAATTTATTAAAATGACTACCGATATGAAAAGCAAGAAAATACTCGTTCCAATCCGAATAGGAGTTTTGGGCAAGTTTTGCTGCTTGCACCATGTAATGATTCGCTTCCTTTTTGGATAAATAACCTAATCTCCTACCAATCCGGCTCAAACAAATACACCATGCATAATCAAATGCAGCAATCCCCGAATCCGGTAACATATGTAACCCATGATTAGCGACATAAAGTTTTTCATAGTCGGGTTGATCTTTAGGTAACTGTTTCCTCCTCGCTTCTGAAAGAGGGCTTAATTGATTGCGCATAGAATTAAATTCGTAACGCGACCCCTCTTCTAAAAACCACTCAATTCTCTCTTTTAGCGCTGCTGGTTCTTGACAACCACATTTTCTCAGCGCTTTTTTTAAATGCTTTTTACCAAGTATACGGTCTCTTATGAAAGTAAATTCATATTCAGTATAATAATTCATAAGAAAATGAGTATCCAAACATACTGTGGACAAGCAGCGAAAATATTGGTCAATCTGCTTTCTTTTCCCTAGAACTAGCACCCTGTCTCCTCCTTATGCTTTAATTTTCAGTCTGCAAAATTTCCATAATTCCCAAATAATTGGAAGGAGAAAGAAATATTGAAGCGGCAACCGGGTTACCATTGTAATAATGAATAATACAACATAAATCCAAGTACGTCTTAAAAACATGAAAGTATAATACAAAATATAACTCATTATATGTTTCTTTGTTAACTTCTGCTTCTCTTCTTTTCTTCCATTTCTAACAAATAATTCATTGATATATGAAGCAAATTCCACGCGGTTCAAATCGATTTCTCGCGCCTCTTTCGCCTTATCTTCGGCTTTTTCTAACTCCCCTATCTTAGCTAAACATTTCGTCATCATCAACATAGCATCCATATGCTCCGGTTGAATCGAAAGCAGATGTTCACAATCCTTAATGGCAGTGTCAAATTGGCTACGGTTATAATTTATACGAGCGCGATACAATAAAGCATCTGGATCATCCGCATCAATTAACAATACGTCGCTAAATGATTGCAGTGCACGTTCCTGATTTTCTGTACGTAAATAATAAATACCTTGCATACGTAACAACTCTGGATCCTTTTGATACATTGAATATGCACGAGTTAACACTTCATCTACGGCTTTTAGTTCGTTCGCTATAAGTTGCCTTTGTACTTCTTCTCGTAAATAAAAATACGTTTCGAAATCGAAATGATTGTCCTTCTCGAAAACGTCATAACGCATCCCCTTTAATCCGCTAATTCTCTCTAATAAAAACTGCACATTTTCTTCACCATATTCACTTTCCAAATCCTCTTTTTGCTCACTAAAACGGAAAACATTGTCGAGCAACACCCAAATTGAATGTGGAAAATAATAATGATATAAGAGGAACTCTATTAATTGATCTTGAAGTGCTGCTGCGTATTGAACATCCCATATCACATCAGAACGCAATAATTCTTCCCAGTTTTCCGATTCCATTCGTGCAAAGAAATCATCATAAAGTGCCTCAATCCTTTCCATAAATGAATAAACTGGGTGCTCTGCAATAACGGTAGTAGCGATTTCGGCGTTGCTGTCAATCCATGGAGAGATTATAGGCTCTCTATCATGCCCATCCATTTCTTCTAGTTGAACGAGCGGCTTGTCTTTCATTTGCTTCGCACTTTTAATCGCTTGATCGTATGCCTCTCTCAACCGTTGATACCCTTCTGGATCATCTTCTGGATGATGTATTTTTAAACGTTTTGCATAAGCTTTTTTTATAGCTGAAATATCATCGGTCGATTCAATCTCTAACGTACTCCAAATACTCATTAACGATTGATCCACCTTTCTATACTCTCGATATGTTCTTTTAAAATACTAGCGGCTTCTTTAATCTTTTTATCATTTTGTGTCATAAGTACACTTTCAAATTGTTGTAGCAATATAGCAATTTTTTTCCGTTCATCACCAAGAAATTCTTCATAAAGTCGTTCACCTTTTGCTAGAAGCAATCGATTTTCTTCTCGATCTCGTGGATGAATTTTAATGTCTCTCAATTCTAAAAGTCTAGACTCAATTTCTTCATCTGTAAGATTTCCAGCATTTTGTTGAATAACGACTCTTTTCTTCTCTCCAGTTGTTGTACTTATTACTTCAACTTCAAGAATACCGTTAATATCGTATGTATATCGGACATCAATAGACTCTTTCCCTGCAGGAGCTGGGGGTACTTTAATTTTGAGTTCCCCAAGTTTTAAATTGTTTACTACCATACGGTTTTCTCCCTGATACACATCTACAAGTATATATTGTTGCTTATCCATAATAGTATAAAGTCTTTCCACTCTACTTACAGGAATCGGTGTATTCCGCTCAATTATTGGGAGGAAATACCCAGACTCTTTCTTTCCATCACCTAATTCTTGAACAACACTTGTTCCTAAGGAATATGGACAAACATCGGTTAAGATAACTTCTTCTAACGCCTTATTTCGTTCTTTTAGAGCAACTTGAATTGCAGCACCTAAGGCAACCGTTTCATCGGGATTTATATTCGCATACGGCATACGTCCAAACATTTTAGAAATAACAGATTTGATAAGCGGCATTCTCGTCGCCCCACCAATTAAAATAACAGCATCTAAATCCTTCGGGTCCAGTGAGGCATCACGCAGTGCACGTTCTATAGGATAACGAAGTCGTAAAAGAAGTGGTGTTACGATTTTTTCAAATTCGCCTCTGTTAATACGAGTTTCGTATGTCTTATTATTTATCATAACCTTCATATTCGCAGCATGTTCATCACATAAAGTAAGCTTACAACGTTCTGCCTGTGTATAAATTAATGATAACGTTTTCGAATCAAGAGAATCGGAATCAAGTTGATGTGACTCAAGAAAAAAATTCATTAAACTTCTTGTGAAATCTTCGCCTCCAAGATAATTATCACCAGCGATTGATTTCACATCCATTATTCCTTCAAACAATTCCAAAATGGAGACATCGAAAGTACCCCCACCCAAATCAAATACAAGAAATTTTGTTTCTGACTCTTCTTGATATAATCCATATGCAATTGCAGCTGCTGTTGGTTCACTAATGAGGCGCTCAACCTTTAATCCAGCAATTTCTGCAGCTCGCTTTGTAGCTTTACGCTGTGCATCATTAAAATATGCAGGTACACTAATCACAGCACCCGTAACAACTTCATTTAAATAATCCTCTGCATCTTGTTTCAAGGATTTAATAACAAAAGATGAGAGTTCTTCAGAAGAAAAAGTATAAGTACCTAGTTCATATTTTTTCTCTGTTCCTATGAAACGTTTAAAAGTTGATGCTGTCAGTTGTGGATGAGTAATTAATCGTTCTTTTGCAATACGCCCTACTAAAATTTCACCACTCTCATCAACACTGACTACCGATGGTGTAAGAAATTCGCCAAGAACATTCGGAATAAGGGTCGCACCATCCTCCGACCAAGAGGCTACTAAACTATTCGTTGTTCCTAAATCAATTCCAATTGTTGCCATACTAATCCCCTCTCTTTTTTAACTATATTTTACTATATCATTAGAATTAGGAAAAGTATGTAAAAACAAGGAATTCCAAAGGGATAAAACATTATATTAGTTTAGTTAAACACAATCTTGTTACGTGTAACTACTCCTCCATATACGAATGTTGAACGCATATTCGTGTTATCGAAAGTCAGCCTAATAAACTACAGTTTCGTCTTTCTAAACGTAAAGAACCAAGTAAGTCCTCTCTATTCAATGAACTAAACACTCTACTTCCTTCCGATCTTCATGTTTTATATATTTATATACATTTAAACCATATGCTTGTACGACGAAGGAAAGTGACAATACAAATAGTTCTTTTAACACATCCTCTTCGTACTCATCGACCCAATCCTTTGTTTCTGCGCAAAAATTAAAAATCAATGTATAGAAACTTCCGCATTCAATTTCTGTTTTGCCTACACCTATTTCTCTTAATAGCTCTTTACATAATAACGAATGTCTATCAATAAAACGCGGAGAGTAATAAGCATAAATCATTTCACGGCACTTCTCCCTAATTATTTCCTCAAATTTAATATAGTATATTTTACTTTCAAAATTGAGCGCTCCTCTTGTTTTCCCACTATACTCCCGTAAAAAATCTTCAATTGTATCATATGTATAGCTTTCGTGCGTTTGATTCATATGTACTAGAATACCACTAGAGTTCACCATATATTTTGGGACTGATATGTAATAATATGCAATCCAAAAACAAAGCTTTGCTATTATCTCCTCTTTCTGCTCCTGCAAAAACTCGTCGAACAATTTTTTAAAAAATTGTTGAATCATGAGTATCCCTCCCTCATACATTTTAAATTTATTCCAATGTATTTTCTAATATGTAAATTTGATTTTTTAGCTTTATAAATTCAATTTTTCATCCCAAACAAAAAGATTGAATTTCCGTTATCAAACACGTAATATAGACTCTGATTCAAAAAAGAACGATTGAAATATATGAATAAAAGGAGGGTTTATATACAATTTTTCCTATTTTATAAGACTGAGAGGTTTTGTTATGTGGCGTAATAAAAACGTCTGGATTGTTCTAAGCGGTGAGTTTGTTGCAGGACTCGGTTTATGGCTCGGTATTCTTGGTAATCTAGAGTTCATGCAAAAACATATACCATCCGATTTTATGAAATCAATGATTATGTTTATTGGACTATTAGCAGGTGTTCTTGTTGGACCAATGGCTGGCCGAATGATTGATCAATATGAAAAGAAAAAAATCCTTCTATATGCAGGGTTTGGTCGCGTTATAAGCGTTGTTTTTATGTTTTTTGCTATTCAATATGAAAGTATTGCTTTTATGATTGCCTTTATGATTGCCATTCAAATTTCAGCTGCGTTTTATTTTCCTGCATTACAATCAGTTATTCCACTTATCGTTCGTGAACATGAGCTATTACAGATGAATGGTGTTCATATGAATATCGGGACAATTGCTCGTATCGTTGGTACATCCTTAGGTGGCGTTTTGCTTGTTATGATGAGTTTGCAATATATATACGCTTTTTCAATGATTGCATATGCACTATTATTTTTATCAACATTTCTATTACAATTTGAAGATCAAAAAAACAATACCCCAAATAAAAAAACAGAAAAAGACAACAGTTTTATGGAAGTATTCCGTATTTTAAAAGGAATTCCAATCGCATTTTGTGCACTTATTTTAAGCGTCATTCCCCTTTTATTCATTGGCGGTTTTAACTTGATGGTAATTAATATTAGTGAGATGCAACATGATACAACAATAAAAGGATTTATTTATACGATTGAAGGGATCGCATTTATGTTAGGAGCCTTCGTTATTAAACGTCTGTCCGAGTATTTCCCACCAGAAAAATTGCTATACTTCTTTGCGTTCTGTACTGCTTTTGCACATCTTTCACTGTTCTTTAGTGATGTAAATTGGATGGCACTTGTATCATTCGGGCTATTCGGATTTAGTGTCGGTTGCTTCTTTCCTATCATGTCGACAGTTTTTCAAACGAAAGTTGAAAAAAGCTATCACGGACGTCTTTTCTCATTCCGTAATATGTTTGAAAGGGTCATGTTCCAAATTGTCTTACTTGGAACGGGATTTTTCTTAGATACAATTGGATTGCAGTATATGGTGCTTATTTTCGGTGTCATTTCATTATTCATTATCCTTATGTCGTTATCAAAACAAAAGCAAACAACTAAAAATACTTCCAAAGTATCAAACATGTAAAATCCATCTCAACATTGAGATGGATTTTTTCTTATTGTAAGAGTTGTCCAAAGTCTCCGGTTGTTATACTCCCACTATTTGCTTCATCTGTATCGATATGCATATCTAATGCGTAAGTATCTTTTACACGAATTAGTACTTGATTAAAAACCAATCCTCTGTTTCCTTCTACTTTAACACTTACATATTGTCCATCTTTCACTTGAAAGGTATCAGCATCTTGAGGTGTCATATGTATATGACGCTCAGCGATGATTACGCCTTTTTCAATTTCTAAAGAGCCCTTTGGACCAATAAGAGTAATTCCTGGCGTTCCATCAATATTACCTGACGCTCGAATCGGAGCATCTACTCCTAACTTACGTGCATCTGTTTTTGAAATTTCAACCTGTGTAAACTTTCGGATAGGACCAAGAATACGGACTTTTGAGATTTCTGCCTTTTCAGTCTTAATCGTTACTGTTTCTTTTGCTGCAAATTCTCCTGGTTGTGAGAGTTCTTTTGCAACCACTAGCTCATATCCTTCCCCAAAAAGTTTTTCTAAATCTTCGTTTGTCAGATGGATATGCCGATTTGATACGCCGATTGGAATTTGTTTCACCTGAAACACCTCTTCATTATATAGTAGCATTCATACTCTTTAGTCTTTCCTTCTTTTTCTTTTTACACAACTACATTTTGAATTCTGGCTCAAAAGTGTTAAAATATAATTATGTGTTTTCAGAATAATAAAAGAATATAAAAAGTAGATCATTGAAAACACAGTTTTTTAGGAGGGGTTTTGATGACTTATACGTTAGCAACTAGAATGAAAGCATTCCAATCTTCTATATTTAGTGAACTAGCAGCTTATAAAAAAGAAAAAATTGCAGCAGGTCACAAAATGATTGATTTAAGTATCGGCAATCCAGATATGCCTCCTGCTGATATTGTAAGAGAAGCTATGGTACATACAGCAAGTGGAAAAGAAAATTACGGTTATACTTTATCAGGTATTCAAGAATTTCACGAATCCGTAACTGAATATTACGATAACAATCACCATGTTAAATTAGATCCAAACAATGAAGTTTTATTATTGATGGGTTCCCAAGATGGGCTCGTTCACTTGCCGATGGTTTTTGCAAATCCAGGTGATCTTATTTTAGTACCTGATCCTGGATATACAGCATATGAAACAGGTATTCAAATGGCAGGTGCAAAACCTTACTTCATGCCTTTAAAAAAAGAAAATGACTTTTTACCTAATTTACAAGACATTCCTGAGGAAATTGCTAAACAAGCAAAAATGATGATATTGAACTTCCCTGGAAATCCAGTTCCAGCAATGGCACATGAAGATTTCTTCAAAGAAGTTATTACCTTCGCGAAACAACACAAAATTATTGTGGTACATGATTTTGCCTATGCAGAATTTTATTACGATGGAAAGAAACCAATCAGTTTCTTATCTGTTCCTGGTGCCAAAGAAGTTGGTGTTGAAATTAATTCCTTATCCAAAAGCTATAGCTTAGCTGGTAGTCGCATTGGTTATATGATTGGAAATAAAGAAATTGTAGGTGCACTAACACAATTTAAATCAAATACAGACTACGGTGTGTTCTTGCCAATTCAAAAGGCAGCATCAGTTGCCTTACGTCACGGTGCCGACTTCTGCGCCAAAAATCGTATCATCTATCAAGAACGCAGAGATACTTTAGTCGATGGTTTTGCTTCTTTCGGATGGCATGTTGATAAACCTATTGGTAGTATGTTCGTATGGGCGGAAATACCAATAGGCTGGACTTCATTAGAATTTGCTTATGCATTGATGGATCGTGCGCATGTTGTTGTAACTCCTGGTCATGCTTTCGGACCACATGGTGAAGGTTTTGTGCGTATCGCACTTGTCCAAGATAAAGAAGTGTTACAACAAGTTGTTGAAAATATAAAAAAGAGTGGTATTTTTTCTCTTGAAAAAGCAGATGTATTAGTCAAAAATTAATTACAAATCCCCTGCTTGCTTTTAGCAGGGGTTATTATTTTCCCATTTAAAGATTAAAGATCGGAGACCTTTATGAATATCAAGAATATTAACGATATACTTCCTCATCGCTACCCATTTTTAATGATTGATAGAATCACAGACATTGAAGATGGAAGATCCGTTAAAGGATATAAGTTCATAACAAATAATGAATGGTTTATAACGGAGTCGCAAAATAACATGCCTCACTTGCTAATTGTAGAAGCACTTGCACAGCTTGGTGCGTTCGTAGGAACAAACAATTCTACTGGATTAGGATTTCTCTCTTCATTAGACGGTGTAACATTTAATGGAACCGCTACACCTGGTGACAAACTAGATTTGCAATATGAAGTTCTGCGAAACAAACGAGGATTTATTCTTGGAAAAGGAATTGCTTCTGTAAACGGTAAACCAATTGTTACAGTTGAAAAATTATTAGTTTACATTTCTTCATAAAGAGTCAATGATAGATGTTCATTATTATTACACAATGATAAGGGGTGCAAAAATGAAGAGCGCCGTCGGTATTGATGCTGGAGGAACACTAACAAAAATCGCTTATTTTGATGATGACAATGAATTGCATTTCGAAAAATTTTACTCACATGAGCAAAACAAAATTAAAGATTGGTTCAATAAAAATAAATATATAAATAGATTGTCTCTGACTGGTGGTAAAGCTGAACAGTTACAAACAACATTTCCAGAAAAATACAATATAGAGTATGTTGCAGAATTCGATGCCACACTTGCTGGTGTTCATTATCTCATTGACCAAGAAAAGCATTCCATAAACAACTTTATTTTAACGAATATCGGCACCGGTACGTCCATTCATTATGTCCATAACAACAAGTATATTCGCACTGGTGGAACAGGGATTGGCGGAGGAACTATCATGGGGCTATCAAAATTATTAACAGATATAGATTGTTTTGAAGAAGTCATTCAACATACAAAACTAGGATCTAGGCGGAATCTCGATATTACAGTTGGAGATATTTATAACGGCATTCTTTCCCCTATTGATAGTAATTTAACAGCCAGCAATTTTGGAAAAGCTGTTAGCAGTGAAGTGGATTATAACAAATCTGATTTACTTGCAACCCTTCAAGGTCTTGTCGGTGAAGTAGTTACTGCATTAAGCCTTCAATTTGCAGAAGCGAATGATGTAGCTCATATCATTTATATTGGATCTACCCTTTCAAACAATAAAAAACTACAAGAGATTATAGGTGATTATACCGTGTATCAAAATAAAAAACCTATCTTCTTGCAAGATCACGGTTTTTGCGGGGCTATTGGGGCCTTATTGCGTACAACAAAATAAATTTATTATTAACTTAGGAAGAGCTAGAGATCGACTTCACGGCTTAATTTAGCCTTTAATGTAACTTACATAATAAAAAGGGCCCCTGAATAAATATCATGTCATCCATTAATATTGTGGATGACATGATATTTCCCATATAATTGAAATACATTATGTAAAGGAGTGAAATTATGGATACTTCTGCGTTTTACTCTATTGTGATCATAGTTGCTGCGTTGGTCTTATGGCGTAGAACTAGAGCAATGTATCGTCCTATTAAAGGAAACGGGATCCGCATTCTCTTACCCATACTATTTTTGTTATTACCCTGCATTCCCATCATCTTAAATCCAAAAGCACATGCCTCAGGTTGGGAATTGATTTGTGCAGTTATCTTTGGGTTCCTTTTGTCAATTCCACTTATTTGGACCACTAACTATGAAATTCGATCCGATCAGCATATTTATGCTGTAAGAAACAAGAGCTTTATTATTACCTTTCTCATCGTACTTATTATCCGGTTTTTACTTCGTGATTATTTAAAATGGCTAGATCCAGAAACAAAAGCATCACTATTTATGACTGTAGCACTGGGATATATCTTACCTTGGAGAATTATCTCTTTCATCAAATTTCGTCAATTATACAAAAGTCGAATCCAAACGAACGACAATATTGACTTACGGTAACACTGAATACGTGCCCCTTCAGTACTTCTGAAAGGGCTTTCAAAGTTTTTTAAACCTAATTGGACTTACCATTAAGAGCGCGAGGATTAAAGTAATCCATGCATTGCTATATAAAAACAACCCCATTCCAGCTAATGGCAATCCAGCGGCTGGGATAGGTAATCCCTTAAAATATCCAATGGTTGGTTTAACGCTAAATTTAGCTAATCTTAAGGCACCCATCGTTGGAAAAAGGATAAATGCCAAAGAAGTTAAAATAGATGGTGCTGCTATCGAATGAAATAGAAGTGCAGGAGCAACTCCGAAACTAACAATGTCAGCTAAGGAATCCAATTCTACGCCGAATTCACTGTTCACTTTCAATTTTCTTGCAATCCTTCCATCAAGAAGGTCTAAAACAGCAGAAAAGAAAATAAAAATAGAGGCTGCTTCCAAAAGGCCACTCATATTCAAGGTAATTGAAAAAACACCACACAATAAATTTCCGATCGTAAATAAATTGGGTATAGCTTTTACTATGTGATTGAACAAGGTTGTCCCCCCTAAATTGATCAAACTTCCCATATATGTAGCATTTTCTATATATTCTTCTGTTATTCTTTAAAATAGATGACTACTGTACGCTAAGTAAATTTCGACAAGAGAAAAGTATCTAAGAAGGTTACAAACTTGAGGTTTATAAATTAAATACTGCATAATAAGCAGTATTTCTAAAGTGCGCTTAATCCCGACAACAGAGAGAATAAAATGATTTTCGTTTGTAGGTGAGATTAGCGTAACTGCTTCGCATGCCAATTTCACTCATACATCTTCTTCGTTAATAAAAGGATTTGAATGAGATTCTTGTAATGGTTCTTCTTGTGTGAGAACGTTTTGTTTAATGTGGATATTTTCATAAATACCCCGATATAAAAGCCTTTATTTTCGTAATATTATATACTATCTAAAGTAAAACGAGTGTTGTAGTAAAACTATTTTTGATGTGATAGTACATAAGGTCATATAGAGTTCTTCTAAATTGAACTACCCCCACCTACCGTTACGCGCTTGAGGTAGAGGTCTTCTCGCTAAATATGACAAAAAGTACACCACTCCCTAATAAGTGATGTACTAACAATTATATAATGTTACAGAGTAGCCTGTTTTCTATTGAACCTTTTCATTTTCTAACATATACGTATCTGTGGATACCGACTGCAAGAACGCATTCATTTCCCCTACAGAATAAATATATAACTCATGCATTGCACGTGTACAAGCAGTATAAAATAATTTCCGTTCACTTTCTCGGCTATATTTTTTCTTTGATGCATCATAGATGATAACCGCATCAAACTCTACCCCTTTCGATAAATACGATGGGATAATCAAAATACCTGTATCAAACGAACTCGTTTCTTTCTTAATGAGACGAACTTGTAATGATGTTTGAAGTGCAAGATAAGCTTCTTTACTTTCCTCAGCTGTTTTACAAATAACCGCAATTGTCTTATGACCTCTTTGCTTCAACTGCTCGATTTGATCCACAATCTTTTTATGATGCGCTTTTCCTTCTTTCACTTCCGTTATACTTGGTTGTTTACCGTCACGCTGAAACGGTTCAATTTCATGCCCATCTGTAATTAACTGCCTTGTAAATTCAATGATTTGTTTTGTAGAGCGATAACTACGCGTAAGTACGATTCTTTCACTCAGCTCTTCTCCATACAACGTACTTAACTGTGAAAATTCATTCTCTGATGCATGTTCATAAATGGTCTGATTAAAATCACCTAGTATTGTCATTTTTGTATGAGGGAATATTCGTTTTAAGAATGCATATTGAAATGCAGAATAATCCTGCGCTTCATCAATAAATATGTGCTGCACAGATGTATTTCTTTGCAACTCTTCCAGTTGATCTTTTAAATATAAATAAGGTGTTGCATCTTCATATGACATATAAAAATCTTGTATTTTTTCTATTGTTTCTTTACATATTTCATTCCATCTTTGCGGTAATTTACTTTCCTCTACAAGTTGCTTAGCAAACTGCGGATCTTTAAATATTTGTATATAAATTGCTGATGTATGAATAAATTGTAATTTTTTCACACGTCTTCGGAGTGGTTTAAAATGTTCTTTCACAACGATAGCCGCCAACATATTTTGTTCTCGTTCAAATTCATCAAACGCATCCTGGGAATATTCTTGCCTTTGCTGTAATTTCTGATGAACTTTTGCATATGTTTCCTTATCTAATAACTGTACTTCTTCTTCCACCCAAAGTTTTTTTCTCTCTATTTTTTCTTGTTCTTTCAGCTCTTTTAGTAGCCATTCAGAAATTAATTTTATTCGATTTGGAATCCGTATTGAAGAATCAAATTCATAAAACCGTTCTTTTATTTGTTCTTTGGAGATTAATACTTCTCCTCTAAATTTAATATCTTTAAATAACATACCTTCTCGTTTTAAGTAAGATATATACCGATCTACTACTTCAATAAAATCAGAACTTGCTTTATATCTAATTCCTTCTAATCGTGTTTCATAACTCTTTTCTTCCATTCTTGTCAGTACATATTCCATTTGTGTAAATGGATCTTCCAATTCAAACTTCTTATCAACATGACGCTCTAAGTATTCTTGGAATGTCGTTTGTTTCATATTGTCCTCACCAAGTTCCGGTAGCACTGTGGAAACATAACTATTAAACATCGAGTTGGGAGAAAAAAGAACGATTTGATCAGCGTGTAGAGAATCCCGATATCGATATAATAAATACGCGACACGCTGAAGTGCTGCCGATGTTTTACCGCTTCCCGCAGCTCCTTGCACAACAAGCAAACGACTTTTTTCATTCCGGATAATTTGGTTTTGTTCCTTTTGAATTGTTGAAACAATGCTTTTCATTTGTGTATTAGCGTTATTCCCTAATACTTCTTGCAGTAATTTATCACCAATCGTAACACCTGTATCAAACATACTTACAATTTGGCCATTCCGAATAACATATTGTCTTTTTAATGTCATTTCACCCGAAATCGTATCATTAGGTGCTTCGTATTTTGCTCTTCCTACAGAATAGTCATAATACAAACTTGATATAGGGGCTCGCCAATCATATACAAGAAATTGTTCTGTATTTTCATCGTAGAATGAGTGAACACCAAGATAAATAGCATCTTCACTTTTTTCACCGTCTTCTAAGAAATCTATCCTTCCAAAGTATGGGGACTGTTGTAATCTTTGTAGTCCTTTTAGTTTTTGATAAGCATGGCGATGACTTTGCTCTCGTTCGGATAATAACTCTGCTTGTTGTTTAATACTCGCTGCCGTTTCAATAGCCTCTTCTGTATTATCAACATTCACTGTTACATCGTCCCAAAAATGTTTTCGAATCTGGACAACATCTTTCATTGCTGCACTCGTATATCGCTCTAATGTATCAATATGATTTTTTATCTTTCCAACTACTTCTTTCAGACGATGTTGTTCCTGTTTCCATTCTTGATTTGTTTTTTCCATATCGCCACTCCTTATCAACTAATCGTTCTGATGCTCATTGTTTAATGCTATAACAAATTCAATAAAAAGTTTGACAAACAAGTAATCGATTTGTTATAATTAAATTGGATAATTATTGAGTTTTATATAAAAATAAACAATGAGCGTTTTTCCATTTTAACACATATATATGAAAAATCAATAAAAAGGAGATACAAATTTGTATCTCCTTTTTATTTTGGAAGTTCCACTTCAAATTCTATTATTGATTCTCCATCTTCCCCAATACGTTCAACACTTACTTTTTCAATTACACATTTTAAGTTGATACTTAAATCCGGTAGCTCCTCTGCTATTTCTTTTGCTATTTTTTCATTTTCTTTTCTCCCGACCGTCACATGCGGTATATAAGAAATATCGCTTCGGAAAAATGCCGCTAAAGGCCCTTTATATAACTTTTCATGTAATGTACTTACTTTTTCACTTCCCTTTTCAGTAAGTAAAAACAAGTACTCTCCTTCATTACTAATTCGATCTGTAAACTCGATTGCTATCGAATCAACCCCTTCTAGACTTTCAATAATGTGCTTTTTAAGTTCATCGTTAGTAACCATGCTTTCAAAAGGGAATACAAGTGTAATATGAGGATTAATCAGTCCGAATAAAGGATCATGTTTTTTTCTAACCACTTCAATTTCATCTATTTGCGCCTCATTTAGAAAAAGTAAAATAGTACGCATTTTCTATTCCTCCTTCAACAAAACCAAAAACAGCAATTTTATGAAACTGCACGAAATACTTTTCTAAACTTTATATAACAAGCAATTCTCCAAGGGATGATATAAGAAGCAGCAACAACATAAAACAATAAGCCTATTGTTCGCTGATCCAAATCGATTATATATTTCCTAGAAACATACCTTAAAACTACAATCCCTATAAAAGTAATGAGAAATGCTACACTTTTTTTCGTATATATATTCCCATCTTCTCTTCTCTCATAGTTTGTAAGTATAATAAGCGGAAGCGCAAAAAGAATCCCAAATAATATCGCAAAACTAATGTATAATACAGCTGGATGAATAGGACCAAAAAACATTAAAATTCCTGGTGATAAAAAAAGTAGTGGTAATAAAATTCGCTTTCCATTTCCCTTTATCGGTTTATGCATTGATCGATAACGTCTCCTTAAAATTAACATTGCAATACATAAAAATGAGGTTAATAGTGAAGAAGTATCCTCCATACATTGTCCCTTCTCTCCTAAAATATTTATCTAACAATCATTTATATCATTTGCTCAAAGGAAACTTTACGAATAAGTATACTACTAACTATGATATAGACTACAGTTAATCCCATTGAAATCATAATAAAATATGGTACGTCTATTAAGGTTTCACTATTTATAAACATGAAACTTCTTATCCCTACTTCTCCATAGAGCACACTCGTTACCCCTAAGAAAATCGTCCCCCCTACAGCAAGACCAATCCACTGAAATCGTTGTTTAAAAATAACTACTACTTGAAAAAAACTCGCTATTGTAACGTAGAATAAAAACTGTGCAAAAAATCCCCCTAGTGAATGCCCCCCTATACGAGCGCTTTCTGAACTATATACTATATTCTGTAAAAAAATCAATTGAAGAGATGAAAATACTGCGGCTTGTAATGTTATATAACAAACTGCCCCAACAAAAAATTGTAGTCTTGTTACCCCAAACGAAACAACTAAACGAAATACTTCATCCTGTATAATAAAAGTGCTTACTACTATAAAAAATGTAATTGCAATCGAAGGATTATTTAAAATATCCTGTAAAAATCCTACTTTTATTCCGTTTAAATCCGCTGCACTCGTTGTTCCTTTTATAAGTAACGCCACAATCCAAAATATAAGAATCGCTTTGTAATGAAATTTCATATGTAACTTCAATTGTTTCATTAGCATCATCATTTCACCTCATCATCTGTTATATAAATAAATAGTTTTTGTAGTGTTACGCTATCAATTTCTAATCCTTCTTTTTCAATAAATTGATAATCTTTAGTAGAAAACCCCTCCCATATAACAGCAATCTCCTTATTTCCATATACCTCTCGATGTACAACGTTTTTATTTATTAGAAATTCATCCACTTTATCTTTTCGGCCTGATATGCAATAGGCTTCCTGTAATAAATCTTCAACGGCTGATTGAACAACTACTTCTCCTCCTTTCAAAATCAGCACATCTTCCACAATATGCGCTACTTCTTCTACTAAGTGCGTTGATAAAATAATTGTTCGAGGGTGATTACCATAGTCTTCTAACAACATATTGTAAAATAATTCTCGGTGCGCCGCATCTAAACCGGTAGTCGGCTCATCAAAAATTGTAATAGGTGCCCTACTTACTAATCCCTTAATAATTCCAACAACATTCTGCATACCATGCGATAATTTATGATATTTTTCTTGTACATTAAGCCCAAATTTCCTCGTAAGTTCTTCAGCATAGGCTTGGTCCCAATTTTTATAAAACATGTTACATAGATTAAAAATCTCTTTCACCTTATAGTTTAAATAAACTTCTTCTTTCACTTTTACAAAACAAATATTTTGCAGCGCTTTCCTATTTTCAAAAACATTTTCATCAAATACGGATACACTTCCACTACTTGAAACGATCTGTCCAGAAAGAAGATGTAATAATGTCGTTTTCCCCGCCCCATTTCTACCGAGCAAACCGTATATTTTATGTTTTTCCATCGAAATCGTTACTGCATTTACAGCCGCTTTTCCCCTATATTTTTTCGATAAGTCTTTTGTTTCGAATGCAATCATGGTCATTCCCCCTCCTTCGTAATTTTTCGAATCATATTCATTAATTCTTCTTTTGAAATTTCAAGAACTTTTGCTTCTTCCCACACTTTAGGTAAAAATTCAGTCATAAAAGCATTTTGCCGTTTTTTTAATACAACTTCTTTTGCTCCCTTTGTAACAAACATTCCAATCCCTCTTTTTTTATATAAGATCCCTTCATCCACTAGTAAATTTACCCCTTTCGCTGCTGTAGCTGGATTGATTTGTAACATCTTAGCAAATTGATTTGTCGATGGGACTTGTTCTTCTTCAAGCAATATCCCCTTTAAAATATCAGCCTCAATTGTTTCCGCAATTTGTATGTATATTAACTTGTTCTGCTCAAGTGTTGGTTTCACGTTTTCACCACCTTAGGTTCATAGGTTCATTACTTATGTAATTAACCATATCACAGGAATATAGATTCATTCAATATTTTCCCATAATTTATTTCAAAAAAAGAAGTATCACACCTTACAGGATGATACTTCTCTAAAAACTATTTATAAAACGGTTGTATTTTCTATACATGCTTTCAAGTTCTTTTCATTTAAACCATTTTGACAGAAATTCAGCTTCATTCCCTTTAATAATTTTGTACGATCTACCACTTGTCCTAAATGATAACCTGTATGTTCCACTAAATGAAACAGATCATGCATGTCTATCCTACTCATTTCCTTACAAGCTTTAACATAACTTTTTTCCCATTCATCAAATGTCCTCTGTACAGTTTCACATAACATTTTTGGACTCAATTGCACAATCGGAAAGTATTCTTCAATCCCATTTTCAAAATGTATATTTGGATTCGAATAACGGCTACTATTCCTTTTTATATGCTCACAAATATGTAATACGATGCCACCAATTGAATTCGCTGAATCCTCTTGCTTCCATAATTCTTCTGCATGTAAGTGCCCAATTGTTTGAATTAGTTTAGATAAATAATGGTCGTACATTCGATGATAGGCAATCTTATAAAACAGCTCCATCTTTCTCTCCCTCCTGTCTCTTGATGAAAAAGATATGATCCTCTAAAATTGACTGATTTATCTCATCTCTAAATCCTATCATGAATCATACAATTCCTTTCAAAAATATACGCACTTTAATCAAAATTAAAAATTTTCATTTTTTATGTTTACAATTATCCATTAATTGTATATACTTACTAACGTAAGAAAAAAATTCTAAAAGGAGGTCGAATGAAATGATGAAATTAAAATTACATGTTGCACCTGTTTTACAATTAAATATTAGTTCGACCACCCTAATGGAGAATTGAAAATCGTTCGATATTTTCTTTAATTAACACATTCGCCACAGGAGGTCGTATGCTTACCTGTGGCTTTTTCATGCCCTGCCACAGGAGAACCGTATCCTTCTGTGGCTTTTTTGTGCGATCTTTTAAATCTCTGACACCATTTCTTTAAGAAAGGAGCAAATATTCAATGACTTTTCACGTACTGTTTTTCAGTATTACAATTCAACGAAAGCAATTATCTGAAGTCGAAATTGTGCATGATCAACACATTCAAAAAGCTATGAGTGATATAAAGGAGCGTCAAAGTCCTTACAGTAGTCACCTGTAATTCCTTTACGAAAGGAGGAATTCGTTAATGACTTTTCACATTTTCTTTTTTACGATTACTCTTCAAAAAAAATCTTTATCTGAAACTGATATTTTACGTAAACAACAATTAAAAGAGATTATGGACGAAGTAAAAGATCGCAAGAGTTCTTATTATAATCAAATGTATTAAAAAATAATTTTCAAAAGGAGCAATCATCTTATGAAATTTCGTGTATTCTTTTTAACCATTACCATTCATAAAAATCAATTTTCTGAAACTGAGATTTCACATGAACAGCAGATTCAAAAAATGATAAACGAAACAAAAGAACGTCAAGTTTCTTATTACAATCATATGTACTAAAAACTCATATAAATAGGAGGATTTACCTGATGAAATTCCAAGTATTCTTTTTAACTATCACAATTCACAAAAACAAAGTTTCTGAGTTCGAAATGTTACACGAACAACAAATTCAACACGCTATGAATGAAGTGAAAGAACGGCAACTTCCTTATTGCAGTCACCTATAATTCCTTTACGAAAGGAGGAATTCATTTATGAAATTTCATGTATTCTTTTTAACGATTACGATTCAAAAGAAGCGATTAACTGAAGCTGAAATTGTACAAAAAGAGCAATATAAAAAAGTTTCTGATGAAATTCGAGATCGTAGAAGCAAGTATTATACACATCTATAATGATGCAAATTTAAATATTATAAAAGGAGTGAATTAAGATGTTAATGGCGCGGTGTAAAAAAATGATTTGGATTATTGAGAGGGATTCCACATAGTTCGTTAACCTTTAAAAGGCCATATACTTCAAATAAGTATGCAAAAATCATACAATAAAAACGGCTAATTACATCTTAAAAACTAGGCGTTTTTATTATTATTTATATGTGTAAATTAACTTTAATCGTTATATATAACAAGGCAGCAATCCCCCTTCTTCAAATCTTTTTACATCACAATCAAAAAAAGATACATTGCTAAAAAGCAATGTATCTTTCTTGATTCTTATGAATTCTTTTTATTTCCGATTATTTCTTTTCATCTTAATCAATCTCACCAAGTTTGAAACAATCGTTTTCGTCACAGCGTAAACTGGTACTGCTAAAATCATTCCAATAATACCAGCGAAATTACCTACACCAAGGATTAACACAATGATTGTTAAAGGGTGTATATTTAATTTCGAACTCATAATACGCGGTGAAATAATATTACTTTCAAATTGCTGTACAATTGTTACGATACCAATTACCCAAACAGCTTGCATGGGCGATACAAATAATCCAACAATTACAGCTGGTGCCGCTCCAATAAATGGCCCTAAGTTCGGAATAATATTAGTAAATGCCGCTATAATCCCTAAAACGAAAGCATACGGCAAATCAATAATTATATATCCTACAAATGTAAATGCACCGACAAATAAACAAACGAGCGCTTGTCCCTGGATATAGGCAGACAACGTTTCGCCTGTTTCTTTTATAATATGAAGTCCTTCTTCACGATACGATTCTGGTAAAAAACCAACAGCTTTCCTTGGGAATGCATGACCATCTTTAAACATATAAAACAAAATAAACGGTACTGTAAAAATTACTAATGCAACGTTTGTAATAATACCAAACAAAGCCGTTGCACTCGACGTGATTGTATTTGGTATTTCTTTCAAATACTCCATTACATTTTTTTCAATCGTTTCAATTGATACATAATTTTGTGTAGCTAACCATTCAAATAGCCTATGATGAGATAATTCTTGTATGTATACTTTTCCCTCTTTGATATATGTTGGCATATTTTTCACTAAATCCATCAGCTGCTGTGAAATCGTCGGAACGACTACACCAATTGAGACTGCAGTTAGTGTAATGATAAAAACATATAACAACAATATCGCTAAATTTCTAGGAACCTTTTTCCCTTCTAAAAACACTAAAATGGGATTAAATATAAAGTATAAAAACAAAGCGATTAAAATTGGGAAAAATAAAGTTGAAATGAATATACCAATGGGTTGAAATAAAAATGATATTTTTGTGCAAATAAATATAATCCCTACAACCATTAGCACTTCCAATGTCCAAAAGTGCACTTTCAATTTCAAAAAAACAGCCTCCTTTAAATTAGCACTTCACTTTATTGTATCAAAACACTCATGAATTTTATACTCTATTTTCATCTTCAATGTTCCAAAATACTAATAAATACACTACAATAAGAATACATACAAATTTTCAGGGTAAAAGGTGATAAATATGACGCAATGTATCATTTGCAGAAAAGAAACGAAAGAACTTAGTGAACAACATGTTGTCCCAGAGATTTTATGTGGATATTATTTTACAAATTTAATTTGTGATACTTGTTATGAGCATCTCACAACAAACGTAGACCGACCATTAATCAGGCATAAACTAATCCAATACAAAATCGAACAAATGAAGCAACAAATTGATTCTCCTCTTTATACGAATGAATATGGTCAAAAATTAGCGGCAGCGGAAACGGAAGAAGTTGAAACGAACGGCGAAGTATATTATTCTAATGCGTTAATTATGAAACTATGTAAAAAACATGATATTTCACTACATAATGAAATTTGGAAAGAAGAACGTGTAACGAAAGTAGCAAGCTCCATTCAACGTGAATTACTTTTAGATAACCGTAAATATAAAATGAGTATCTTAAAAATGGCTTATATATTCGCAGTACATACAATTGACGGTTATTTTAATGATCCTGATGCGATTGATATTTCTACTATTATATCTAATGTTGACTTTATCGAATTAAAAGAACGAAGCATTGTTCGTGATTTAAGTAAAAGCTCATTGTGGAATACCCTCAATACGACTAGCGATAACCATTACTTTATTTTATTAAGTGATAAAGATGGTCTATTCTGCTTTATTCGCCTATTTGATATTTTCGATGTTGTTGTCCATCTTTCTCGAAAAAAATATCAACTTCCATCTCCAATTGTTGGAGTGAATGATGTAGAAAAGCAAGAATTCTATATTGAGAATTTAAAACAATACATGGATCAATTATTTAAACAAAAGAGTACACAAACGACTCGCGTTTAATAATCTTTGGATAACAAAGTTATTTTTACAGATTGAATCATAGTTAAATAACAAGAATTCGCAACAAGAACATACGGTCTCCTTTCTTGTTGAAAAGACACTATGTTATAATGAGTATGAAAAGAACAATACAATCACATAAAACAATTATAAATTGTATATAAATAAAAAAGACTAGTGTGCGGCTACACACCAGTCCATGTAACTTAGCAGATTGGATTGTTCATTTATCCTATTTGTTTCTTACAAACGAAACAACCCACATTCTATTGGCGTAGGTGGGTTGTTATTTTTTGAGCTTATCGATTAAAACGACAACAAACGTTAACAGTGCAACGAGAAATAATCCGCCTTGCAACAATAACGAAATTTCACTCATTTATTATCACCTCCCTTCAAGCCTGGAGAAGTGATAATTGAACAACCAACCGTACCATAAGTTACCTCTTAATTTTATCATATTTTCTAATTTTTTACGATGAAAACCGGCAAGTCTCTCGCTTGCCGGTTTTACTGATTCCTATTCTTTTATTCCTCATCTTTCTCTAGTTTTTCAACAATTGCTTCATAAAATCTCCGATTATCATCCACATTCACATGTACACGATTCACCTTTTTCGTAAATCCATATAGTAACTGCGCTGTTAACGGCTCTTTTAATTTGATTTCAAAGGTAGCCGGTTCTTTTATAAATTCCATTACCGTTGCTTCGAATATTTCTTTTCCTTCTTCCTTAGTTAATACTTCACCTTTGTAAAAGGAAATTTCTTCTATTTGAAAAAATGGTACAACAATTTTCCTACCAAATCCAACTTGAATGATCATTTCTGTTTCTGTCATAATATATGGATTTTTACGGACTGCTTGTATCTCAGCTAAAAAATAAAGGATTCCATATATATTTAAAATGAGTAAAATCCAAGCTAACACTGGATTCCATTGATGAAGTAAATAATGAAACCCAATTGATTCAATTAATGTTGCGTGAATCAGCATAATATAAAATGGAATTGCTCCAGTCTTTTTATGATATGAAAAAACATGCTGACTTTCTGGCATCTTTGTACGCCAAGAAAATAAAGCATAGTAAAATAACTTACATTCTGTAACGATCACATTTACTACAGTATTTCTTGTGAATGTTTTATCTAATGTTTTATCTAATGCCTTATCAATTGCAAAAGAAAATGATGGATATTCATTCTTATATTGCTTATAACATCGTATAATCTTCGGTAATGCTCTAGCAGTCTTATATAGAATAAATAACTCTAAACCGATAAACACAATTTCTCCTGCAACTAAAATATAAGAAACAAATGAAAACGACTGTAAATAATCGCTTGGAATTATGAATCTTGCGGCAATATAGCCTGCTATTACAACTGGAAATATATAAGTTAACGAATAGCGTTTTCGTATGATAAAGAAATACGTAATAACTGGAATTACAATAAGAAAATCAAACAAGGACCCTAGCACCATTTCCTTCGGTACAGCGGGTACAATAGGAAGTGTATATGCTAGATAATTTGATATTACAATTAAAGCAATAAGACCAATCGAAACATTTCTTCTTTTATGTGAAATTGAATCACTCATGCACTCTCTCCTTTTTATTTAAAAATCTTATTAAGCTGGTCTTTATAGAACAAAATAGCTCTTTCATATTCTTTAATATTATATTTTGCAATGGAAAGAACTACTTTCATGGTTTCATTGTCCGGAAACTTTTTGAGCCCAGCTTCTAATGTAACAATCGCTTTATCGTATTCACCGATGCATCGATATGTACTTCCGAGTCCAATATATGCCCTACATAATGCTTCTCCTTTAAGTCCATTTACAATTGCTTTTTCGTAAAATGGAACAGCTTCTGTTTTAAGTCCCATTACATCATGTATATAAGCGCATTCATAGAGAACTTCTGGATGCTGGGTAAGGTTAGTTAACCCAATGAGTATATCCCTTACTTGTACATATTTCTTCATTCCGAAATTGAATCGTTTGCTCCAATAAGTGTTTCACCTACATCACTCCTTATCTGCTCCAGAATACATGCTATACCATCCTCTTCATTGCTATCTGTTATGCAATATGCTAATTCTTTTAGCTCCAAAATTGCATTTTCCATCGCAATTGGATAACCACATTCTTTGAACAAGCCGATATCATTCCAATCATCACCAAATGCCATTACTTGTTTTGCACTTATCTCGTGCTTTTGGCACCAATTCAACACAGCATTTTCTTTCGAAACATTACGCCCCATTATTTGGACGAGCTGATTTTGATCTGTACAAATTACGTTTACTTTATGCCGAAATTGTTCTTCTAATTTTTCATAGTGAGAAAACGAGTGTAACAGTATTTTAGATACAGAACGTTGTTTCATTTCTTCATTCGTCATAACAATCGGCTTCGTCGCTGTTATAAAATTTGTTTTTATATTTTGATTAATGTAACATGTATCTTGTACCTCAATTGCAATGAAAGAAGCAGGTTGCGTTTGCATAACAAAATTGATAATTTCCGCTGTGTGAACAGCATCAATTGGGTAATGGTAATTCATTTTTGTTATTTGATCCCGTAATAGAGCGCCATTGTAATACACCATCATTCCAATACTCTGTAATTCCTTTGGAAGAAACTGTTTTACAGAACGAGGAGCTCTTGCTGTCGCAAAAATAATATGTATTCCTTTTCTATGACAATCCAAAACTGCTTTTATATTTCTCTCTGATACCTTCTTTTCATTATTTAACAATGTACCATCTAAATCTAATACAATGACTTTGATATTTTGAAAAAGCATGAACACCTCTCCCTTTTTATAAACGGCCCAAACTCCCCTCTTCTACACGATTGCATAACTGTTCTAATTTGGTTACAATCTCTTTTGCTGTTTCATCTTTCCCTTCACAAATACAAACATTACCATCTTCTCCGATTACATGATGGATGGCTGCATTTGAATATAATGAATGCGGAGAATTTGCTACCATAAGATTTGCTTTCGCCTGCCTCATTCTTTCACTCGCACGTTGAATTAATTCTACTTCATTGACATCGCTTTCAAGTTTAAATCCAACTAAAACCGTTTCTGGATCCCATTGTTTAATTTGTTTTAATATTTTTGGTGCTTTTTGAAAATGAATAATTGGTGCTATATCACTTGAAATCTTCCCATTCTTATCAAGTATATTTCCATCTTGATCACAAATTTTATTAACGATCCAATCCGATCCAGCTGCCGCCATAATTACTGCATCAATTTTCTCGTGTGTAATGATACTTTTCATCTTATCTTGTAAATCAACAATACCTTCGAATGGATGTAATTCTAATTGATCATTGGTAGTATGCGGCTTTTCAGCGAAATAACCATGTAAATATATAACGTGTGCTCCCTTTGTCATCGCTTCTTCAGCAAGCATTCTTCCGATTGTACCTTTTGCTAAATTTGTATGACCACGTACTTGATCCCATTTCTCTAAACAGCCACCACTTGTAATTAAAATCTTTTTCCCCTTCATCATAACCATCCCTTACTTATTTTTCGAACGAAACCATTGTACACCAAAGTCAACAATTTCTTTTTGTTTCATTAATCTACACGTTGCATTTCCTACTTTATTAATTGTTACAGCATTTATACGTTCAAACTCTTTTCCAATCTCAACAAACAAGTCAGAATCATAATCCATTTCATCGAACTCTTTCCACACCCTTATGTTATTTTCTAAAACGGGTGCTCCAACTTTAATTAATTCACGTGCTCCTGTACGTATTTCAGATAGGTGAATCGATGTATTAGAATCATAGCCTACACCTATCAACAATACATATCCATCTAAATCATATATTTTCTTTAAAGGTGAGTGTTCTCCAAAACTAATGGAAAGTGAATGCTCAGCTATAATAGTCTCTGCATGTTTCCCCCATACTGCGAAGCTATTTAATGGATGATTACTCCGTTTTACATTCGGATATGTACGAAAACATTCTACAACTTTTCCCATCGCGAGTGTTGGGGTTATATCTGGATGGAATGCTGGAACGTTGTCTCGAATAATTTGCCACCAGCTTTCTGGGACAGGAGGTCTTGCCCAATTTTTTGGATCCGATAAATCAGACGTTTGTGTCGGCATAATGATCGTACCTTCTTCAGTAATTACATTCATTAACGCTTCTACAACCGCGACTGCCCCACCAGATACCCAACCAATTGAACTAAGAGAAGAATGAACAATCACTGTCATTCCTTTTTTAAGTCCTAATGCCTGTAAATCATTCGATATCGTTTCAATTGTATTTGGTAATTGCGTTTCCGCCACTATGTCGTTTATTTTCATGATTACTCCCCCGTTTGTTCTGTGTTAAGATTTTACAAACTACCAATTTTCACTTTGAATTCACTCTCAATATTTTATCATATTTTTCTCAATTTTTAATCTAAACAAACACGTTAAGTACTAAATTTATAAATATAAGATTAAAAATTCGAAATAGTAAATTTATGGTATAATTATATGAATCATATTCTTTTTAAAGGTGGATAATATGAAAAAATTCATATTCATTTTTGGAGTACTGTGTATGATCGGATTAAGTGGATGTACTCTATTTACAAGCGATTATGAAAGCTATTGGGTTCTAGAAAAATCTAGATATAATGAAGGTGAATTCGGACCAATTAATCTGTATGAAAAAGCACAAGAAGATCCAACACTTGTTCATCACTCAATTGAAAGAATTAGCGAAGAAAAAATGATGATATTTTTAGCATTTGGCGAAAAATATCAGAATGATAAAATTACAGTAAAAGAAGTGAAAGATGAAAAAGATAAATCAGTTATTGTATTACATGTGGAAAAAGATAAAGGTAGAGATAAAAACCCTGTTATGTATATTGGCGTAAATAAATTAAGAGACTCTGTAAACATTGTAAATGAAGATGGTAAAAAAATTTTTGAGATAAAACAGAATGAAGGAGTTACGTCACAACAATAAAAACACAATACTTCATAACTAAAAAACCAAAGAAAAAGACGTCCTTATCTTCATAAGAAATCCGTCTTTTTCATTCTATTACTTTATACAAACTATCACGATTTTACAATCTCGCTACCTTTTTCAGCATAACTCATATCGCCAACAGACTCAATTTTATACGTCCCATCTTGATAGAGAATTTTAGTTACACTTGCATTTTCTACCCCCATTTTTGTTTTACTACTATCAAGCATTTCTACTAATGAAGTGATCATCAGTCCATGAGATACGATTAAAACGTTACCTCCTCCATTTTTGGCGGTGTCTTCACTAATTTTATCAATTTCTTTTTTGATACGAGTTGAAAATACTTCCCAATTTCATTGTAGAGTCTGCTTCTACAATGAAATTGGTAATCTCTTTAATAGAGAACTTCATTAATTCAGTCGCTGATTTCACACCAGCAAGGTTTTTAATAGCCTCCCACATATTTTCAATCTTTTCACCTTCATAAATCCCAAAATTTAATTCACGTAAATCTTTCCTTTGTTCAAGTTTTAAATTTGATTGTCCACTATACTTTAATACTAAGTTAGCAGTTTCAATTGCACGCCCACTATCACTACTATAAGCATCAACAAAAAGAATATCTTGTAATCCATTCCCTAAACCTTTAGCTACTTCAATGCCTTTCTCCACTAATGGAGAATCAGCCCAGCCTTGTACACGTTCATTTGTGTTTAATATTGTTTTGCCGTGTCTAGTAATATATAACGTAACGATATTATCCATGTTTTTATCTGTTATATTTATATCTTTTTCCATATTATTCATTTCTTTCTCTCCCTTTAGCCTAATCTATTTGTTCTATCCTTACTATGCGAAAACACGTCTCAGTAAACAGGAACTCCCACCTTTATTATATGTTACATATAAAGTTAGTATATATCAATTCATATGATTAAAACAAAAAAGGATCAGCCCACTATAATTATGCATCCGTTCCTTTCTCTTTACTTAATCACTATAATCTGCAACTAGGAATTCAATTTCCCATCGTTGCCTTAGTACAGTCACTTCCACCATAATGCTTTCCCTTCTCACTTTACTTATCTTATAGAATATATGATTGTCTTCTAATCTATTTAGAAAATGAATGAATCCTTTTAATTCCATGTAAATTCCTACATAAAAAAAATATTAGCTCCTTATTTTCAAAGAGCTAATATTCATTCACGCCGTTATTTTTTCATCCTTTTTCACGACAACTGCAACATAGCTATGCAAAATCATTCCAACCACCACTAAACTCATTCCAATCCATGATAGCGATGATGGAAACGGAGCAGATAACCATATCAACTCCCCTAATAGCGCAAATAAAACCTCACCAGATTGCGTCGCTTCTACAGTAGCTAATTTCTGCGGATCATCCTTTACAAGGTCAGTTGCAAAGAAAAATAATACAGTAGCAATTAAACCAGAACTAATTGCTACGATGAAGCATTGGAAGACTTGGTCACTTGATGGCAAGCCATTTGTAGAAACCTCATAACCTGATAACAAAAACCAAAATGGTAAACTTGCGAGTGTCATTCCAAGAACTCGCTGAAAAACATCTATCTCACCTTTACATATTTGCATCATTTTCCGATTACCAAATGGATAAGCAAACGCTGCAACTATTACAGGAACTACACATAAAACAGTTTCACGAATCCCTAAAGAAGAAGCTTGCTCTACTTGCATGAGAAGAACACCTAATAATATGACAGCAGACATCATCAATTCTTTCATTGGAATTTTTTTATGTAGCGAATTCGTTGCGAAGAATGGTGTTAATAAAATTCCTGCTATAATCGTAATTTGCCATGTTGAGGCAACGAGCCACCCTGGTCCAAATGCACCTGCGAAACTAAGTGGTGCATAAAAAAGACCGAAGCCCACAATACTCCATAACAACCACTCTTTCGGATTATTTTTCATATATTGAAAGAGTTGCTTTAAGTTTCCTCTATACATGACTATCATGACAAGTAGCGGAACCATAAAGTAATATCGTAACGATGCACTCCAAATCCAGCTTCCCCCTTGTAAGTCCATCGCACGGTTCAAAATAAATGTAAAGGCAAAGAAAAACGATGCCAAAACTCCCGCTGCAATTGCTTTCATCCTAAAACCCCTTATACCGTTTTCCCTCTACTATATAACAAAATATAATCAATTTGAAATAAAATTCGGAAATTTCATGCTTGAATTAGTGCTTTTATATGTTTATTTCTTGTCGATACAATTTCCGTAATCGGCTTATGTGAGCTTGATGATAGCGGCTATGATCAGCTATATGCCATATCCCCCACCTAATCGTAGCTGTTTCAGCTTTTTCATAATAGACTTCGCGGGTTAAGTCGGTTTCTATTAGTTTTATACATTCATTATAAAACATATTATGAACATCTTGATAATCGTGCATGAGTTCTTGCAAAGAACCTTTTGTTATATTGGGCAATTCTCCTTTTTCATCAAGCATAGGACCATATTTTTCTTGTAATACTAATGGAGCCTGCACACCTTTCAAACGATACACCCAATGTAAATCTACAACTGCTAAATGCTGAAGAAGCTGTCCGATGCTATTTTCATCATTAGAAGGACCTTTGTAATACAATTCTTCTTTTCCTACACCTTCAACTAGATCTCTTAATCTTTTGAATGTGTCACTTACAGTAGCATATAATATTGCAACATGAGGGTTCATGTCCCTTTCTAAATATAAATCTTTCACTGTAATTCTCCCATCTAACTCTTTATCTTTTCATTGATCTCAGTTGCCTGTTCATGATGATTATAATGAATACGCCTCTTGTTTTTAAACACCTTCAACCCTTTTGAAACATTCTCTTAGAGAAATAAAACCATGTGCTCCTCATTACGATATACATCATTCATTTTCAACGCTCTTCTTTCTACACCATACGTTGTAAAACCCATTGATTGATACAATGTTTTTGCTGCTTTATTATCTGAAACAACTCCTAAATTAATTTGCTCAATTTTCAGCTCTCTTGCTTTTTCAATTACTGCTCCAATTAAACATTTTGCGAATCCTTTCCCTCTACTTTGAGCATCTACATACATAGCAACAAGATGTCCTTTATGCTTAAAGGCTGCCTTTTGCTCTGTCAGTAATGTTACTACACCTAGCAGTCGATTTTCGTTATTAAAAGCTCCAAATGTGTAACTAGTTTTTGAATTAAAATTTTGAGCAACTTCCTCTACAGGATTTTCTTTTTGCATCGCTTCTTCATACGTGGTCACAAATGCATCTGGATTTACTCGTAATGCCTGCAAACGTAAATCCCAATATTGCACTGCGTTAAGGTCAGATAAAATTCGAATCATTTTTATACATCCTTTCATAATTAAAAAGAAAAACCTGCTCTTTTAGCAGGTTTAACTCATATTTTTATTTTCTCTCTATATCGTCTTTAATAAATTACCGTGTTCTAAATAATATGTTTAATTAATTGATTCATACATCATTTCATAAAAATACGATTCATACTTCCAGCAGATGTAGAATTTAATTTCCATTGATTTTTACCATGTTTCTCCATCTCAACTTCAGCCTTTTCTTCAATGCTAGAAGTTGTTACCTCTTGTAACAATTTCTCATAAACAGCAAATACCTGATTAACAATTTGTTCATCTGTGGCATTTGGATTTGTTGAAGCAAAGTTCATCATTTCACTTTGCATTTTAGATTCTAATGCACTATTATCAATTGGTTTCCCTTTAATTTCAACCTTTGCTTTTCCATTTTTATTTGAAATTACTTTCGTTTCATACTTTACATTTTTTTGAATAGCTAACTTTATTTTTCCTAATAAACTTTTTAATAAATCGTCATTCACCTTTTGACCGATTTCTCTTTCCATCGTTTGCTTAAATGCTGCTTCAAAATCATTTAAAAATTGAGTACTATCTTCACCAGTTAAAGTTTTTAATTTCCCCGCATCTTTGTCATAAAATGCTGCATTTATGTAGGCATTTAACGCTTCTGCTGGCTTTTGTAAATCCTTCGCCTTTTCAGCTAATTTTTTGCCATCAATCTTATATCTTACTTTTTCATCTTTATCTTTTTTCGGATCTGAAATGAACTTTGTATACACTAGTTCATACTTTTCTCCAGCTTCTACATCAAAAAATATATTACCAGTAATTGACTTACCCTTATCCAACTCTCCAGGATTTAAGTTTCCTTCTGATCCAAAATAGGTTTTCATTTTCTTATCATCAAGATATAGAGCGAAATCATTTGGAAGAATATTTAATGATTTATCACCTTTATTTTTCATTGTCACTTCTACTTTTAATACTTGCTCATTTTCTAGTTTAGCGTATTGATCAGGTAAGACAAATTCAGCACTTTCTAATGTCATCTCGACATCTTTTAATTTGCTTGTGTCCCCTACTTCACTTACTTTTGTTTCCTCAGGTTTAGATTCTGTCTTCTTTGAGTTACAACCACTTAGAATACCTGCTGCTAAAATAGTTGCAAAGCAAATAGACATGACTTTCTTGTTAATCAATTATGCCACTCCCCTTTGTAAAATAAAAACAATTCATTAACTAATCTTAATTATATACAATAATACGACAATTTGTGTAGCTAAAATTTTAAATTTACATTATTTTTATATTCATCTCTTAATATACTAAATCGATATCTATCAATAAACATTCCATTTCGTACTCTATCTCTCCTCATAATTCCTTCACAAACAAATCCAGCATTTTCATAACTTTTTATTGCTTTTATGTTATCTACGTCTACACGTAGCCACACTTTCTCCAGACCAAATTCATAAAATCCAATTTGTAACATGCTGTATAACGCTGCGATACCATATCCGCACCCCCAATATTCTTTATTTCCAATTGCAATTCCTAATTCAGCATTTTTATTCGTTTTATCAAAGTTTTTTAGATCGACCCAACCGATATGCACACCATCCTCAGAAACGATAGCTCGTTGTTCATACCCATTTTCCCGGTTCATACACATTTCAATCCACCTTTTTGTCTCATCACGTGTAAATGGTGGGTATTGATCTGGTACCACTAAGTGCTTTGTTACTTTTGTATCCAATGACCATTGATATCGATCTTCTACGTCGTCTAATGTAAGTTCTCTTAACACAATAATTGGTACACTCATTTTTTCATCTCCCTTTTATTTCCCTATGGAAAAACCTTCAAACAACCTGCCACCATAGTTTTCTAAAGTTTTCTCGACAAAAATAATCAGTCTCTTTTTCTCTCCAGTTTTATAAAAATGATCAAAAGCTGCAACAAACTCTTCTGCAAATAATTCATCGTATTTTCTTAACACTCTAATAAACCATTTTGAATTTCCAACCCATTGCCCATTTACTCTAAGTACAAATTCATGAACCAACTCAGCCAAAAGATTAGCAATAAACAGTTCTTCTTCCCTCCTTGTCGCACCAATAAAATCATCTAATACATCCGTAATAAAGTAACGTTTCTGTCTAGTCAATTCTTCTGTCCACTTTTCAGGACCTTTATCTAATAATTGCCGTGCTTCCTGTTTTAAACTAGTTATAATTTCTTCCTTCCCCTTTAAAATAATCCCTTCCGAAACTAATTGTGGTAAACTAGGTCTCCCGCACTTGCAGTCACTTTTAAAATATTCTTTATATGTTTTAAAATTATGTACAAACACTTCAACAGGCCAACCATTGCTAAAAAAAGATTCACGATAACAATGAGATAGACTATCATCCCATATTACAATATCAAGGTCAGATGTTTTTGTCGCTTCTCCTCTTGCAACACTTCCTCCTAATAAAGCGGCATTACAATGTGGAAATTGCAATTCAATAAATTTGTGTGCAGCGTCAATTGCTTTCATGCCGTTCTCCTTCTTTCATTTACTTTTTTTATTTCGTTCTCTATCTCGGGCTTTTTTCATATACGCTTCTGCCTCAGATGTCTTACATGAAGTGACACCATGATCAACATCAGCTTTTCCAATTTCGCGTACAATTGTGATTGCTTTTTGCTCAAAGTCATCATTTCGAATTCCAATCGTAATAAGTGCACTATGTATCGCTTCCTTTTTCCATTTTTTTCGTATGTATATGCATCTGAACCTCTTTTAAAAATGGAAGAAAAAATTCATCTTCTAACACTTTATCCTTTATAGCAATATTAGCGAGTAATGACCAACCTGCTCTAGCAATCCATTCATCCTGATAGATTGTCCATTCCTTCAATTTGCCTATTGCAATCGAAGACAACGATACAGATGACATAAGTACATCCATTAAACAATAATTATCAACCTCTTGTTCATAATTTTCTTTACTTTATACATGTACTTACGATATATTCGACACTATTTCTTATTTTCCTAGTTTTTTCTTCAAATACGGTATGTGAAATTTATAATATTTAAAAACAGAATCCTGTTATATACCCCCTTGTTATCCTGACCACTCAAGCTTTTACCGGCCGTTTTTAATAAAAAAGATGTACGAAATAAACACCTTATCTCACTAAAGAATGGTTCATCAATTTTCAATATAGGTTTTATAATAGAATATAAATTCTTTAAATATGTAAATTTTTGTTTTTTACCACTTCTTTTTTTATTTTTAAAAACCTGCTAAACAAGAGTAATCCCGTCAGTAAAACAACAATATCTTGCATACTTTTCCACAAATTTTTTTGTACTTGTAAAAATCTTTTTTTGCATTTCTCTATCTAAAATTGCTAATATAGTAGAGTAGAACTATTATAGAGAGAAGGAAAATTATGCACAATAGAATTCGAATGACAACTTTAGTAAAGAGAGCATTGTTGATTTGCGTCGGGGTATTATTTTTGTACGAAGCAGTTTATGGATCAACTCATATTGCTTTAGCAAGTACGGAAGATGAAACGAAGTCTGTTCAACTTGTAAGTGAAATTCAAACTGCTCTTGCCCCCAAAGAAGCTCCAAAGCAATATAACGGGCAAGTCAGAAAAGTTGCTTACTTAACATTTGACGATGGGCCTGGAAAATATACTGCTGAGCTGTTAGACATGTTAAAAAAAGAAGATGCAAAAGCTACATTTTTCCTAATTGGAGCAAATGTTAAAGCATTCCCTGATCTTGTAAAACGCGAAGTTGCAGAAGGACATTATGTTGGTATGCATAGTATGACACATAACTACAAAAAGCTTTATACAGAAGGTCATTATGTAGATGAAATGAAAGAAGACCAAGGCTTAATCGCTGGGGTTATTGGAAAATCACCAATATTAACTCGCCCGTCTTACGGATCAATGCCAGGATTAAACGAAGCCCTTCGTAACAAGGTTGTAGAAAACGGCTTGAAAGTTTGGGACTGGACAATTGACTCTTTAGACTGGAAATATAATAAGATGCCAGTCGATGCTGCCTCAGCACAAATTGCGCAAAATGTTCTTGCTGGTGCAACAGACCCAACAGAAGTTGTACTTATGCATGATATTCACCCACAATCAGTAAAAGCAGTACCTGCCATCATTAAAGGTCTGAAGGAAAAAGGTTATGAACTGGAAAGCTATCATGAGGATGAACACTTCCCATTAAATTTCTGGCATGACAAACGTATTTAATTTAAAAAGACTTGATTTTCTCCTTAGAAAAATCAAGTCTTTTTTGTTTCTAAAGACTTTTTTCGTATACGCGAAGTTGATTATCATTCATGATTTCGATGTATGCTTGTAATGAGTACTTCTTGTTGAAAAGATGGGAGTATTACTGCCCATTAATACGGGGTAAAATTATTTCGTTTCTGTAGTATGCAATAATTATACACTTTTCATACATTCACTATACTCTATCCATACGGTATGTGAAATTACCTTGAGTCTCCTAAATAAAAAAGCCTCCTTACAAGGAATATTTATCCTTATAAGGAGGCCGGCATTGATTTATTTTTTTACGTTTAACCTTCTTGCTCTTGCTTTGTTGTTTTTACCTGCGTTTTATTTTTATCACGATGATTATAATTATATTTCGAACGATCTACAGGTGTAAATCCTTCTGGTGTGTAGAATCGGAGTAAATCACCATTTACAACTTCGTCAGAAAGCTTAAGTTTCTGTTGAACCATTTTTTCATTTTGTTTGATTTCATTCGTTGCTTCTACTGATTTTCCAGTGGTTGTATCATAATACTTTCCATTAAGCGCAGTAACGGTCGGACTTACATAGTTACCATTACGGAAAGGAACAACTTGTTGATGCTGTGTTGATAATAAATCTGTACCAAATTGGATATAATTCTTTGTATCTGTACCTAATAAGTGTAACAGTGTTGGGAGCACATCGATTTCTCCACCATATTGGTGTTGAACTCCGCCTTTCATTCCTGGAACATGAATGATTAAAGGTACACGTTGCAGTTGTGCATTTTCAAATGAATTAATTTCTTTACCCATAATTTGTGACATTGCTGCGTTATGATTATCTGAAATACCATAATGATCTCCATACATCACAATGATTGAATTGTCATATAAACCAGATTGCTTCAAGTAATCCATAAAGCCTTTTACAGATTCATCTAAATAATGTGCTGTTTGGAAATACGTATCTACAGATGTATCACCTGTTTTTGCTGGTTCAATTGTCGCTTCTTCCTTATTAATCGGATAAGGGAAGTGGTTTGACAATGTAATAAATTTCGCATAGAACGGTTGTTTTAATGTTTGTAACAATGGAATAGACTCATTAAAGAATGGCTTATCTTTTAGTCCATAGTTTACAACATCTTTTTCATTCATATCATAGTATGTTGCATCAAAGAATTTATTAAATCCAAATGATTTATAAATATCATCGCGATTCCAGAATGTTTTATAATTACCATGGAATACTGCAGATGTATAGCCCTGCTGCCCTAAAATAGCTGGTGCTGCTTGATACGTGTTATGAGCTTTGTTTGTAAATACAGATCCTTGTGGCAATCCAAATATTGAGTTTTCTAACATAAACTCCGCATCAGATGTTTTACCTTGTCCTGTTTGATGGAAGAAGTTATCAAAATACAATGTATTTGCATCATGCGTAAATGAATTTAAAAATGGTGTAACTTCTTGTCCGTTCAACTTGTAATTAATTAAAAAGTTTTGGAACGACTCTAAATGAATATAGATAACATTCATACCTTTCCCCTTACCAAAATACTCTGGATTAGGGCTTGCATAGTTCGATGCAATATAATTTCTTACACCTGTCATACTATCTCCATCTGCTAAAGCTCGTTCTGTTGATGCTTTCATGCTTTGAATCCCATCATAAATCGTATAATTATATGCACCTAAATATTTTACAATGTAGTTTCTGTCAAATGTTCTTGTCAGTAATTCCGGACGATCAGATTCTGCTAAACCTAAGTTGATGCTAAACAACAAAATCCCTGTAATAAATACAAGTGACAATTTATGTTTTGCAACACGAATTGGTTTTGGATTTGCAAATTTTGTTATGACTAACACAAGTAGAATAATTGTATCTAAGAAATATAATGGGTCATATAGGTGTAATAACGCTAAAATACTACCACCTAAATCTCCAAAATTATTTGTTTGTGTTAATGTCGGGAACGTAATAAAATCGCTGAAAAAGCGGTAATATACCACGTTTGAGTATAAAAGAATTGACAATAACAAATTAATAATAATTAACCAGATATAAGATCTTTTCCCTTTTGCAAATAATGCAAGTCCTAAAAATAGGACAGCTGAGCTTAACGGGTTGAAAAATAGCAAGAATTTTTGAATTGTGTTTGATATCCCTAGGTCAAATTCCGTAACATATGCTGCATATGTTTTTAACCAGAATAAAACAACTGCAAAAATGAAAAATCCAAAATGGTTACTTAACACACGTTTGCTCTTTAACAATAATTGTTTCATCTCTCCACCTCTTTTTAACCATCCAAGGCTTATTTTTTTATAAGTCTATCTCTGTTTTTAATTTACGTCCCCAAACAACCCTCTCTTTTCTTTAACCTTATGAAGAATATTAGTAATTATAAGTTTAAGGTTGTATTTATTCAACTATTTCTTACGAAACATGTTGACCTAGATATATATTTAATGAAATACATTTGTAACATTTTTTATGACTAAAATCTAAAGACCATCCGTTTAACAGGACTCACCTACTATAAACCTTTATACACTACTTCGCAAACATTCTTATTTCCAAAATTACCAATTGGATTTGTTGTTACTAAATTATTCATGTATTAAGAGGTCTCGACTACTTTTTATTCCCTATAATTATTCATAGTTATAAGGAAATAATATAATTTACATCCAATATTCCCCTTGTTGTTCTTTATAAAATGCTCATTAAAAAATAAAAACCCTCAATCTTATAATAAGATTGAGGGTTTCATACTGCAGATTATTTTTGGTTATACATTGCATTTATTTGCTTTTGAAGTTCTTCATTTTCTAAGAACTCATCGTATGTTGCTTCTTTATCGATTACACCGTTTGGCGTTACTTCGATAATACGGTTTGCAATTGTTTGTACGAACTGATGGTCATGAGATGTAAATAGTAATGTTCCTTTAAATGCGATTAAACCGTTGTTTAATGCTGTGATAGACTCAAGGTCTAAGTGGTTCGTTGGATCATCAAGTGTTAATACGTTCGCTCCACTTAACATCATTTTAGAAAGCATACAACGAACTTTTTCTCCACCTGACAATACAGAAACATTTTTCTTTACTTCTTCACCAGAGAATAACATACGACCTAAGAAACCACGTAAGAAACTTTCTGTTTCATCTTGTGGAGAGAACTGACGTAACCATTCAACTAAGTTATATTCACTGTTCTCGAAATACTTAGAGTTATCTCTTGGGAAGTAAGCTTGAGATGTTGTAACGCCCCACTTAAATGAACCGCTATCTGGCTCCATTTCACCCATAAGAATTTTAAATAATGTTGTCATTGCAATATCATTACGTCCGATAAATGCAACTTTATCACCTTTATTTAATGTGAAGTACACATTATCTAACACTTTTTCTCCATCAATCGTTTTTGAAAGACCTTCTACAGTTAATAAGTCATTTCCTACTTCACGCTCTGGTGTGAAGCCAACGAATGGATAACGGCGTGATGATGGTTTAATATCATCTAATGTAATTTTATCTAATAACTTTTTACGAGAAGTCGCTTGCTTCGCTTTAGACGCGTTTGAACTAAAGCGTGCGATGAAGTTTTGTAGCTCTTTTACTTTCTCTTCTTTTTTCTTATTTGCATCTTGTGTTAGTTTCAATGCTAACTGGCTTGATTCATACCAGAAGTCATAGTTACCAACATATAATTGAATTTTACCGAAATCAAGATCCGCCATGTGCGTACATACTTTATTTAAGAAGTGACGGTCATGGGATACAACGATAACTGTATTTTCAAAGTTCATTAAGAAGTTCTCTAACCACTGAATTGCTTTTAAGTCTAAATGGTTGGTAGGCTCATCAAGTAATAAAATGTCAGGTTGACCAAATAAAGCTTGGGCAAGTAATACTTTTACTTTCTCTGCCCCTGTTAACTCAGACATCTTTTTATCATGAAGGTCTTCTCCAATGCCTAGTCCTTTTAAAAGGATAGCCGCTTCAGATTCAGCTTCCCAACCGTTTAGCTCAGCAAACTCACCTTCAAGTTCTGCCGCGCGCATACCGTCTTCATCACTGAAATCTTCTTTCATGTAAATTGCATTTTTTTCTTGCATTACTTTATAAAGACGTGTGTGACCCATTATTACTGTTTCTAATACAGGAAACTCTTCATATTCGAAGTGGTTCTGTTTTAACACTGCTAAACGCTCACCAGGCGTAATATTTACATCGCCTGTTGATGGGTCAATTTCTCCAGATAAAATCTTTAGAAATGTTGATTTACCAGCACCGTTTGCTCCGATTAAACCGTAGCAGTTACCTGGTGTGAATTTTATGTTAACATCTTCAAATAATTTTCTGTCCGCAAAGCGCAATCCTACGTTACTAACTGTAATCATGTGGTTCCTCCAATTTTAATACTTTTATATATATATCTCACTAACTATAACATATTTAGCCATCTAAAGGTATATCTAATCATCTTTCTATTTCAGCAACCGCAATTTTCTATTCAAAACCAAAAATGAAATCACTTAAAAGAAATCATAAATAAACGGCTTATGTAATGGAATCAAATGTTCTAACTCTTTCACTTCTTCCTCAGTTCCTGAAACAGAGCCAATTTCGTATAACTCTAGCGGACGTTTATATCCGAATAACATTGCTGATAAATCATTTATATTTAAATGAATTCCTCCACTGTTCCATTTTTCTGTTTCTTCTTTACTAATAATTACTACTTCTTTACTTTGTAATTTAACCGTCACATTATTCCATGGGGCAAATGAATCTGAAATATGCAAAATCACTTCGTTTTGTTGATTACTCCAAACAAATGAATATTGATTTAAAAACTGCTCCACGTCTACAATTCGAACCATAAAATAAGGAGTAATTTCAGCCTTAATTCGAGGCTCTTGCAGAGTATAAAGTAATGGCTCTGTTTCACTTAGTATCATCTTAAGTTCTCTTATCATAGAATCATGTTGGCAAATAAAATTCCAAAGTCCCCTTCTAGCTTCATTATTTAGCGGTACAAATTCTTCTACTGTCATTTTTGAATCATTTATTTTGTACAGTATGTAACCAGTAGCTTCATTTTCTTCATTGTAATAGACTGCTGCCGCCTTGTCATGATAAACTGCTTGCCCCCACCAATCTGTACTTCTAACTAGCATACCAGCGAATCGCCTCGCAAATTGCTCATATACTGCTTCTATTTCTTTTGGATGTGAATCTTTATTAAAACGTCTCACATTCCCTTTCACATGCTTTTGCATCACTAAATCACTCTTCGTCATTGAACATACGAAACGATTGGCAAATAGTTCCCATCCAAACTTTCTGTAAAATGAAACTGCGAATGGATGTAACATTGATACACTAAATCCGTCTTGTTTCATTTTTTGCAGTACATGTTTCAATAGTTCTTTTACATATCCACTACGTCTATACTCTGGGTATGTTGCCACCCCTGCAATTCCACCCATTTTAAATACCTCATCACCAATATTTATTTCTAACGGAAGAAGATGCAGTTTTGCTGCGAGTTGATCTCCTTCTAATATCCCAAACAATTGATGGTGCTTTTTCATTAATGTTAGACGCTTTTCAATCTGATCTTCTGGTACTTTATATTGGAAAGCATATTCGGATAATGTAATTGCTTCTCTATATTGTTGCCCTGCTAATTCAACTACTTTCATGACTTTTCTCCTCCTATTCCCTTAATACATTCGTACTCATGCGGATAAAATCCTATGCAAAAATGAGAAAGGGCGATGAAATATACATCGCCCTTTCTAAAATCGTTATATATATTGGTGTAACAAAAAACATCTTCCACATAAAGTGAAACTTTAATCAGTGGGGTTTTCTTCATCCCCCACTGATTATTAGCCCTCACCAATTGGGCTTTTACGGGCAGTTTATCTCCCACCTAACTTCTTAAAGAAAAGCGGAAGCGGCTCGCACAGAATCGCAGGACGCCCAAACACCCGAACAGAGAGGCGCTTTTTGCCTCGTACAAGGGGGCGAAACGGCCGGAGATTCTAGCCGCTAGAGCTGGACAATACTTTCGCTGAATTTTGAGGTAGGAGTGTTACTGCTCGTTAATATGAGATAAAGATTTTCCATAAAACAAAAGGTTCTTTGTACTAATCACTTTCAGCACGTCCTTTGTATATCATATAAAGTGAAACTTTAGTCAGTGGGATTTTTCCTCATCCCTACGGATTATTAGCTCCACCGATTAGACTTTTACGGGCAGTTCATGCAAGATAAAATATGCAAAGCAAATAGTGCCCTTGTTCGATCTTACAAATCGTTCGTTTAGATAATTTGAATACCCAGATGCATACATTATCTAATTACTCCTCTATTCTTAACTAATAAATAAAGAAGGGAAGAATAAATAATTATGAGTTCTTATTATGACAAATTAAATAGATTGAATGGAAATCGAGATTCCCTTTCTCAAAGAACAAATGGCGACCTTAGAGGAGAGAGTTGTGAATCTACAAGGCCATCAGCATTTAGAGCAGTCAACATATCTTCACTTCAACAAATACCTGCTAATACTACTGTTAAAGTTTTATATCCTAACATTCAATTTGATTTGGCCAATGAATTCAATTCAGCTGCCTCCATGTTCATCCCTAACACAAGGGGTGTATACTCATTGATTGCCAGCCTTCTTTTTTCACCTAATAATTGTAATTCATCTTACAGAGGAAGAATAAACATTCAAGTAAATGGTCATGAAATAGCTGCTGATAATGATTTCTTTGGAGCAAATATCCAAATTAAAAATATTATATCCGTTTCTACCATTGCTCAATTAAAATGCGAGGATATTGTTGAGGTATTTTTTCTCTCTAACGTAGCTGGTACAATTAATATATTTAATAGCATTTCACGTTTTGAAGGAGCTAGATTTCCCTCTCCAGCAACCTAATCTAAAACGTCTATAACAAATGTTTCACTAATGTTATAGACGTTTATTTTATGACTTTTCCAATTCAGTTTGTAGTTTGTTTAGTTCTTTAAAGAATGTAGGATACGAAACTCCAACAGCTTCTGCATCTTCTAGTATTGTGTTACCATCTGCTATAGCACCCGCAATCCCAAGCATCATACCGATTCGGTGATCACTATGACTATTTACTTTATTCCCCTTTAACGAGGACTTACCGTAAATAATCATTCCATCAGCCGTCGCTTCAATATGTACTCCTAATTTAGTTAATTCAGCTACAACTGTATCTATTCGGTTTGTTTCTTTTACTTTCAATTCATGTGCATCCTTAATAACTGTATTCCCTTCTGCTTGTGTTGCCGCCAGCGCAATGATTGGAATTTCATCAATAAGTCTTGGGATAATATCTCCACCGATTTCAATCCCTTGAAGTGATGATGTTTCAATTGTAATATTCGCAGCTGGTTCTGACGCAGAATTATGAATAGGATGTATTTCTAAATTAGCACCCATTTTCGTAAGAACATCAATAATCCCTGTACGAGTTGGATTCATTCCAACATTTTTTAATACAAGTTTACTATTTGGAACAATCGCACCCGCAACTAAGAAAAATGCTGCTGAAGAGACATCACCTGGAACTTGGATATCCGTCCCGATTAAATGTTGCCCACCCGCAATTTTTACAGTTTTGTCCTCACGAATTACTGTAACACCAAACGCTTCAAGCATTTTTTCCGTATGGTCTCGTGAAATATGAGGTTCTGTAACAGTTGTTACACCTTCAGCCGTCAGCCCCGCGAGTAGAATGGCTGATTTCACTTGCGCGCTTGCTACAGGTGAAGTGTAGTCAATTGCTTTTAAATTTCCACCCCTTATTGTAAGTGGGGTAAATGTTCCTTCTTCTCTACCGCCAATTTTTGCTCCCATAAGCCTAAGCGGATTCGTTACGCGTTTCATTGGCCTTTTTCCAATTGATGAATCCCCTTGAATACAGGAGTGGAAAGGCGTATTTGCAAGTATTCCAGACATTAACCGTATCGTTGTACCTGAATTACCAACATCTAAAACATTTTTCGGTTCTTGTAATCCTTCTATTCCTTTTCCAATTACAACTACTTCATCACCATTTTGCGAAATTTCTACTCCCATTTCTCTAAAACAAGAAATTGTACTTAAACAATCTTCACCAGGTAAAAAACCCTTAATTGTTGTTTTCCCTTGTGCAATTGCTCCGAACATAACCGCACGGTGTGAGATAGATTTATCACCAGGAATTGTAATTGTCCCTCTTAATCCACTTTTGACAGTTTGTATCATTACTTCTTTCACAGTGTCACCCTCTCCCTATCATATTGTTTCATACGTTTGGTACTGTTCTTTCTGAAGTACTATCGTCGCTTTTAAGCGATCTTCTTCTCTTTGGAAACTAATACGAAGCACACCAAGTAATCCTTCTCGCGCTTCTATAATTTGCAGATTTGTAATACTAATTTCTTCATAAGCTAAAATACTCGTAATATGAGCTAATGCCCCTACTTTATCTAAAACATCAACATATAAGTCATGGAAAGCTGGAATCGCTCCGCTTTTTCGAACGGGTAAAGAATCACGGTACTGTTTCGCATTTTCAAAGTAGTTTTGTAATTCAACAGAATCACCTACAGAAACCGTCTTGTACAGCTCTTTCATCTCACTAATCCACTCTTCTAGTAATTGTAATAAATGACTTTGATTCTGTTTTACGATATCACTCCACATTTTCGGACTGCTCGAGGCAATACGTGTAATATCCTTAAACCCACCTGCCGCAAGTTGATGGATAAGTGGATTGTCCCCTCCATGTTTTTCAACTTGTTTCACCAACCCCGCCGCAATTAGATGTGGAAAATGACTCACAATTCCGGTTACATAATCATGCTCTTCTGTATTTAATACAAGAAAATGAGATCTTGTTCCTTTTAACCAATCTTTTAATTCTTCTACTCGATGATCTGACACATGACTCCTTGGTGTTAAAATATAAAATGCATTTTCAAACAAGTGAGCCTTTGCACTTTCAACACCCGTTTTATGCGAACCTGCCATCGGATGTCCCCCAATAAAAGCCACTCCTGCAGGTAATAGATCTTCAGCTTCATTCATAATCTTGCCCTTTGTACTACCTACATCTGTAACAATTACATCTTCACGTAAATCATATAATGCAAGCTGACGTAATAACTTTATTGTTTCTTCAACTGGAGAAGCAAAAATAATTAAATTTGCCTCTTCACAAGCAGCCTGTAAATCTCCTGCAACTTTATCAATTACATGAAATTCTTTCGCGCGCTCCATTTGTTCACTATGAATATCATAACCTGTAATCATCACTTCATGTTCCCTCTTTATTGCTAATGCAAGCGAACCACCTATTAAACCTGTCCCAATTAATACAACTTTTTTACACATTTGCCTCATCTCGAAACTTATTCTTTCTATTTATAAAGTGCTGTTTTAACACTGAAATCACTCCTTCATTCTGTTCACTCGTTCCAATCGTAATCCGGACACCATTTGAAAACGGACGAATAATAAAACCTGCGTGTGCACACCGTTCATAGATTTCCTCTGCATCGTCTACTGGTAAAAAGATAAAGTTTGTTTGAGATGGATAAAACGGAATCCCATTCTCGGTACAAAAACTCTCATATCGCTCTAATCCTTCTCGATTTACACGAGCGATCTCCTTTATAAATCCATCATCATTACAAGCGATTGTTGCCGCTCTTTGCGCAAATAAAGAAACATTAAATGGCAAACGAACAACATTTAATTTCTCAATCAATTCTGCCTGTCCAATTGCATACCCTATGCGAAATGATGCTAAACCATATGCTTTGGAAAATGTTCGTAATACAAGAAGGTTTTTATGTTTTTTCAATAATGGTATTGTTTCTGGAAAATCTTTCGCTGTTACATACTCATAGTACGCTTCATCAATTACAATTAGCGCATCATCATGTACACTATTTATAAATTTATTTAATTTTCGGTCATCAATATATGTGCCCGTTGGATTATTTGGATTACAAATCCAAATTATTTTTGTCTTTTCATCTACAGTTAAAACAATTTCCTCTAAGTCATAAATCCCTTTCTTTAATGGAACTTCTCTTACTTCACAACCTTCAATCACTGCATGATGACGATATTGCGGAAAAGTTTCTCCTGCTGTTACTACATTATCTCCCTTACAAAGTACCGCACGACTTATAATTTGAATAACTTCATCAAGTCCACTTCCGCATAAAATTTGTTCCTTTTGAACTTGCAGTTTTTCTGCGATTGTTTGACGAAGCTCTAATGCCCCTCCATCAGGATATAAAGCATGGTCATGCCATGTTTTTTGTAATTCTTCTTTAACACGTGGTGAACAACCAAATGGATTTTCATTTGATGCTAATTTTACAAATGAATGATCCCCATATACTTCTTTCATTTGCTCCGCTGATTTGCCTGGCTTATATGGCTGTAATGATGATAATTGCTCTTTCATCTTCATTTGTAATCCATCCTTTTTAAAATTCTTTTGCATATTTGTTATGCTGCGTTATATTTTGCTTGATTAATTCCATGCGATCTTTTCCGAATTGTTCAACTAATGCATCCGCAAGTTCCCATGCAACAACAGCCTCTGCAACAACACTTGCAGCTGGTACTGCACAGCTGTCAGATCGTTCAATACTTGCTTGGAATGCTTCTTTCGTATCAATATCTACACTCGCCAGTGGTTTATATAATGTAGGAATCGGCTTCATTACACCTCTTACTACAATTGGCATTCCTGTAGTCATACCACCTTCTAATCCACCTGCATGATTCGTTTTTCTCGTATATCCTCTTTCTTCGTCCCATAGAATTTCATCATGTACAGAACTTCCTGGCTGCCTTGCCGCCTCAAATCCAATCCCGATTTCAGCACCTTTAAAAGCATTAATACTCATAATTGCTCCTGCAAGCTTTGCATCTAATTTTCGATCGTAATGGACGTAACTTCCAACGCCAATTGGCATTCCTTCCGCAATGACTTCTACAATTCCGCCAATTGAATCACCGTTTGCTTTCGCAGTATCAATCGCATCCATCATTGTTTGTTCTACCTCTTTATCTAAACAACGAACAGACGAATTTTCTGTGATTGTTTGAATTTCTTCTATTGATAACTGCCCTACATGACTTGCTTTGACACCGCCAATTTCAAGAACATGCCCAGCGATCTGTACATCTAATTCTTTTAAAACTTGCTTTGCAACTGCACCAGCTGCTACTCTTACGGTTGTTTCCCTTGCAGAAGAGCGCTCTAGAACATTTCGTATATCACGGTGCCCATACTTAATTGCACCGTTTAAATCTGCATGTCCCGGACGTGGTTTTGTAATCGTGCGTTTCATTTCTTTACTTTCTTGCTCAGAAATCGGTTCAGCTCCCATTACTTTCGTCCAATGTTTGAAGTCATCATTTTTTACGATTAATGTAATTGGGGAACCAAGTGTCACTCCGTGGCGTACACCACTTACAATCTCTACTGTATCTGTTTCAATTTGCATGCGTCTCCCGCGACCATGGCCTTTTTGTCTTCTTAATAATTCCTTATTAATATGTTCTGCTTGTAACGATAACCCTGCAGGTACACCTTCTAAAATAACAGTTAACTGTGGACCATGTGATTCTCCAGCTGTAATGTATCTCATTTCTCTTACCCCTTTATTATTTTTTTGTACAAAAAAGTCCCTACTGAGCAATCAGTAGGGACGATTATTATCGCGGTACCACCCTAATTGTAGACTACCTTCGTCTACCTCTTATCATTTTTAACGATTTATAAAACCGTCTTTCCCTTCGTAAAGACCATGATCTTTACTACGAAAAAGATGCTCTAGGGCTGTAATTCATGCTTATCTTTGTACTGATTCTCAGCGTCCATCAGCTCTCTATAAACAGGGAGATAAGCACTACTGTTTCCCTTTCAACGCATATTCAATATGAAATTAAGATAATTTATTTTTGAATCCTTTTAACTCTTCCATGAATTTATGGAACTCTGGAATATCCATTTGTTGTGCAGAATCAGATAATGCAACTGCTGGATCCGGATGTACCTCAGCCATTACTGCGTCTGCTCCAATTGCCAGTGCCGCTTTTGCAGTAGGTAATAATAAATCTCTGCGTCCTGTAGAATGTGTTACATCTACGACAACTGGTAAATGTGTTTCTTTCTTTAAAATTGGCACTGCTGAAATATCTAACGTATTACGCGTCGCTCTTTCGTATGTGCGGATACCACGCTCACATAGAATAATTTGATCATTCCCTTGCGCGATAATGTATTCAGCTGCATGAATGAATTCGTCAATTGTTGCTGCTAAACCACGTTTTAATAACACTGGTTTATTTACTTTACCTACAGCTCTTAGTAAATCGAAGTTTTGCATGTTTCGTGCTCCAACTTGAATGACATCAACGTAATCAAGAGCCATCTCTACATCGTTTGGATTTAAAATTTCACTAATAATCGCTAAATCGAATTCATCAGCTACTTGACGTAAAATTTGTAAGCCTTCAATCCCTAATCCTTGGAAGTCGTATGGTGATGTTCTCGGTTTGAAAGCACCACCGCGCATTAATTTTAATCCTTGTTCTTTCATCGCTTGCCCTACTTGGCGAACTTGCTCTAAGCTTTCTACAGCACAAGGCCCCATAATGAACGTTTGCTTTCCATTTCCTAATAATTCACCTTTTACATCAACAATTGTATTTTCTTTTTTCTTTTTACGTGAAACAAGTAACGCTTTACGATTGTCATCCTCCTGCAATTCTAAGCTTGCTTTGAAAATTGTTTTGAAAATGTGTTGAACTGTTGAAGTTTCGAATGGACCTTCATTATGTTCCGCAATCATATCCAGTACTTCACGCTCACGAACTGGATCAAAACGTTTCGTACCTTGCACTTGTTTTTGTTTTCCAATCTTTTGAACGATTTCTCCACGTTTATTTAACAGTTGTAATAATTGTAAATTGATTTCATCCACCTGTTTACGTAATTGTTCTAACTCATGATTTGCCATTTTAAAATCCTCCTTTTAATGTTTAAAACTATTTGAAGAGAATAAAAATTCCCTATTTTCTGAATTAAAATTCTATAAAAACTTATTGTGAGATCGATTCCGCCTTTTTTGTGTACAAAAAATCCCTACTGATCTACTCAGTAGGGACGATATTTATCGCGGTACCACCCTAGTTGTAGACTACTTTCGTCTACCTCTCTTCACTGTTAACGATCGTTTGACCGTCTTTCCCTTCATAAAGACTATCATCTTTACTACGAAAAAGATGCTCCAGGACTGTAATTCGCACTTGTTTTTGTACTGGTTCACACCAACCACCAGCTCTCTGTTACAGGGAAACAACTACTACTTCTTTTCCTTTCACTGCATGTAATATTCAATTTTCAAGTTGGACCACAAAAATACAAAAAGTCCCTACTGATCCAATCAGTAGGGACGATATTTATCGCGGTACCACCCTAGTTGTAGACTACTTTCATCTACCTCTCTTCACTGTTAACGATCATTTGACCGCTTTTCCTTCATAAAGAACATATATCTTTACTCGAAAAAGATGCTCCAAGACTGTAATTCATGAGTATCCCTGTACTGATTCACACCAACCATCAGCTCTCTGTTACAGTAAGATCTTCACTACTGTGATCTCTTCATTGCACTTTGTTTATTCAAATGTTTGTGAAATTGAATAAGTATGATTCGTATTATAGAATGCTTTTTAAAATACTGTCAATACTTTTTTAGTTATTTTTTTAAAATTCCACTCTTTCCCCACTATCAATCTTGTAAATTTGTCATCACAAGTCCAATACGAATCATTTCGTTTTGAATAGATATTAATAATTGTTTCTCCACTTGGTAATCTGTTAACAATTGTTTAATCTCAATGATTTCATTTTCAAAAGAATTTGCCTCATGAAGGTTTTGCAGTAGCGAAAAAAATAATTCACCATAGGTTTCCACATGATATTTCATGTTATTTTTCTTTTCCAAAATAGCCAAAAATAGTTGTTTCATTTCCGCTTGGTCGTAACGTTCTGATATGGGAGAGAAACGAGTAAGAATTGTTTGTATTCCGTTTTCTGCAACTTCATCCATATATAATACAAAACGTAAAAACATGACATATTCTCTACCAGTTACAGAACTCATTTTTGGACGTTCCATTAAAAAACCAGCTAACCAAGCCTCCCAAAATTTTTGTTGTTCTCTTACGCTTAATGTTTTCACATAATAACATAAGTATTCCATAAACTTAATTTTGTCATTTTCCGTTTCCTGTATAAAAAGTGGATATAACCAATCGGCTCGTTGATCCCAATATAATACACATTTAATAAAAACAAAGCTGAGCCACTTTAAAAATACTTTCTTTGTATGTGGATGTAATACATATAAATGTTCGACTGCATATTCAATATATCGCTTTATCTCTGTAAATAGCGGTAAATTTATTTGTGTATAGCAAAGGCCTGACCATGCATATTTTATTACCCTATCTTGTTTTTTTAAGTCGAGATAAGGTAGCAAATTTTTTCTACACCATTGTTTCTCAATATGGTACAAAAATGTTATGTCTGCCGTTAATCGTGCAAGCATGAAATGTGTACTCTGTGACAACGTTCGCATTTGTTCTTCAAATAAAAACAAGTATTCGTGAATGTTCCGATCGTATAAGTGATCATATGCTAGCAGCTTTAATAATACTGACGTCATCTTTCCAATAGGATGTTGAATAGACTCATTATAAAAGTCATGTTCCCCTATCTTGAAATTCGGATCACTTTTCATTACTTGGGGAAATAAAGAAAAGGCAAAACGTTTCACAACACGTATACTATCCTCTTGAAATTCTTCTAATCGATTGCTGATTTCATAAAGAAAACTACTAATTAACCATTGAAAAGATGTATTCCTTACAAATTGTTGTAAGAGTGGAATAATTTTTTGTATCTGTTGATTAGTAAGCTTTCGATTATTCCCCCATGCCCTAATACAGACAAACCATACTTCATTACTTACCATACTTTCCCCTACTAATTGATAAGCAAGCGAAATACTCCACTCTGTATTCAATTTACATGCTTTTGATAACATTTCTAAAAAATGACGCTGTTCAAAAATACCGTCATGAGAAAAGAGCTTAACTTGTTTCATCATTTCATGCTCTTTCAATTGCAATAACCCATCAGCAGTTACGTTACATGTAATGCTTTGTACAGCATCCTCTACTCGCTTTTCACCATAACTCTCTGGAGAAAAATGCGGATGTTTTTGTTTCATTTTTTTATATGCTTGTACTGTACAATTACCATTCGGATCACATGTGTATAGTAAATCCATAACAAGACAAGCATCAAAAGCTCTCTCATTAACAAGGTGTTTCATCACCCTTTGTAACACCTCTTGTTTACTTTGTTCCGAAGCACAGGAATAATGCTTCTTTAAAAAATTAAATACTTCATGCCTATATGTAACATGTAAAAGTAAATTTTGTTCTAGCAACCATTTGACTTTTTCATCGTCAGTTGCAAATGAATTTTCACTCATTGCCTCTACCGCAATTCGTTTTTGTAATATACTATCTGTTTCAATCATTTGAGCGATATAGTAGTTTGCCTTTCTCTTATGATTCGCACATAAATATGCGAGGGATTCTTTTACAATACGAATTAAAAATGTAAAATCTTTTGGCTGTAAATCATGTTCAGAAAACTCGACTCTATTATATGTCACACCGTCCTTTTTCTCTAATGCAGCCTGTCTTAAAAATAACATTTGGATTTTTTCTAATCCCATAACCATAATTTGGTCAGCAAAATATGCGATATGCGGTTTCATTCTCTCATCCCAAATCTGTTGTACAAATGAAAATACAGGAACTGGCAAACGACTTGTTTCCTCTAATTCAATCGAATCCTGCATATCGTGTTCCCATCTTCTGACACGTTTTAATTTAATCTTTCCATCCAAAATAAACGCCAACAATAAGATGAAAATTTCTTTATGTTCAGGGAAAGAACATCTATGTAACAAATGTGAAACAAGTTCTATAGAACTGCTATTTTTTTCTGCTGTTTCTAGTAAAAGTAATGTCCATTTTGCAAATAATAGCGGTTCAACCTGCTCTTTTGTTTCGTTTAAATACGTACAAATGGTTCGCCATAACAAAGGAGAAATTTTTGAGTGATTTTTATAAATAAGCTGAAATAATTCTTTTTGATGACTAAAAAGAAATTGTTCGACAAGCCAATCGGCCAGCAATTCATCCTCTTCATTATGAATGGTGGAAAGTAAAAATAAATTTTGGAGTTTCCCTTCTGCCTCTAACCATTCTACCCACTCGTAATCACGAGCAAATTCTATAAAATACCGGAGTGTTTCGATCTTTTTTACTGATTGCTTTATATATGATAATTGCTCTTGTTCAACTGATGGTGGAACTGTCACAATATCACGAATCCGCATTCTTTTTGTAATATAGTTATCCCCCATTAATTCAGCCCAGCGCCTCACAGCTTGCACAAGTGCCTGATGATTGTTCACCTTATTTGGATAAACAATGGGGCGTACTCCCAAATGCTCCCAATGATATGTATTATCTCCTTGAGCAACAAATGCATAACGTCTTGTACTCGGTGGTAAACCTGTTGCTAAATATTTCATAACAGGATCATTATGGCTATATCCGATGAATAGTACCGTATAATTCGAAAATAAATCAACTAAAAATCTTCTTGCCCATCCCTCTGTTAAGTAAGCCCTTCCAAAATCACCGTCCGTTAATATTAAATTTTCTTTCTCCTGCTCTATATTGCCATGTATATATGCTAAACCTTTGAACGCTCTACCTGTTGGAAGTGCAGGTGCGTAATATATATTAATATCTCGATTCATTTGTCTAATTACACTTGTAAAATGTTGATCAAAATTTGTAGTGACGATGCGAACATCAATGTCATCTGAAAAAAGCCGCGGAATGGCATAGTGTAATGGATTCGGCTTTGAATCTTTCACATCAACAAGATCTTGTGCAACTTGATGTACATCTTTCGTCTTCGCAACTTTTCCAAGATAATAATCATGCGGTTCGTTTTTTTCACGCTTTTCAACGTATAAAGTTTCCGCAATTTCATCAACTAAATCATCGAAATTTGGTAAGTTTGATTTCCCTTTCATAGAAACCCCTGCTCCGACAAATAATACAAGCCTTCCTTGCTCAAGATTATCAAATAGTTCATCTGGAATTTCTACTTCTGAAGTAATCCACATCTGGATCCCCCCTTACCTAAAAATGTCATATACTCTCATTTTACTATAACATTTTTTGTTTATTTTTTTAATATTTCGACAAGATGTTTAACATGAAAAAAATTTTTTTACACTCATGTACATACATAAGGAATGTATGAACTTCTTGTTTTATACCAAAACTATGTAAAAACAGGAGGTGTGCACTGTGAGCAATTTTACTAATGTGCTTATCAAATTTATATCGTGTATCATTGCTTTTGCTATCGGACTTGATTTGTTTTTTGATGCAACAATTGTTGATGTTATTTCCTTTAGCCTGTTTGTAACAATCGTTTCCTATATGTTTGTTGATAAGATTCTATTGGAGCACATCGGCAATTCCGCCGCTATTATGGCCGACTTTTTGTTGACATATTTAAGCGTATGGATTTTCGGTAATATTTTATTGGACAATTATATGCAGATCGCATGGGGTAGTATTCTGTCCGCTATTCTCTTTACGTTATCTGAAGTATTTGTGCATCGCGCCTCTCATACGCATGAAAGACATAAAAATGAACGAATTAATATGAATGGTCGATTCGCGTATGGAACTGAGTTTGCTGAAGAACAAAACATCTTAGATAAAGATAAGAAAAAATAAGAAAAGAAGGATGTCACAATCTATATCATGACATCCTTCTTTTTCATAAACTTTTCTTTTGATAATATTGCTCCATAACAGATTGCGGAACCATTCCGCTACCTGCTGTCACTACTTCCTTTCAATTCGATTTTATACTTCTATCTTTATATTTTTGAAATCCACAACATCAGCAAATGCACCCAGTACTGCATTATGATGCTTAACAATTTCTTCCGCGCTCAATTGCTCCGAGTCAAATGTACTATGTGCATCGCGAATCAAAGTTACTTTATATCCTTCACTAAAAGCTCTGCGAGTTGTTGTATCCACACAATATTCTGTTTGCATTCCTGATATAATTACATGTTCGATTTCCTTATCTTCTAATACTTTACGAAGATTTGTTTTATGGAAAGAATCTGGTGTTTCTTTTTCGATAATGGTATCACCATCTTTCGGTGCAATGTCAGAATGAATATTCCAGGCCGGTTTTCCTTTTTCGAAAGGATGACCTTTAGGCCCATTATGCTGTACATATATAACAGGAATCTCATTTGAACGACATTTTTGAATTAATTCTTGTAAGGTTTCTAATAATTTCTGTCCATTATGTACTGGTCCATTTGCTGTATACATACCTTCTTGAACATCTATTACTACCAAAGCTTTCTTCATCACACATCGCTCCCTTTTTTTCTATACTCCATCATCCAGCAATCTTCTAATTTCCCTTCGTGTAACTCATGTGCTTTTAATCTTTTCACCTTCTGAAATCCACATTTTTCATAACACCGAATGGCACGTTCGTTACTTACTCTTGGATCCATTGCAATTGCTTCTGCCCCTAATTCGTTGATGATATATGTAATTGTAGCTTGGACGAGTTCTGTACCAATTCCTCTATTCCAATATGTTGGTTCACCAATAAATTGGTCCATGCCCCATATATCCTGATTTTCTCTATATCCATATAACTTGTTCCATTCTGATTCTATCGGGTACATTTGCACATAACCAATTTGTTCTCCAGCATATTCTACTAGACACCTTTTTTCATCACTCTTTGGATTTTGGATAAAATGCATACGTACTTTTTCTGGAGATTGCGGATTATCTCTGCCTTCGTAATACTGTAAAACTTCAGGATTTGTTAACCATTTTGAAATTGTATTCACATCTTCTTCTATAACATATCTAATCGATACATCCCCTTTTTGAAATAACATATTTCACCTCTTTATTCATAGCCTTATAATATTCTATACTCATTGAATTAAGTCCTCTTATTAGACAGTGAATACGATACACCGCCTTGCCATCATACCTTCGTATAAGTTTCACCTCAAAAAATACTACTATGGCTGGATGTTATAAAACCTTTACTTTAGTAATCTATAGATATCAAACCAACATAGGAGGCATAAAAATGTCTAAAGGTTATGATTCAAAAGAGCAGCAACAAGAAGAAATACATGCAATCCGACAAATGATCACCGAAATGGAAATTGCATTTAATACACATGATGCGAATGAATTAGATCGACACTTCACCTTAAATGCCACATGGGTCAATGTGCTTGGCAAGCGGCTTTCAGGTTGGAAGCAAATCAATAAGACGCACAAAGTTCTTTTACCAGGACCTCTTCGTAATTCATACGCTCGTTATACAATTGAAAGCATTAATTTCATACGTTTCGACGTAGCTATCACACATATTAGACAATATCCAACAACCTCTGACGGGACAATAATAGAAAATGAGCAAGGCAGTCTTGCTGTTTATGTGATGGTCAAAGAAAAGGAAGCGTGGAAAATTGCTGCCGGGCAAAATACGCTCATTCAATATTACTTCACATATCCCCTATTTGAACTGGAGGTTACGACTCATGTCGCACGTAAATCTGAAAAAAATAACTTCTACAAACTGGCGAGAAGCTCTAAACCTTTCTGTAAATATTGAGCAACAAAAATTCGTTTCTGAAGTTACACCACCTGTTGCTATTGCACTTGCAAAAGCGTATATTAAGCCAGATGATAGAATGATTGAACCTTTTGTAATTTATCATAACGAGAAAATAGTTGGTTTCTTTAAACTACATTACGAACCGGATTGTCAAAAGGACTTTTGACTATTTCATTTTTTTATCGACAAAAGATATCAAAGAAAAGGATTTGAGGGCACGGCAATGAAAGTGTTAATTAACCATATAAAAACCATTCATCCATCTTGCCATCGCATTCGCTTAACTGTGCACCCTGAAAATGATTCGGGTCAAAAATTCTATTCAAATCTTGGGTTTACCGATGATGAAATTCTCACATACGGTGAACAAACCTATTCCTTGTACCTCTAGAATTTTTTTATTTTAGCATGATAACGAGCAAAGAGTGCCATGCAAAGTTCTAAAGACACTCTTTGTTCGTGTGAAGTACTATAGGTTATATCGGACTGTCTTAAAATCTCAAATACCAATATATTGCAACTTCATCACTTTTCTCATTTATCCCTTTATATACAAGAAAATCAAAGCCCCCTATAACAAATCCACAACTCTCATAAAAGTTGCATGCTCTAACGTTATTGCATTGTGTCTCCAGCATAATTCCTGGCATTTCACAAGCTTGCGCCCATTGCTTTGCTCGCTCAATTAATTTTCTACCTACTCCAAGCTGTCTAAACTGCTTATCTACTGTTATATCTTCCACGTAAGCAAAACCATTCCAATTCCTCTTTAATATAATCATTCCAATTATTTGGTGATTCATAACCGCCAAAAAGATTATTTGATCTGGATTATTAACATATTCACTATAGTCTATCTCATCCCCTTTATATATATCGTCTGAATAATTTTTCTCATAGCTTGGTATTTCTTGCACTGTGTATTCTATTTGTTGATTTATAGCTCCTAATGAAAGAACTAGCTTAGAGTCAACCGTAAAACTATCATCAATTTCAGGAAATTCATTCAAATCTTCTAATTCTAGTTTCCTAATAACAATGTCCATCTTTCTCTCCTCTAAGTAAAATATAATATATTCCCCATACTAAATATTTATAGAGATTCCTGCAATGAATAAACTAACAATTATGAGAAAAGGCGGACCAATCATTGCACCTCTTAGATGCATCTTATCATTGTTATACCCCTTCATTCCTTCAGTACTTGAAATAACAACAAACCTCAGATTAATCTGGCAAAGTATAAGCCAATCTATACATGTAAATAGAAACCACCTAAGAACTGTCTAGCGACACAAAAGCACCAACTGTTTTTGTGAACAGATAACGACTAATGTTAAGTTAACGTAATAATAAAACAGTAAATCAAAAAAGATGTAATATTCATGAAACAAACTCCTTTTCAAGTTTCTCTCATTGAATTATTACATCGATTGTTTAAGTCCCTATAGTACAAAATTGCACATCTATCTTATTTGATTTTTCAACCCTGTTAAAAGCTATGGATTAAAGAATTCTGCCTGAGAAACTTCCTTAAAGCTACTGATTGCAAAAGTCAAATCATATCCATTCTCATTCACAATTTTTTCAGTTCCTTTAAAATAAAGTTTTCTCGGTGTATTCATCTATTCTGCTCGCATTGGTTAACAATTTTTTGATTTTGATTAATTGCGTTACTAAGCTTCACCCATGTGTCAGTAATTTAATTTATTCTAATAAATGCCGTTTACTACTCCTTTATATAAAAATACTTTGTTTTTACAAATAATACGCAAACATTTTTGCAACCTTTTCTTTCATTTTTTCTTTTATCGATAATTGATTGACGTCAGAGGATGTTACTCGCTTTGAATTTTGTAAATCTGCATGAATGACTGGCTTTATTTTCGAAATATAGACAGGGTCATGGATATAACAGTTCATTTCTTCATTTAAATGAAACGAGCGCGAATCAAAATTCACGGTCCCAACCATCAATATTTTTTCATCAATCAAAAATACTTTACCGTGTAACACTCCCTTTTTATAACCATATACTTCCATCCTCTGTTTTAATGCTTTTCGGATATATGGATACGCTGCTTCTTTAACTAACAGTGCATCCGAATGAGGTGAGAACAGAATTTTGACACGGACTCCCCTCTTTCTTGCATCTACTAATGCATTCCAAATCGTTTTGTCTTTTGGTATAAAATAAGGCGTTAATATAATGATGGACTTTTTTGCTTGTTGAAACAGCATTGCATAATCTTGTCCAAGTTTTTCTCCGCTATAATATGCAGTAAATCGATGCGAGGTTGCTCCCTTTTCCTTTATCGCGCTGTGTTTCGGAATTGGTTTCTCTGAGTTTTTCTTCCAGTCTAACACAAATTGGTTTTCTAGATCTTGAACGCCTTCTCCTCGTATTTGAAGGTGATAATCTCTCCAGTAACCAAGTTTTTCTTTTTCCCCCAAATACTTCTTGCCAATGTTAAATCCGCCAATGTACCCTATCTTTCCATCAATAACTGAAATACGACGATGATTCCGATGATCCAAAGAAGAAGAAAGATAAGGGAAAGCAGGCTTATTGTAATATGTAAAATGCACTCCTTGTTTAACTAATAATTCTCTTTCCTTTTTCTTTAGTAAAATTCCACCTAGCCTGTCCAACGCATAGTATACTTCTACACCTTCCTGACTTTTTTGCCTCAATAACTCTAGAAACTGATGACTTACTTTATCATCAGCAATAGAGAAAAAGTTAATATGCACGTAATGTTTTGCTTTCTTTATATCTGAGAATAATTGATTGTTTAACTGTTTCCCGTCTGTATACATAGTAATATCACTTTGACGAATAGGGTATTGGCTAGGCTGCTGGCCAAATCTCCCACTTTTTTCAGCTGCTGTTCTGTCAATTTCATCCCACACAAGCAAAACAAAACATACGCCGATAAATACAAAGAGGAGTACCAGGAAAGTTTTCCCTATCTTTTTCAACATATTTAATCTCCTTTATATCTTATCGTTTTCTTTCTGTTAGTTTTTGTTATCGGTACAAAACTATTCCATACCCATCCATGAATCTAATCTTCACCATAGAATATATAAATAAATTACGTTCTTACATGGTAGATTTTTCTTATGAATATTCTATTCACGTTAAGTTAACATAACACCACTTAACAGTATTCCATGTAGCTATTAGCTAAAAAAATCCTCCCTCAAATAATTAACTGTAAAATTTCTCATTCACATAACCCTAAAATTGGAAATCGTACTATAATAACAAAATAGGCATTCTATATTTTGAAGCACATTTACAAGGAGGAAATACTACATGACAGTAAGCACTAAACTTAAACAAACTATCGCTGGATTAAAGAGTGCTCAAGCATGCCTAGAAGGATTTGTTCTTGATACTGATAACCAGCAAGCAAAACAATTATATAAAGGTGCAGCACAACAAACTCAAGAGATTATTGAATCTTTAAATCCTCGTCTTCAGCAAATTGAACAAGAAGAACCTCAGTACAAGTAATAACGTAATACCTTTCACATAGAATATCTTCTACATGGAAGAGTGCTCAGCTTAGATAACGATTATTAAAATGATGATTACAATTAAAATCAAGATAAGAAAAGTAAGTATCCCAAAACAAAAAAATGTACATTTTCATCTGAAGATGTACATTTTTTCGTTTTAAGTGTGTTATAAAATTCTTAAGTTGATGGAGAGGCAAATCCTTTATATCACAATAAAGCTAAACACTTTGAATCTTATTTTATTACTTTTGAATCTGAAGCACGTCTTGAAATTATGCGGAAGAAAGGAATAGAAGATAAACCTAATCCCGATATAACTGGATATGCTCATTTGTTTTTTTCTGTTGGTAGTGAAGAAAATGTGAATCAACTAATCAAAACATTAAAAGAAGCTGGATATCCTGTATTAAATGGACCACGTTTCACTGGAGATGGCTATTACGAGAGCATAATAAGTGATCTGGAAGGAAATCATATCGAGATAACCCTCTAGCATCATACTTATATTATTAGATATTTAAATTATGAAATAAAATAAAAACCGTTCAATAATTTTGAACGGTCTTACTATCTCATTCTTTAAAAAAGTTTGATCATTACAGAAATGCTGGTTCTGTCGTTTTCCTTAATGACAATACCGGTCTACTAACCCCTTTAGATGTTCTATGTTTTCTGAAGATGAATTTTCTGATAATCTAGCCCCAGCAATAATAGGAGCCCACTCCAAAACTTCATTCCTTGATAAGCCAGTATTATTGCAATATATACGTAAATACATTTCAGCTAACTCGACTGAAGACTGCGCATACAATAAATATGTTCTGTATACATCTGCACGAATATCTCCCGCGCTAGCATCTACCCAATCAATAATTTTCACGTTATCATGACTCATGATCAAATTAAATGGATGAAAATCTCCATGACATAGCCTAGGTTCAATTACCATTGAATCCAATTTTCTTAACAATTTATCCTTTAGTTCCTCATCTAGATTGTATACTGATTCAATCTGGCGATGTAGCTTTGCTGACATCGGTTCAAGTAAATCCGAATTAACAACAACAGCATGCATCTTTTGTTGTATATCGACACAAATACTTATGTAATGCTCCGCCCGTTCCATATGATTTATCAAAAGTTCACCAACTGTTTGCCCTTTTACATATTCCATTATAATTGCTTGCCTACCCTTTATTTCTGTAACTTCAAATACCTGAGGGACGTTAAGTCCACATGAATAAGCGTATTCTTGTTTCTTTGCCTCGTATAAAGATTCTGTATTTGGAAAGTGTTTTTTAAACACTTTTACAATTTTATGATCACAAAGATATATCTTTGCTGTATTTCCAATAGCTATTGGCTTACCTAGGTTCAATTATTTTCTCTCCTTAAGATAAATTACAATAATGTCTTACACTTCATCTAATATATTCGATGTAATTATATTGAAAGCCTCCCCTCTTATATTAAACTCTGAATTTTTTAATACCCATATTTCGTTAGCGAAACAGGTGATCGATTAACAATACATACAGTAGAAGGATCAAATCTTGGTTCTTTTATTTTTTCCTATCGATTAGAGACCAATAAAAAAGACCCTGTAAAACAGGATCTAAATAAACTTTAAAACATCGTGTCAATATTTCAAATCGATTTATGCTCTTAATTATTTTTTCTCCATAATTGCAAAATAATTTTTCTCGTGATCAGCAAAATTAAATGCTCTTCCAGACGGCATATTTACAATTTCTCCGACTGTAATTTCTTTCTCTACAAACTCTTTATGTAACTTATCGATATCTTCAGTGAAAAATAACATGGATGGCGTACTTAAATTTAATTCAGGCTGCATCTTCGCAATTAATTCCTTATTATGTAGAACAATACTCGTTTCCGCTTTCTCCGTTGGCGCAATTTCAATCCATCTAAATCCTTGACCATTATTTTCATCAGCAACTAAGTGGAAACCTACTTTTTCTGTCCAAAATTGCACAGCCTCATCTTGATTATTTACATATAACATAATTTGACCAACTTTATGAATCATCAGCTTCTCTTCCCTTCTTCTACTTCAGTTGTATTCAGTATATACGAACTAGCGTTCTTTTTGAAGTGCTTTTATGCTAAATTTTCACTTCACACATTTTTACACACTGATTTTCTCGCTCTCTTCATATCTTGAGATGAGTTTGAGTTTTAGTATTTAAATAATAGCCAACTTACTATTCCTTAACATAATAATATTATGTAAACTATATTGTTATATTCTCTCTTCACTTTAACCTATATATCTTAACTTGTTACAGGAGCATGAAATGTTGCTCCTTTTGGATGGATTGGCTTCTACTTTTCCTATTCTCCTCCGTTGTTAGTGTAAAATGATAATAATGTTATTTAATTTTACAAGCTCAAACAAGCATAACCCCGTTCTAAATTTAGGACGGGGTTAAACATATAGTTGTTTAATTTTTGACGTAGTATAATTTACTACACTAAAAATATAACAATAAAGTCGTTTGAAATTCTAAGTTTTATTCAACAATAGCTTACTTTAACAGAAGATCCGATTTCAACATAATCTTAACAGACATTAATATTGTTCTTCCGTTACTGCCCCCCCATTTGTCCTAGTGACTGAGGAGGTTACCATAGACCGCAAAGCACCGTGTTATCAATGATTCTCTTAATTCGAATGCTCTTCTTTTATGATTTAAATGTAATGAATTATAGTATTTCTATATACCCTTCTGCTCCATTCACCCTGATCCTTTGTCCATCCTTGATCAACTTCGTAGCATTCTCCACACCTACAACTGCTGGAAGACCGTATTCTCTGGCAATGACAGAACCATGGGTCATCAAACCACCTACTTCCGTAACCAAGCCTTTGATAGATACAAACAGCGGTGTCCAGCTAGGGTCGGTAAAGGCGGTAACCAATATATCTCCCTCTTCTAAATTCGCATTTTCCATATTTAAGATGACACGTGCTCTTCCTTCGATAATACCGGAAGAAACAGGTAGGCCTGCAATAGCATTAGGTGGAATATATTCCCGTTTGTACTCACCTGCAATGATTTCACCATCAGACGTGATAACACATGGGGGAGTTAGTTTTTCATATAATTTGTACTCGTCTTTTCTTTTGCTGATGATCTGGTAATCTAGTTGATTTGTGCGTACAACTTCGCGAAGTTCTTCAAAAGTGAGATAGTATATATCTTCTTTTTCATGAATAACATTGACTTGCACGAGTTGTTCGGCTTCTTTCAGTAAAGCCTGCTTATAAGCGAAGTAGCGATTAATCATGGCGTATTTTGGATATTCACGATAACCGATGAAATCCCGGATTAGGCTGATCATTCGTTTTGCCTTTTTAGCTTTTTGTTTACCACCCGGTAATTCTTTCAATTGATCTAATAACTCTTGTTCCTTTTTCCAAGCTTCCTGTCGCCCTTGCTCGAATTTCCAATTGCTAGCATTCGGCTCAAAGTTTTTAATGTTACCGAGAATCATGGGGACAAGTGTACTTGGCTTTTCACTCCAACGAGTTTTAGTAATATCAATTTCTCCACTACATCGCATTCCGTATTTATTGAGATAAGAATAGATAGCGTCTCTGGTTTTTTGTCCACCTTCAAACTTAACCAGTTCATCCAAAAAGTTATCATCTTTTACATGTTGTAAATAAGCAATTACTTCTGGATAAGGACGAATCACATCTGCGACATCCAATAATGCTAGACCCATTTCCGAAGTAATATTGTTTGGTACAGATTGAGAAAGCGTGTCTGCTACGTTTTTTTCACCTAACCACTTCTCCATTTTTTTATTGATCCATGATGAAGCATCCATAGCTGCCATAATTACAGCCAAACTCTGCGGGTTAAATAATATCTTCTTTAATTGCTGGATATCTTCTAGAATAAAATTAAATAAATTTGATCCTGATTTCGTTTGGATGTTTTGTTTTAACTCTTCTATCGATGTTTGACTACTCTTAATCAAATCAGTAACGATCGTCGGATTGTTTTCGATTTGTGTTAGAAAATCCACAGATTTACCATTATTACTTTGACTGGAACTTTGTATTTTTTCATCATCTGGTAACGATTTTATAAATTTTTTTCGCTTGACTACGGTCATAAGTGCGTCTTTGATGAGCGGATTGGATTGTCCCATGACATTTAATAAATTTTTTCTACTGACAGGCGAAGCCAGATTATGTGTGACATCAACAAATAACCTTCCACCAGCTGCATGCATGGGTGGATGAGCTGTTAACTGGAATAAAGACATCCCCAATGGTTTCATGGGGTCAGTCATCATTTGTTGATGACCGACAGATACATAGACGTGATTTTCTTGATCACTCGCTTCAGGGATGGGGTATAAAGTAGTGATTGGCCGGCTCTGAACAATATATAATATATCATCAACCAAACACCATTCGATATCTTGTGGGCAACCAAAATAAGCTTCGATCTGGCTTCCTATACGTGCTAGTCGTAATATTTGTTGTTCAGTAAGTGTTTGGCTTTTTTGCTGATTGGGTTCTATCTGCTGTGTTTCTGTGCCTCCTTCTTTTAAGGCGTAGATTGCTAGTTTTTTGGTTGCAATCATTTTATCGATAATCTTTTCTTCTTGCACCTTATAGCAATCGGCAGATACCAAGCCGGAGACAAGGGCCTCTCCTAGTCCAAAGCTAGCATCGATAGATAGTAGCTTTCGATTGGAAGTAATCGGATCAGCAGTAAATAAAATTCCTGAAGCCTGCGGGAACACCATCCGTTGAATGATAACGGATATATACACTTGACTGTGGTCAAATCCGTTTTGCATACGGTAAATCACGGCACGATCTGTAAATAGAGAAGCCCAACATTTGCTGATGTGCTGTAAAATGGGTTCTTTTCCGATGATATTTAAATAGGTGTCTTGCTGGCCGGCAAATGAGGCATGTGGTAAATCTTCAGCAGTTGCACTGGAACGCACTGCATAAGCATGTTCATCACCAAACTGGGAGAGATAGTAAGTAACATCTTTCACAACATCGAAAGGAATCTCTACTTCCATAATGATTTTCCGAATTTCCCTGCTGATTTCACCAATTTGATTTCGATCCTCTACTTTTAGTAGTACTAGTTGATCCAGCAATACGTGGAACGCTTCGTTTTGTTCGAGGGCTTTTTGATAGGCTTCTGTCGTAACACAAAATCCTTCTGGCACTTGTATTCCATGAATCTTCGATAGTTCCGCCAAATTCATTCCTTTGCCACCGACCAAGATTTGTCTCGTTTTATCGATCTCCCGAAACTCTAGTACATAGGGTTTCATTTCCTTCCCTCCCATCTATCGCTCAATACTAAGACGAATTATATGAAAAAATTGTTCATCTGATCAACTAATTACGCTGTCCACTCGTTCTTGCTCCTGATGAAGTTCTATATTCATATCAAACACTCCTTTAAAAAAATTGCTTTGTTAAATTATATTATTGAAACCATTAGTAGGTAATACTTATGTCTCCAATAGAATAGAGTACCGAAATGAATATCACCAATTAAACCTACCGATTTACGCAGGGAAAAACCCTCCAAACAATCGTTCACATATTGCAGAACAATTGTTTGATTCAATCAAATATCTACAGAATTCTTTAACAAAACCTTTTTATTATAATTGCTTGCTTTCTCAATATGTATATATATTAGATGTGTTAAAATCAAAAACAACGGCATGATTTTTCAAAAAAAGGAAGGTGAACGAGAATGAACAGAAACCTTATATGGTTAGCATTGATTTTAAGTTTACTGGTAGTTGTGCCGTTTAATTGGCATCTCGGCATTACTTCGTTAGTTGTAGTATTTATTAATATGATCACTAAATTTTCTTTATATTTCATAGGGATATTATCCGCTCTACACCTTATACAATATTTAAAACGAAAATCTAAATACGAAAAACAAATACTTGAACTTTTAAAAGAAATTAAGGAGAGTACAAAAAAGGATTGAGCCCTGTACAATACAGGATCCAATCCTTATTAGCTGCTTAGAATATTTGTCTAACTTTTTGGATTCACTTTAAATCATGGATTTTTTTAATTGTCCACGATTCGAGGTACAGTCTAAATATTAAGAAATTGGGCTTTTTTTGTTACCTCATTAAAGCGTCCTATAATTGAATAACTGATGGTTTTCTTACAGAAAGTTTACGAAATTCATAGTAAATTAGTAAAGTAAAGAAGAGAATATCCAAATTAATATTCTCTTCTTTGGGTTTATCCGTTTAAAAAGAAGGCAAGTTATCTAAGTTATTTTCTTTAATACCGTCAGGTTCACTACGTATAATATCCCTGCCATACTTATGAAATACGTCCACATGAGCTAACTTCCCTGATTTTGCTTCATCAAGAGCAGTAATATAATCTAATTCTCTTCCACTACTTGTTTTAAAAGCAATAATATCATCCTCATCATTTTTACGAACTGCAACAATTTGTTCTACTCCTGAATCGCCTTCCTCAACTACTTCCAATTGAGCTTGGTCTTCCCCTTGTTGTAAGTAATCATTATAAATTTTTTGAAAGTCTTTTTTATCCATAAAACCCACCTCCAAACATTTTATTAATATGCTCGGATGCTATTAGTTTTATGTACTGTGATCCTTAAGAAAATTATTTTTTTACAGTTTTTCACATTTCCATTCTATAAATGCGAACCTATTCCACTTTTTCAGCTCGTATTCAAATCGAACACAATTTTTGCTATAGAACTGCGCCCGATAGTTGAAGAATGAAATTAAAACGTTTCCCTAAGTGGATCTATTCTCAAATTCAAATTTAGCTATCTGTGCAAAGTTTAGACCCTTAGCGAGCCACGAAAACCCCTAACGGCATAGTAAGATTCTGCTCCATTGTGATACACGAAGACGTGCCCAAAGCGATAATCGCAAAAAAGGGCACCGCCGAGTTCTCTAATATCAGAAGGTGTTTGCACCCAACTTGACGTTTTCTTATCGAAATTTTCAAGATTCTGCAACGCCCGATATTGTTCTTCCGTTAATAGTTCAATACCCATGGCACTTGCCATATCAATAGCGTTATTTTCTGGTTTATGTTTTTTTCTTGACTCTAGCCCCTCAAGATCGTAACAAACACTTCTGCGGCCTTTAGGACTTTCCGCTGAACAATCATAAAAAATGTATTCGCCCTTCTCTATATCATGCCCAACAACATCCGGTTCGCCGCCAGTTCTTTCCATTTCATTGAGCGACCACAGTTTTTCAGTATTAGCATCCAGCTTTGCTTGGACTTTAGCCCATTCAAGGCCTTTATGGCGATTCATGTTTTTCTCAAAACGAACTTTCAATACTTCAAGTAATTCTTCACGTTGTTCTAGTGACAATTCCTTTTTATTGTTAATTTCATTTCTCTTTGTCATGTTAGGTCCCCCCTTATTATTTATACTCATATTAATTTCAGTATATATAAATAATTATTTTATAATAAATCATTTAAATGATTGTGTGAATTCAGTTTACAATGGATTATAGGATTTAGTAAATCCATTTCTCCACAATCCTGCCTATATGCGGAGGAACGTTAGCTATTATAATAATGTCTGGGTAATAATAAGTAAGTTATCGTTGCTTATTAAAAAAGCAAGGCCCGATTGGCCCTGCTTTTTATTTGACTATTACTTTTCCATCCATTCCTTTCTGGAAATGGTACCGACATATCAGTTCGTATGTACCGGTTTCATTCGGTTTCACGGTAATTGTTTTTTCTTTTCCCGGTTGAATTTCGGCGTCAATTTTGAGCTTCTCTACAGTGAAGGTGTGCTCTTTTTTACCTTGGTTTTTCAATATCAACGTTGTCGTTCTTCCAATCGGAATAGTGATGACATTCGGATTAAAGTAATCATCGTTCAACTCGACCTCAATCATTTCCACTGACTCAACAGGCTGCGTTACGACGCTGGATTCGGCAAATACACTGAGTGAGCCTGTATTTGTCACAACTATAAATATCGCAAGCAAAATGACCGATCCAGTTAACCACTTTTTCACAGACATTCGCAATCCTCCCTTTCCTAAGCACTATTGTTTTCCAATTCATAAAATATTATTACTATAAATGAGGTACAACGTGCTTCAAATAGTAACTCTTTCATCTGAAACAGTGACAAAGAAAAAAATCAACTCTTATAACGACTTTCTACAATCCATTCTTCTTCACTTAACCTGCACCATTAGTTTAAGTGTAATACTTCATATTCAAACAAAATATTTTTTATCATCTCTTTCATCTAGTTACCTTTTTAACTAAATGGTACAACGAGTATTTCCTAGTGATATTTATTGTATTTTATCTTTGGAATGTGCAATCTTATGAATTCCCATTCAAACGATAGATTAGTTGCACAACGCCAGAGGAGAACGTTCTTGTATGAACCATCTTTAAATTCAATCTCTGTTTTATATCAATAAACAACGGTTTTCCTTCTCCCAAAATAACAGGGTGAACGGATAATCTAAATTCATCAACAAGCCCTAAATTGATAAAAGTTGTAATAAGACTTGCTCCACCATATAGCCAGATGTCTTTACCAGGCTTATTCTTTAATTTATTTACTTCTTCAATAATATTATCATTTATGAATATTACTTTATGATCGGTCCCTTTTTGCGTTCTAGAAAACACATATTTTTCTTTACTATGAACTAATTCCCAAATTCCTTTTTCAGTATCAGTATCTTCAATTTCTGGAGTAAATTGTCCCCATAAATCGTAGCTTTTTCTTCCATATAAAATAGTATCAATTTGATTTAAGAAATTAATAAACTCCATATCAGAGTCCATGATACACCAATCAACTTCCCCATTTTTCCCTTCAATAAAACCATCTAAAGTAACTGCTAAATCTAAAATGACTCTTCTTAGCCTTACGTTATTGGACATAATTCTTCCTCCCTTTAATCATTTAGATATTGTTTCCTTAACTATGTATGCTGCTTTTCATTCCCAGTTCATCTTCAAATATATAACCCTCTTATGGAATAACATGACTGATGTTTTTAAACATCTGTATTGTAAATGTAACGATTTTATTTGTATGTAAACAATTTTAACAACTGTAAATATTTTAAAAGATAAAAAACAACCGTTTACAGTATACAAATAGTGCTAGTATCAAGAGTAATTTTTTACTTCCCCTTAGGATAGCACTATACTACATTAACATAACTAATAAAAAAGAAATCATATTATAATATTGAATATATTATTACGAAGTTTAAATCTTAATTTTAAGGAGGCGTTGTCGATGCAAAAGAAAATAGTATTCTTTGGACTTAAATATGAGGGAATAACGCTTCACTAGCCCAAAAACTGCGTGGTTCTATCACTCGAAAGGGGTATCATATTGAACAAAATAACTTTAAAACCCATTGATAAAAGTAATTGGGAGGAAGCTACTAGATTATCAGTGAAAGAAGAACAAAGTACATTTCTTGCCTCTAATCTTTATTCTATCGCACAGGTTCAATTTTTAGATAACTTCTACGCAAATGGTATATATCTTGATAATAAATTAATAGGTTTTACAATGTTTGGTATAGACGCTAATGATAACAATTTTTGGATTTATAGGCTTATGATTGATAAAGAATATCAAGGAAAAGGGTTAGGTATACAGGCTATATTTCTCATTATTGAAAAGATAAGAAGCATTAATAATAAAAATATTCCCCTAATTATGATTGGCTATAATCCTAAAAATCTTTCGGCGAAACTAGCTTATAAGAAGGCTGGATTTATTGAAACTGAATTATCATCTTGGGGTGAACAACTGGCGAAATTCATCTTTTGAACTCTAAAAATTCAGGGAGACTTTACTCGAAAATGAGTAAAGCCTCCCTAAAATACTTACCTTTTTCATGAAGGTTGATGAGTTAGTAGGAACGAATTATGCTACGAAGTTTAAGAATTCTATAATTTAGTTACCAAATCATTTAAAATACTACTAGAAAGGGTGAACCGTAGTGATTCGAGGTATCATTTTACATATCCCTTGTCACAGAAAATCTGAAAGGAGTTTTCTCAAACTACAAAAATACATACCTTTATGTGCACGATGCACAGGTATATTGATTGGTTTCTTTATGTTTCCAATTTATTTTTTAATAACACCTTCGTATACGCTATCATTAGCACTATCCTTCTCTGCTCAAATTCCATTATTCATCGATGGATTTACCCAAAAGTGGAAATGGAGAAGTAGCACAAATTTACTAAGAGTAACTACTGGTATCTTAAGCGGTAATGGTATGGGACTACTTATCTCATCTAGTATCATATGGATTCTATCCTAAATCTATTTTACATCGACGGAGGTATTTACATGTTCTGGATCTATTCAATTCTAATTCTCATTTCCGGTGGCAGTGGAATTGGTTTTATCTTTCATGAAAAGTATACAGAAGCAATAGTAGCTTTTGTTATTTGTTTACTATTTATCGGATTGCTAAATTTTCATCTTAAGAGAAACCCCAAAAAGAGAAATTTGGATTGTGGCACTTTAGATTGTGCCGATTGTTCAGATTTTGATTGTGATTGCAAAGATTAAATGTAAACTTGAAATAAAGTTGCGGTATGGGACAGTCTCGTTCTTGAACTACCCCCACTTAACAGTCTAACCAACTGTTTGAAGTGGGGGATTCCTACGAACACCAAAGTATCCCTCGGCTTTATGAGTAGGCAATCCCCGTAGTCCCTACGGTTAGAAGCCTTAAGGCCTCTTTTCTCAAATTTTGTCCTGCGTTGACATCTCTATCATGATGCATACCACAAGAAAGACACTTCCATTCACGCAACTCTAGATCTTTCACG
>NZ_NTRO01000020.1:0-273249 GCF_002560575.1 Bacillus sp. AFS023182 | reverse complement strand
AAATGGTGCCCGTGGCACTTACGTTTTCGTTTCATCCCGCCTGCTTCTATAGCTAGTTGATTAAGTGTAGCGGGAGACATATATCGATATAACTCTTCAGCAAATAAAGATAACTCTTGTTTTTGGTGCATATTCATAAAAAGCACGTCACCCTTTCTCATTAACATAAGAGAATAGTAACGTGCTTTTAGCTTCAAAAATAGTCTAAATCCTTAAGTTGATGGGTATGATCCTACACCCCCTTCTCAACCATTTCAAAAGAGCCTTCATTTCACATTTTTTTCACAAATTAATATCCCAAAATGTATAAGAATTCGCGGCTTTATAAGTTCTCATCATAGACATAGTTTTTATTGTATTAATGAACACTTTTTGAAAGCATATTCGGACGTGATGAAATTGTCTAAATTTTTTGTATTATGAAATTGTAAGATTTCATTTATCCAAGGAGGGGTATCATGGGTGAGCATAAACTGCATCAGCAACAATCCGAAAGTAATGAAAAAAATTCATTAAAAGGTACATTAATCTCTGTTTTTTTTGTTGGATTTTTCATTATTTTCACTTGGTTTAGCGTCTATCAAATTTTTGTCAATCGTTTATAACACATTGTTTTTTAAAGGAGAGATGGGGATATGCACTTACATAAATACGAAAAAATTTGGCTCATTTTCGGTGTCGGCTCACTGTTCGTATTTTTAGCTATTTTAGGAATTAGTGCTTTTTATATGGGAAACAAACCACCGAGTTGTTTAACTACAATTGACCCAGAAAAAGTTCATGCAACCGCACCATTTGATCAACCCGGTGTGAAACAAGTTGGAAAAAATCATTATCAAGTTACGATTGTCTCACAAGCTTTTTCTTTTACACCAAATACAATTAAAGTACCAAAAGGTGCAAAAGTAGATTTTGTTGTTGCGACAAAAGATGTTGTACATGGGTTTGAAATCGCAGGTACAAACGTCAATATGATGATTGAGCCTGGCTATGTAAGCACAGCTTCACAAGTATTTCAAAAAGCTGGAGAGTATTTAATTGTTTGTAATGAGTATTGTGGTACTGGTCATCATATGATGAGCGCGAAAGTGGAGGTGACAGAAAAATGATTGCACTGCAAGATAAAATAAGTAAACGAGATGCAAAATTAGCTATGGCTCATATACATGTCGCATTTATTGCTCTTTTTCTAGGTGGAATATGTGGCTTACTGCAAGTTCTCGTTCGTTCAGGTAAATTCAATTTACCTGCTGGGATTGGCTACTATCAAGTATTAACAACACATGGCGTTTTACTCGGACTTGTATTAACAACGTTCTTCATTATTGGCTTCTTATTTGCTTGTATGAGTAAAACAACGGGTGTCCTATCAAAAGGTGTTCGAAAAACAGGCTGGATTGGTTTTTGGCTTATGACAATAGGGACAACAATCACCACTATTTTTATTCTACTCAATAAAGCTACTGTACTCTATACATTCTATGCTCCATTAAAAGCACACCCTGGATTTTATATCGGACTTACCCTAGTTATTGTTGGAAGTTGGTTCAGCGGCTTTGCAATGTTTGCTCAGTATCGTATATGGAAAAAACACAACAAAGGAAAGATAGGTCCTCTGTTAAGCTTTATGGCTGTTGTAACAATGGCGCTATGGCTTGTTGCAACTCTTGGCGTTGCAGCTGCAGCACTTATTCAATTTATTCCATGGAGCTTAGGTTTAGTTGATAAAATCGATGTTTTAGTCAGCCGAACACTATTTTGGTACTTCGGTCATCCACTCGTTTATTTTTGGCTTCTTCCCGCTTATATGGCTTGGTATGTCATTATACCGAAAATTATTGGTGGTAAAATTTTCAGTGATTCACTAGCTCGGTTGTCATTTATTCTATTTTTACTATTTTCTATGCCTGTAGGATTCCACCATCAATTAACTGAACCAGGTATTGACCCAGGGTGGAAATACTTACAAGTTGTCTTAACATTTATGGTTGTTATTCCATCTTTAATGACGGCCTTCTCTTTATTTGCAACCTTTGAACAGTTCGGCCGTTCTAAAGGAGCTACTGGACTATTTGGATGGCTTCGTATGCTTCCATGGGGAGATGCTAGATTTTTCGCCCCATTCGTCGGTATGCTTATGTTCATACCAGCTGGTGCCGGCGGTCTTGTTAATGCAAGTAACCAACTCAATCAAGTTGTTCATAACACTGTATGGGTAACTGGACATTTCCATTTAACATTAGCGACTTCGGTTGTATTAACGTTCTTTGGAATTGGTTATTGGCTCGTTCCACATTTAACAGGACGCGTCATGACAAAAGAAATGAACCGCCTTGCTATCATCCAAACTTGCGTGTGGGCTATCGGTATGTTCTTTATGTCTGCTGGTATGCACTTTGCTGGACTACTCGGAGCACCTCGTCGCTCTGCATTTTCTACATATGGAAATTCACAACAAGCACTTGAATGGATTCCCTATCAAATTGCGCAAGCAGTCGGAGGAGCGATTTTATTTGTTGGAATCGTAATAGCGATTATTATTTATTTAGATCTTGTCTTCTTTGCACCAAAAGGTCAAACAGAGTTCCCAATCGGTGAAGTAGCGGATGCCTCTGAACGGACACCGATGGTTTTCGATAATTGGAAACTTTGGATTGGCATTACAGCGCTACTTATTTTATTCGCTTATACCATTCCATTTATTGATATGATTCAAAATGCTCCGCCTGGTTCGAAAGGCTTTAAATTATGGTAAGTGAAAAGCAGAGGGGAATCCCCTCTGCTTTATTTCGAGAATAGCTATTTAATCATGCACCTGCAGGCTTAATAAATATATTCCTTTCTCTATTTTAAAAATGTATTCTTCTGAGCTACAAGCATAATAACCATTTAGTTCTACTTGAACTAAATAAACCTCATCTGGTTCTTGTTTAAATTCCTCTAATAAAAGTTCTATTAAATATTGTTTTGGTGTAAGGCCATTTAATTCATATCCTTCTGGAAACTTCCCAAACCAATATATTTCACTACTAGGGTATTGCCTCAAAAACGCTTCCTTCCATTTATTTAATTTTATCAACTCAACTTTATATACATCTGGAAACTTTTCGAATAAATTTTTAATATCTTCATCTTTATTTGATGCTAGAATAACAAATTCATAGTAATTCATCACATATTCATCTGAATTAAATTTTGAAAAGTTATTCAAAAATCTATTAATGTCCTCCATACCCCTTCTTCTACTCTTGCTTTTTCATAAAATCGAACAATCTGGTGAGTCCCCTATAATAAAAAATCATATTGTATTCATTTTTTTGATTACCGACCTTGTAGCTTCTGAAGTAAAGCATATTTCTCCATTTTTATTTACAATTACTTTTTCTTGTATACGTTGCTCTAACCAATCCTCTATAAACGCGGGTGCATATCCGCCACAACTGAAGATATACTCTCCCCGTTTTCCAGCACATGCCATAATTTGAGAATAATCTTCAAAATATTTTTCTTTCGAAACTTTTTTAAACTGGCGAGTATATAACCAGAATTGCAAATCATATAGTAGCATTGACTTTTCATCAGCATGAAGTGAAAAGTGCCCTTTCTCTTCAATTATTTCAGTAGAAAGCGTTCTAATTTTTCTTTCAAGTTCCGGTATCTCATCTATATCTGCGGAAATTTCTAATAAATTCGGTGAAAACTTTGCATTCTTCGCCATTTCTAAATATTCTTCCCTGATTTGTTCGCTATCATCATAAACTTCTCCATTTACAAGCCCTCTAATAAAACTCTCAAAGTCTTTTGCTAACCATGTAATTTTATAATCATATTCTTGATCGATATGCACAACACAAGGCTCTCCTTTTGGGCCGCACTCCCTATAATCAAGAAATATCATATCGTGTCCAGCCGAGGGACAATCACAAATAGCCACTCCTATTTCAGGATATCCCCATTCTTCAATCCAAAATTCACTACCAAATTCTCCACCTAATGAAGAACTTTTTTTATATCCAATACCATAAATACCAGTTATAGCAACATGATCCTCTGCCCAACTTGTAGGAATATCTGTAGGAAAACAATCGTTTATCGGAATTCCCCCATTATACTTCTTCATTAACCAAATATAAGATTCAGGTAGCTTATATCCTAATTCATTTTCTAGTTTAGAAATCATTTCATCTGTAGGATATTCAGAAATATATTCATCCCTTGCATATTCGCTGTCATCCCAAAAGTTATTAAAATCGAAATTATCAAAACAACCCACTTTCATCCCCCCTAAATTTCAAAAAAATGTATTTTTTACATACGATAGAATCCATAAAAAAACATATATCACTACTAAACAAATCGTTTCAAAACTATGTTATCTTGATGGACATAAAGTCACATACATCATTTTTAAAAATTCAAAGCGACTTCCATTTGTCTCTTGAATAAAAGTTCCAACTCCATCAAATCCTGCCTTTTTATAAACTTTAATTGCCCTTTCATTGAACGTGGCCACTGATAATGTTATATACCGCGGTTTGTATTTCCCCTTACAAAACACTAAGCCAGCCTGTACAAAATCTGCTCCTAACCCATTTCCTGTTATACTCGGTTTCATTCCAAGGCCAATATCTACTGTATGTATATCTATTTTATGAAAACTAAAAAAACCAACAAGCTTATTATTCTCACTAACAGCAAATGTGGTTTCTTCGCGTATGTTAGGGTCTAAAAACTCAGCTAAATCTTCTTGATCTGCTTCCAAGTCATAAAAAGAATATTCCCCTTCATAATGCCAATTGTATGCAATATCCTCTGCCTGATCTTGTGTCATCACTTCAAAAGTATAATTCACTCTTCCTCCTCCTTAAGTAACGCACATATACAGTAAAATGTTAATCCATAAAAAGAAGCTGCACATAAAAGCAGCTCCTTCTCTTTTTTATAACCCATAAATCTCTTTATATTTCGCCTCTAAATAATCAGCTAAATAATTCGCATTTAGCCCTTCACCTGTTATATCTTCTAATATTTGTAATGGTTTTTTTGTTTTACCATACTGGTGAATATTTTTTGTAAGCCATTCACGAATTGGCGTCACATTTCCTTCTTCTAGCAATGCATCGAAGTTAGGAATTTCTTCTAGCATCTTATGTTTAAATTGCGCTGCGTACATATAACCAAGCGCATAAGATGGGAAGTAGCCAAACGATCCATCTGACCAATGTACATCTTGTAGCACACCTTGTGCATCCGTTTCTGGACGGATACCTAAATAACTTTCCATTTTATCATTCCACGCCGCCGGCAAGTCCTTGACTTCCAATGTTCCATCAAATAATTCCTTCTCCAGTTCATAACGAACCATAACGTGAAGCGGATATGTGAGTTCATCTGCCTCAATACGTATAAAGGAAGGTTTTGATTCATTAATAGCATCATAAAATTCATCTACAGACATATTTTCAAACTGCCCATCGCTAAATTGTTTCAATACATCATAATTTTTCTTCCAGAACGATTTATTACGCCCAATAAAGTTTTCAAAGAATAGTGATTGCGATTCGTGAATTCCCATCGACGTACCACTGCAAAGTGGCGTTCCTTCTAATTCTTCTGAGATATTTTGTTCATATACAGCATGTCCACATTCATGAATTGTTCCAAAAACCGCCATCCGGAAATCCTTCTCGTCATAACGAGTCGTAATGCGGACATCCCCTCTATTTAATGTAATTTCGAAGGGATGTATTGTTTCGTCTAGACGGCCAGCCTCGAAATTATAATTTAATTGTTTTAGTAACTCTAAAGTGAAATTCTTTTGTTGTTCTTTTGAGAAATGCTCAAATAAAGCATTTGTTTTTAATTTTTTATTTGAGTCAGCAATTTCTTTTACAAGCGGAACAATCCGCTCACGTAGTTGTCCAAACACATGGTCTAATACTTCTACTTTAACTCCTGGCTCATACATGTCTAAAAGCGTATTATATTTATAAGTGTCATAACCCCAATATGCAATAAATTTCTTCTTATATTCAACAATTTTTTCTAAGTATGGTCGGAACATTTCAAAATCAGATTTTTCACGTGCTTCTCCCCAAACACTTTCCGATTTTGCTTGTAATTTGACAAACTCTTCATACTCGGCCTGTGGAATTTTTTTATTTCGATCATATTCTTTGCGGCATTCTTCTACAATTTTCTTCGTTGTTTCAGAAATTTTATTATCTGCAATTAACTGTTCTAATTCTTTTAAGTATCTTCCCATCTCATCAGAAGTCGATAATGAAAACACCTCTGACGAAAGCATCCCTATTACCTCAGAGCGCTGATCCACACCTTTCTTCGGCGCACCTGTACGCAAATCCCAAAATATCAGACTCAATGCTTCTCCATAATTTTCTATCTTTTTCACGTATGCTAAAAATTCTTTTTCAATTTCATATGTAGCGATCGTCATATTGTATTGCCTCCTTTTTCTATCTCACCTATATTTCGACATAAAGATATAAAGTCCTTTTCTGCTAAAAAGAAAAAAAGCTCAGCAAATGCCAAGCTTTTACAATACTTTACCTTCTACTGGAAGTACTTTTTTTACAACTTCTATAACTTTTTCATTTTCATCTTCTGATAAGAATAACGAAATAAAACCTTTATCTTCACTTGTACGAATTAAGCGTCCAATTCCTTGACGAAGACGTAAAATCATATACGGTACATCTACATCCCAAAACGGATCATTAACGTGCTTACGTTTCGCTTCAAACACAGGATCGTTTGGAGGGAATGGAAGTGACCAAATAATCACATGTGATAGTGAAGAACCTGGAATATCTAAACCTTCCCATAAGTGAACCGCACAAAGTACAGTCTCTTCTTCATTTTGGAAACGTGAAACAAGCTGACTAATTTCTTGGTCTCCTTCATATAAGAACGGAACAGACATTTGCTCTTTATTCACATATTCTTTGAACGCTGCAAGCTCCCCTGTTGTACGGAATAATACAAGCGTACGTCCATTTGTTTTTTGAATGTTTTCAAGCGTATACTGACATTTTCGTTCCCATTCATTTTCCTGGTTATACGATGGTAAGTACACTTTCATTTGCTCTTCATAGTCAAATGGAGAAGCTACTGAGAATGATAAATAATCTTTTACACCTAAACTATTTGCTGTAAATGCAAACGAATCATTTTCAGATAGTGTAGCAGAAGAGAAAATATACGGAATTTTTTTCGAGAATACTTTCTCCTGTAGTACTTCTTCTACTGCACGCGGCATAATAACTAACGTGAATGCACCATCGCCTTCTTCTCCCCATGTAATTACATTTTTCTCATGCATGAAAAGACGAAGTGAATGCTCTAGTACATCTAAGTGCTCGTCAACGATATTTAAATCGTATGTGTTTACTGTATACATTTCACTTTCAAATACTAATGCATCACCGACTTCCGCGATTTTCGCATAGAGTCGTTTCGCCTCAGCAGTTACTTTTTCTGTCACAGTTATTTCTAGACGATCTGAAGCAGCAATTTCTTTTTTATTCTCTTGTAAAACATCAAAGAATCGCTCTGTTTGCCAAATTGTTTCTTCAACTAAATGAGCAAACTCTTCGCGAATATCATTTTGTAATAACCTTGTTAAGAGTTGTTCCATCATCGTTTGTTTTAAACGGTAAGTTAGTGCTTTTTGCGCTGCATACTCAACAAGATGTCCCTCATCAAAGACAACACAGCTACTTTCTGGTAAAAGTGGCATTTGTCCTTCACGCTTACGAGCATCATATGTCCAAATATGATCCATATAGAAATCTTGAGAACAAATAATTAAATCTGCTGCTTTACGGTAGTGTTCACGAGAGAGCGTTTGACCACAACGATGACGAGAATCACATGTGAAACAATCTTGGAAATAATCCCATGATACTTTTGACCATTCTTCGTCATTTAATAGTGGAAACTCTTTTCGATCACCGTAATGCGTAAAGTTTTGCATCGTTCCATGATCAAATACAAACTGAGGTAATTCATAATATAGATCTTCAATTACTTCTGGAGCTCGTCCACTCATTACATCTTCAAGTTTACGTAAACATAAATAATTATCCATTGATTTCGCTAGACGTACATCAACAGATAACCCTAATGCTTCTGATAATTTCGCAATGTCTCCTTCTTCTTTCACAAGCTGCTCAATTAGCGTTTCGTCTGCACAAGCAATAATAGCTGGCTTTCCTGTATAACGCGCATAACAAATTGCATATAAAAGATATACAATCGTTTTACCCGTTCCTACACCCGCTTCTGCGAACATTACTTTTTTCTCTTGAAACGCGCGTTCTAATTGAAACGCCATAAAAATTTGTTCATCGCGTTCTTCAAAACCTTTTTCCGGGAGGATGTCGTAAAACACATCTCCAATCCACTCATTCAACTTATCATAAAAATTATCTTGTTTCCCTACTTCAAATGGTAATCTCTTCTCAGTAAACATCCTCAGCCTCCAACCAAAAAGTTTTTCTATAAAAAGATATAGCAACTGCTATTTAGAAATAGCAGTTGCTTTCCCCTGTTGTAATACATAGAAATGCGTGAAAAAAGTTTTCCTTTATATAAAGGAAAACTTTTTTCACTCTATTAATGACTTTAAATAACGCTTATCAATTAATGTTTCATGTGATAACGCAGATAAATATTCTTCCTGCGCTCTTTGCATTTCATCTGCTACTGCACCTTGAAAATCGAGTTCTTTTCCGAGTTCATCATACGTACGATGAATCGCTTTTTGAATCATTGACAATTGGAACCCGTCCATAATGATTCCTCCTTTTGCACATTACATAATAGCCAGTATATGCGCAGAAAAGAGGTTTTATACTATGAATTACGAGGTGGGCGTTCCCCAAAGTACTGGTAATAATCTGTACGAATAAAGCCGTTAAATAACTTACGCTTTTTGGATGCATCTTGTCCATAACATTTTTCAAATGCTTCATAGCTCGTTAATAAATACAGCGACCAAGTATCTAACGGGCGGAATACTTCTCCCATTTCTTTATATAATTTTTCAACAAGTGCTTTTTCACTTAAACGTTCTCCGTATGGAGGATTCGTTACAACATAGCCATATTCCTCTTTTGTCGTGAAATCTTTTACTTGCATTTGTTTAAAGGAAATTAAATCACCTAATCCAACTTCATCCGCGTTATCTTGCGCAACTCTTATCATCCGGTGATCAATATCTGATCCGATAATTTGTAATGGCTGATCATAATTTGCTAAATCTTCTACTTCTTGACGTGCTTCTTTCCAATTTTGCTTACCAATCCAGCCCCATTCATCAGATGCAAATTCACGATTAAAACCAGGAGCAATATTTTGTCCAATTAGTGCCGCTTCGATTGGAATTGTTCCCGAACCACAAAACGGATCGACAAACGGACGATCTGGTTTCCAATTTGTCAGTTTAATTAAAGATGCAGCTAGTGTTTCTTTCAAAGGTGCTTCCCCTTGATCCACACGGTATCCACGCTTATGAAGTCCAACGCCACTTGCATCAATTGTCAATGTTGCAATATCTTTTAGCATTGCAATCTCAATGCGGAATAACGGTCCATCTTCTTCAAACCAAGTTGTACGTCTATAAGTTGATTTTAATTTTTCAACAACAGCTTTTTTCACTATACGTTGACAATCTGGAACACTAAATAATGTTGATTTTATTGATTTTCCGATAACAGGAAACTCACCATTTTCAGGAATATAATCTCCCCAATTTAATGCTTTTGTCTTTTCAAACAACTCATCAAAAGTTGTCGCCTTAAACTCACCAACTTTAATTTTTACACGATCTGCAGTACGCAACCATAAATTCGTACGACAAATCGCTTTCGCATCCGCTTCAAACGTTACTTTTCCGTTTTCTACTTGGCACTCATAACCAAGATCGCGAACTTCTCGTGCAACTAAAGCTTCGATACCCATTGCTGCTGTTGCAATTAAAGTAACTTTTCCCATTTGCATTCACCTCTTATGTATAATCAACAATAATTAACAGTTTTTTTCTATTAATTATTAAATATTACGAAGTATGTTCTTATTAACCATTTTAACTCACTAGTTATAACTTCATACAAATAAAAAGCCCTCCTCTTACAAAGGAGAGCTGAGTCATTCCATAATTGGTTCATAACGTTCTGTAAGCCATGTTCTGTTCCTTTGTACTGCAAACGGCCCACGCCTCGTACTCCGGTGGCAATCATCTATCTACAGACTATCAAGTCTGTCCTTTTCCATCGTTCATTTCCTTGGAAAAGATTCCCCTACCATTATTTGGGTTTCTCGCTCGTGGGGTTTACCTCGTTCCACTCCTATCATTTCTTCAAGGACTTCGTCACTGTGGCACTTTAAAGGTAGTCAAACCATATCCAAAAGGACTTAGGTTTTTTCCCTGCCGTTAATCCAGCCTTGCAGCCAGAATACCCTAGCTTATGAATTGGCTAGGCACGAACACTACGACCATCTCAGGTCGTGCGAGCATGGACTTTCCTCTACAACGTTGGCGTTGCAGCGATTACCCAAACGTTATGACAAACATTAGTATAGTGGAAACAAAAAGATTTTGCAATGCTTTTTTATATGTAAAATGCTTCAATCTTTTTCCATCCCTAGATTACTCGTATAACTTACTTCCAAATACAGCTTTTTCCAGATTAGATAAACGCTTTAAGATATCTGTATTCGTATTGTTGTATACAGGTTGTGCAACCGGTGTTGGAGCAGGTTGTTGCGGTGCTTGTGCTACCGCTACTTTCTGCTCTTCTAATTCACGTTTCAAACGAACGTTTTGTTGTTGTAATTGCTCAAGTTCCTTATGAAACGCTTCATAATCTTTAATAATCATATCAAGAAACTTATCTACTTCTTCTTGCTGGTAACCTCTCATACCCGTTTTAAATTCTTTTTCCAAAATATCTTTCGCTGTTAATTTAATTTTATCCGAAATCATTTTCTTCACCTCAAATTTTTACCAAAACTTTCATTAACTAAATTTTTTCAGAAACTACGTCTTTTGTCAATCAAATATACGTGAGCTATATTACATATTACTCTGCATTATTCCACTGTTCCTCTTCTATTATATCTTGTAAATCAGAAAAAAGAATGAAATAACTGTGATAATTTTCTATTTCTCCTCTTTTCTTTGCTACTTCTACGATATATTTAGGACTTCCTGGTTTTTCTTCGTCATACACAGCTAAAAAGGCATCACTTTTTTCAATAAAAAATTGATTTTTTAATCGAAACTGTTCTGGGCTTTCATATTTTCTTTTCGTAATGCTATCCACATGATCTGCTTGTCCTAGAATAAACTCGTATAGTTCTCGGTTTCCTTCTTTCCAATTTTCCTCTTGTTCTAAAAAAGGAGTAAACACAGCAAGCTTTAAATCAGGATATTCTAGCTGCAAGTCAAAGACAACTTCAGCTGTCCATAACTCTACTCCTAACTGCCCACTAATAATAACCCACTCCAATCCCTCTTCTATAAAAGCAAGTAACTTACGATGCAATGCTTTTTTTATACAAATAACACCTGGATGATCATCCTTAAATATCCCAAGTTCAAATGGTTTATATCCTGTCACCGCAACAACTTTCATGTCAACACTCCAATAAAAAAAGAACTAGCATTTTGCTAGTTCTAACATAACATTTACTTTTTAAACATTCCACCTACATTTGGTCCTACATTTGGCCCTGGTCCGAATGGAGATACTTGTGGCCCTACATTTGGTCCTGGTCCAAATGGAGATACTTGTGATCCTGGTCCAAAGCCCCCTCCGAATCCTGGAGCAACAGGTTCTACAACATTCACATTTGAAAATGTTTGCGGGAAGAAATGTTGATTTTTAACTTGTTGATGATGAACATGTGTTGTATGAGTTGGGTGAATATGTGGTACCACTGTTGTGGAAAAAGTGTTCGTTACACATTGTTTTGTTGGATGAATGACAGGAGGTGTTGTGCAAACAGGTCCTACAGGTCCAATAGGCCCTACAGGTTTATGCCCTCCAAAACAAGGATGACAATGATACATAGTTTTTTCTCTCCTCTCTCATAAAAAATCTGACTACACTTTACAATATGAGAAAGAGATAAAAGCCGCTTGTTATATATACCCATTTATTTAATGGAAATTTGTCTATATGACAGCTGTTTACATAAAATAACTTGGACACACAACTATCACCCTTTAGCAAAAAAGCCTCCAACTTGTTTTACAATCCCAGTGACCTGATTCATTGCATTCATCATTTGACCAGCTGTATTCATCATTTTATTCACATCATAGTTACCATCTGCGGTCTTAAATTGAGATACGAAACTAGAAAATTGACTTGGCTGTTGTTTTTGTTTTTGTTTGTTCATCGTTGGATATGGTTGAAAAGGCTGTTTTGGCGGGTAAAACATTGATGGTTGATTCATAAAGGATTGGGGTTGCTGTGGTACATAAAATTGTTGATTTGTATATGGCTGTTGTTGCTGTGGTACATCAGATTGTTGATTCGTATATGGCTGTGGTTGCTGCGGTACATCAAATTGTTGATTCGTATAAGACTGTGGTTGCTGTGGTACATCAGATTGTTGATTCGTATAAGACTGTGGTTGCTGATTCATAAAAGATACTTCAAATGGCTGATAATAATTCATTTGATTTCCGTAATTAGGAGCGAATGGATACATATTATAACGTAAATATGTATCCTCATTATATTGATAAGCATTGGGGTGTGTATATACATTTTGCTGCGTATATGCATGTTGCTGCGTATATGCATTTGGTTGTTGAAACATGTATTCTCCCTCCTCTAACTAAGTTTCTACCTATAGAATATGTACCTATAAAATAAAATGTGTAACCTGATAAATGTCTGTTTTTGTCGGAAGTTTAAATTTTTAAAAAAATAAGAAAGTAAGCCTTTTCATGTTACGATAATAGCGAGGAAGATTCTCATAGGGGAGGAATCAACATGAAATTAGGGGATTTAAAACAGGCTTTCACTCAAAAAAAGGGGTACGCTACAGAGGATATGAATGAGTTGCTTGATTTTGCTAGACATCACTACTTAGAAGGAAAAATCTGCATCTCAGAATATCGAGTATTAATACGTGAATTAGAAATAAATGGGGCGAAACCCACACATACAACTGTAGAATCATAAAAACAAGAGGGTTTCCCCTCTTGTCATTTACATTGTTCTACTATATTTTGCAATGTATATAAAATCGCCTGATGTGTTTCATAAAATCGCTTACCTTTTCCCTTATTTACAAAACATTGCAGTGCATTATTTTGTAAATTCTCATATACTTGATCAATTTGTTGCACATGTATATACTTAGGCTTTTCATGTTTTATCCATTGATAAGCTAATTCTTTCCACACTTCTAACTCCCGATCAACCATATCCACAAAAGGCTTCATATCCTGATAAAAATCAAACTCTTTTTCTGCTCTTTTTTTTATAATTGTTTCATCATTGTACTGTATTAATTTCATTGAAGACTGCATTAATGTTTCATAATCCAATTTATTTCCACCCTCTTATGCGCTTACTATGACATTTTGAAACGTTTGGAGCCAACTCCCTTTTTCTTCGTGATGTAATAATTTATCCTCCATATGTTGAATGTGCATCTCTGTTACTTCTCCTCTATTACATATATCTTCACGTTTATCTTTTAAAGAATGATTAACTCTAATTGAGACATTCATTTCCAGCAAATCAAGAGCACTTAACATTTGATCCATTTTTTTCATTACATTTTCCTTCTGAACCATCGCCATTTATAAAACGCCTCCTTCTTTGCTTTTCCTTTGTCCTGTTATTTCGACGATTCCCTTATCACTCCTGCACGACTGACAAAACTAGTTGATATTCGGCAAAGAAATCGGTTTGTATGGGTTTTATAGAAATGGTAACAATACAAAAGGGAGGTGTTTACAATGGTTAAAAATAAAAATGAGAAGAAGAAAAAACAAAACAAACAACAAAATAAACCTGAAACTGGAAATCCGAAGCTAGATGGCCCGAACTTTCCTGCTACATAAAGCGAAACAATAATCAATTTGAGGGATTCATTCCCTATTGGTTAGTAGCTCTTATCTTCACGGGCAACTTATCTTCCATCTAGCTCCTTTGCTTCCGCTAAATTTTAAGGCGGGAGTATGAATGCCCATGAATAGCGGGATAAAGTGAAATTTAAATGGTGTGACTTCTCCTTTCACCTAGCTTCTTTAATTTTTCGTACCTTTGTATAAAAAATGTCGATTCATTTATGTAATCAAGTAGTCCCACCTCCCTATAAGAGAGTGGGACTTTTCCTATTATATCATGAAGTCATTATTCCTTTTAAAAAAGCTATTCAAGGCAGAAAAAATATGTATTTGATGTTGTTTTTGTAGAAACCATTCTGTAATATCTATTTCTTCTTTCGGTTCCTGGAACAAAAATAATGGCTCAATATTCATTTTTGTATGAAACCAATCTTTCTCTAAGCTATTTTGATGCAGAACAACTGGAAAAGCATCTCTTAACCGGGGTGTATCTTTTTCTTTTGGATTTGTAAAATACTGCTCGTAATCCACTCTCGATCCTGTAGGAAATGTTCGCAAAGAAAAATCATAAAATAACACTTCATATTTAGGGTGAAATAATAACCACGCCAATTTTTTTCCCAATTCTATCCGTTTTTGTAATTCTTCAAATTGATAAACCGAAAAACCATATAGCTTTCCTTTTGTTGTCGGAAAAATTACAGCATTGAAATGAAAGAGCTCTTGAAATTTAAACAGTAAAGTTTGAAATACGTATTTTTGAAAATATGGGTGTTCAATAATCGGTTTTTGAATCTTATTTTGTTCATTAATAACAAGTGCTGTAATAAGACGTATGCAATCTCTTTTATTCCAAAAATCTTTCCATTCCTTCTCCATAAAAATGGATACATTAAAAAACTGTGATAAATGAAAAAGTGGTCTATTCATTTTTTTACTATACTCATATAACAACAATTGTGGGTATGCATCTGAAAAAATAAGCCAATTTGCACTTTCATAAGTAAGGAACAATTGCTTTCTCATTCTTTCAGATAAAACATTCGCATAGTATTCCCCCCCTAGATCTGTTATATTCCACCCAGCGTTTCTCGAAACCATACTCGCCAAAAATGACCACCGGATTTCTTTATTTCTTAAATAATATTCTTGATAAGTATGTGTACGTGAAATATTATCAATATTCGCTAGAGCTGTCTGCTGTTTAATATGCGTTATTAAGTACTTCTCTTCCATTGAACAAGCTATTCCACTACGCTCTCTATTTATTTTCTCATACTCATTCTGCATGAGCATATATGAATCACCACATCTCTCTTGAAAAAAATCGCATCTTTTTTGTTTTTTTTGATATAATCACCTTTGTAAGTGATTCTATGTAAGTTGGAGTGGACAAACTATGACCATTCGTTATCCAAACGGAAAAAGGTATAATCAAGCATTGCAACCTCAAAAAACACAATTTAAAAAGCATACTTATAGCAATAGAGGTATGTCTCTTGAAGAGGAATTAAATGAAACAAATCAATATTATTTAACTCATAATATTGCCTGTATACATAAAAAACCCACCCCTCTTCAAATTGTAAAAGTGGATTATCCCGCTCGAAGTGCTGCAGTTGTGAAAGAAGCTTATTTTAAACAGCCTTCTACAACAGACTACAATGGTGTATATAGAGGAAAATATATCGACTTCGAAGCAAAAGAGACAAAAAATAAAACAAGTTTCCCGCTGCAAAATTTTCATCTTCATCAAATTAAGCATATGGAACAAGTAATGGCTCATAACGGAATTGCATTTGTTATTATTAAATTTACACTTTATGATGAATTTTATTTACTAGATGCAAAACATGTCATTTCATTTTGGAATCGCCAAGATGCTGGTGGACGTAAATCGATTAAGAAACAAGAAATCGAAGAACACGGATACTTGTTATCATGCGGTTATCATCCTCGAATTGATTATATTCGTGTACTAGACATGGTTTATTTTTCGTGATAGAGTCAACAATAAGGCTCTTTTTTCGACTTTTGGGGAGAAAATGAAAGGTAGGAGAAAGTATAATGTCAGAGAATTATCGTTCTCGTACAGAACGAAAACATGCACAACATCAAAAACAAGAAACAAACAAAACGGAGAAACCAAAGAAGAAAGGTTCCTTTTTCAAGAAATTTTTAATTGGCTGCCTACTTCTTGGCATTGTTGGTCTTATAGCTGGAGTTTCCGCCTTTTTTATAATGGTAAAGGATGCTCCAAAGCTAGATAAAGCTAAACTTGTCAACCCACTATCAACTAAATTTTATGATAAAGACAAGAACTTCATTTATGAATATGGTGCCGAAAAACGAACGAATATTACTTACGATCAAGTTCCGAAAGTAGTAGAAAGTGCATTCCTAGCGACAGAAGATGCTCGCTTCTATCAACATAATGGAATCGACTTTAAACGTACAGGAAAAGCAATTCTTGAAAATGTCACAGGTGGTTTTGGTTCTCAAGGTGGTAGTACAATTACCCAACAAGTAATTAAAAACTATTTTCTAACGATGGAAAAAACATCAAAACGTAAAGTACAGGAATGGTATCTAGCTTATAAATTAGAGCAACAATATTCCAAACATGAAATTTTAGAAATGTATTTAAACAAAATCAACCTTGGCAATCGCTCTTATGGTGTTGCAACGGCAGCACAAAATTATTACGGGAAAGAGTTAAAGGATCTAAAATTACATGAAGCTGCGATGCTTGCTGGATTACCACAAGGTCCTAATATGTATGATCCAACAAAAAAAGAAAATATCGATCGAGCAACAAAACGTCGTAATACAGTCTTATCATTAATGAATCGACATGGCTTTATTTCAAAACAAGAAATGGATGAAGCGATAAAAATCCCAGTAACAGAAGGGCTTCTTCCATCTAAAGAAGTAACCGAAATGCCTTATCAAGCATTTATCGACGCGGCTGTAAAAGAAATCGAAAAAGAAATGCCCGATGTAAATATTGGATCTGACGGATTACAGATCTATACAACAATTGATACAAAAGCACAAGAATACGCTGACCAATTACTAGATGGAGATATTATTAACTATCCAAATGATCGTTTCCAAGGTGCTTTCGTATTTATGGATACAAAAAATGGTGAAGTTCGTGCAATTGGTGCTGGCCGTAAAGAAAATAAAGCAGCATTTAAAGGACATAATATGGCCGTTGATATGCAGCGCCAAGTAGGTTCAACTATGAAGCCAATCTTTGACTACGGTCCTGCTATTGAATATATGCAATGGTCTACATACCATCAATTAAATGACTCAGAATATACGTATTCTAACGGTAAAAAAATCCGAAATGCTACAAACAGCTATAAAGGTGACGTATCGTTACGTGAAGCATTGAAAAAATCATTAAACATCCCTGCTTTAAAAACAGCACAAGCAGTTGGATTAGACAAATCAAAAGCATTTGCTGAAGGACTTGGAATGACTTTCAAGGACAACACAGTATACGAATCAACAGCAATTGGTAGTAACACCGCTTCTCCATTACAAGTAGCTGGTGCATATGCTGCCTATGGTAACGAAGGAAATTATAACAAGCCACATTTCGTAACAAAAGTTGTCTTTCCTGATGGAAAAGAGAAAAGCTTTAAACCAAAAGAAGAACGAGTAATGAAAGACTACACAGCATTTATGATTACGGATGTTCTTCGTGATGTTGTAAAACCAGGTTCTGGTGGTACAGGTCCAACAGCTTATGTATCAGGAATTGATGTTGCTGGTAAAACAGGAACACAAAACTTTGATCCAGATACATTAAAAAAATATAATATTCCAGAAAGTGCTAACAGAGATAGTTGGTTTGCAGGTTATTCACCGCAATATACGATGTCGGTATGGACAGGGTATGAAAGAGATTCTGAAGAAAACTATATTCCAGATAAATCACCTTCGGTCCGAATAGCCCAACAAATTTTCAAAGAAATGATGAGTAAGTTCGCAACAGATACATCTCGTTTTGAGCAACCTTCTTCTGTAGAACGTTTAAATGACGAACTCTATGTGAAAGGTGCGAAAAAGGATGCTGTTAAGCAGATCAAAGTAGATCCACCGACTGGTGTAACGCCATCTTATGACGCAGCATCTAATACGATTTCACTAAGCTGGTCCGGTCCTTCAGATGCTGAATCATACTCCGCAAGCTATAAAGCGACTGATGGTTCTAGTGGCGGTCTCTCCGTAAGCGGCACAAAAGCTTCACTTAGCGGAGTGAAACCAGGTGTAACTTACAGCTTCTCAGTAGTAGCGAAAAAAGGAACAGGCACAAGCAATGCGGCTGGTGTATCCTTTACTGTTCCTGGCGAGAGTGAAGATGCTAAGAAGAAAACTGAGGACGAAGCTAAGAAAAAAGCTGAAGACGAGCTGAAGAAAAAGGCTGAGGATGAAGCTAAGAAAAAGCAAGATGAGCAGAAAAAATTAGAAGAAGTCAATAAAAAAGCTGAGGATGAAGCTAAGAAAAAAGCTGAAGACGAGCTGAAGAAAAAGGCTGAGGACGAAGCTAAGAAAAAAGCTGAAGAAGAAGCTAGAAGAAAAGCTGAAGAAGAAGCTAAGAAAAAGGCTGAAGAGGAAGCCAACAAGCCAAAACCAGATCAACCAACAGGTGGTGGAGATGTTCCTCCAGCAGAAAATGTTAATCCAGCACCATAATATAAAAAAGAAGTCACCTTTCTCTATTGAGACGGTGACTTCTTTTTTATTATAATTTTTTTCGCATATAGTTTTTCTATTTCTAGATACAGCTGCGTTAATTGAATATATGAATGATAATGATTTGGTTGCTCTATCATATATAAATATCGTTCCATAAAATTAACAGGTTTTATATTTAGCTCTTCAATTTCTCTACACATATCTTTCAGCCCTGGTACGCGTTTTCCATTTAACCAGTATAAAACTGATAATACATGAGCGATAAATTGAATCATGGGATCTCTCGCTTCTTTTCGCTTTCTATTTCGAAACAATCTAGCTATATCCCCTTGCTTACTTTTCCATACATCTAATACAATTGGGATACTCTTATCAATTCCATTCCATGGCTCGTATTGTTTTTCAATATCAAATAAAAAATAAGTACTTTGTAACAGTTCTTCAAAAGTTTGCTCTGAACAATATACAATCTTGTCTATATTCCCTTCAAAAAAAGGAGTGCATCGAAATTCATCCGGTATTTGTACGACTTGTTCCATCTTTTTATTTTCCTTTCGTTCGCTTCTTACCTTCACGGCACACTTCTAGTAGCGGACATACTTCGCATTGCGGTCGCTGTGCTTTGCAATGATAACGTCCAAAGAAAATCATGCGGTGATGCGTAACTCCCCACTCTTCCATTGGAACTTTCTTCATTAACGTTTTCTCTACCTCTAGCACTGAATCTTTCCAACGGCAAATAGCCAAGCGTTTACTTACCCGTTCCACATGTGTATCAACAGCGATAGCTGGGATATCAAATGCTACAGAAACAACTACATTTGCAGTTTTTCTACCAACTCCTGGTAGTTTTGTTAGTTCATCACGATCTTGTGGTACCTCTCCATTATAGTCTTCAAGCAACATTCGGCATAACTTTTGAATATTTTTCGCTTTGTTCCGATACAATCCGATCGAACGAATATCCTGTTGTAATTCTTCTAAAGATACATTTAGATAATCTTGGGGTGTCTTATATTTTTGAAATAAGCTTTTCGTTACTTTATTTACAAGGACATCTGTACATTGTGCAGATAATGCAACCGCAATTACAAGTTCAAATGGATTGTCATGATTTAATTCACAGTGTGCTTCTGGATACATTTCTGCCATTGTATCTAAACAGTAACGAATTTGTGTCTTGTTTAACATACCTTTCCTCCTATATCACTGCTCCAACCAATTATAAAAGGGAACTTTCCCTGTATATTTCGTCTCTTGTTTCGTTACTTGCTGCGATCGTTGTTGATTCGCTCTAAATTTTCGCCCTTGATCTTGCGCTTGATCAACCGTCTTAATTCCGTTCTTTTTCCACTCAAAGAGAATGCGATCAATATATCGAAAATTAAGTTTTCCACTCATTACAGATTCTCGAAGGGCTGCTTGAATTAAATTCGGATGATGTTGATCCTGATCTTGCCACATCGCTAATGTTTCACATTCAAAAGGCGATAACGGTCTACCAAATTCACGTTCAAAAATTGTATATAAATTTACTTGGAGCTGCTTTTGTTCTTCTTTTTCTTCTTCTATTGTCTCGTTCATTAAAAAATGCAAGATCTTTTCCCAAAGCGGTTGTAAGGAATAACTTTCGCACATCATCGCTTCAGATTTTTGACTACCTTCTAAGGCTAAAAAACCTTTTTGAATTAATGCTTGAATGATCTCCATACATTTCATTTCTGTTATTGTCATTCGTTCTGCAATCTCTGAAGGGGTTGGAAAAGAATTCCCCGACTCTAAAAAGGTATGGACATGGAGTACAACCATAAATTCCATCTCATTTAAACCTAATTTTCTATAATGCATCATAAGTAATTTCGGAATTGCGATGCTGCCTTGTTCAAACCATTGTAACATCATTTTTTTCTTCATAACCATACACCTCGCTTTCTAGTATAACACACCTGTTATGATTTCCTTTTACCACAATTCGTCAAAAAACCTCCCTATAGAATAGATAGGGAGGTCATTTTCATTTGCTCAGAGTTACTTATGTGATAAAAATGAACATAAGTAACTTTTTAAGCCTGTACTTTACTTCTCATAAACGTATTAATTCGCTCTAACGCTTTCTCTAATTGTTCAAGAGATGTTGCATAGGATAAACGAACATTGTTTGGTGCGCCAAATCCTGTTCCTGGAACAAGAGCGACTTTCTCTTCTTCTAATAACGCTTTTGCCCATTCATCAACTGTTTCATATCCAGCTAGCGCTACAGCTTCTTTTACGTTCGGGAATAAATAGAATGCACCTTGTGGTTTAATACAAGTGAAACCAGGAATTTGAATTAATTTATCATAAATAATGTTTAATCGTTCTTCGAATGCTTGACGCATCATCTCTACAGGCTCTTGCGATCCAGCATACGCAGCAATTGCACCGTATTGAGCAATTGAAGTAGGGTTTGACGTACTATGACTTGCTAAGTTTGTCATCGCTTTAATAAGCTGCTTATTTCCTGCTGCATAGCCAATGCGCCATCCTGTCATAGAGTGCGATTTTGATACACCATTAATAATAAGTGTTTGTTCCTTTAATGCATTAGAAAGCTGAGCAATAGATGTATACTCGATTCCACCATAAACCAATTTCTCATAAATCTCATCAGAAACGATTAAGATATCGTGTTCTAAACATACTTCTCCAAGCTGCTGTAATTCTTCCTTACTGTAAATCATCCCTGTTGGATTGCTCGGCGAATTAATAATAACAGCTTTCGTTTTCTCTGTAATTGCCCCGCGCAGCTGCTCTGGCGTAATTTTATACTGATTGTCTTCTAAGCCTTCTACATAAACCGGTTTACCACCAGCAAGCTTTACTTGTTCTGGATAACTTACCCAATAAGGAGTCGGAATGATAACTTCGTCTTCTTCATCAAGTAACACTTGAAACAACGTATAAAGTGCATGTTTTGCTCCATTACATACGATAATCTCAGTAGGATCATAGGATAATCCTTGATCACGACTAAATTTCTTCGCAATTTCTTGTTTTAATGTAGCTAATCCACCAGTTGGTGTATATTTTGTATGTCCTTCTAGCATTGCTTGATGTGCGGCATTCATAATATGTTCTGGTGTATTAAAGTCAGGTTCCCCTGCACCTAATCCTATTACATCATGCCCCTCGGCTTTTAATGCTTGTGCCTTTGCTGTAATTTCTAAAGTTGAAGACGGTGTTAAGGCAGCTACTCGCTTTGCTAATTTCATTTGTGGTTCCCCCTGCATCTATTTTTCAATGCTGTAATATCCAGCATATTTCCCATCTTGAAATTCTAGATAATAATACGTATAACGACCTTCTTGATCAATATATGTAATTTCCCACAACGGAACATCGTTTTCAGCACCTAATTTTGCCTTTACAAATTCTTTTGGATTACGGTCACTAGCCACAATCTGTAAAGCTTTCTTTTCAGAAATGCCTTCGTTCTTTTTTCGTACTAGAACATTTCCTTCTTTCTCAGGTACCCAAACGATAGTTTGTTCTCTTTTTTCATTTAAACCTTGTACGACTGTATATGAAGATTTTCCATTATAATAGTCAACGGTTTTTACCTCTGAAAGTTTTCCTTTTTCTTTCGCAATCTCTACGACTTTTGACTCTTTCGGAATTTTCTTTTCCATTGTCGCATTATAAACATGCACCCCATATAGCACAACGGCAACGATAACGATAATGATGGCAAAGATCCACTTTTTCATTGTATCACTACGTTCTGTATATCGTAAATACTGCTGTTTCTTTTTCGTTTTCGTCTAATGCCAATCCGAACATGAGGTCTTGCTCTTTTAAAGTGCGATTTAAACTATCAACGATTTTATATAAGTCAGACGAATATTTAATACGCGTCGTTGATAGCACTTCGATTTTCTTTTCCATGAAAACTCCTCCGTTACACAAAAATTTCTAATTATAGAAGAACGCAATGCGGTTACAATAAGAGTACATTCTTTACAACCCCTGCTTCATCACCCATCTATTATAGCAGGACATGTTCAGCAAAAAAAGGTTTCAAATTGAAAACCGAAACATTTGTATACAAGAAGTAAGAAAAAATAAATTTCCTCCTACCCACATTTCATGCCTGAAGTACATCGTACTTCAGGCATATTTTTATTTATTCCACTACTTATGGATCGTAACCTTTCCTACCTCTAGGAATAATACTTAGACAAGAGTACACTTTTCGTCTAAAAACCATTTGTAAAAACGAAGAACCGGTATAGAATGAAGAAACTCCTACTAACTAAAGTTTCCTTGTTTCGGCATTATTGTTCTAAGTGCTCTAATAGTTGTTCTAATGTCCCTTCATAAAGAGGAACATTCGGAATAGATTGCATAAACCTTTTTCCATAGAAAGAATTAGTTAAACGACGGTCTAACACAAACACCGTTCCAGTATCCGTCGTTGTACGAATTAATCGACCAAATCCTTGTTTAAAACGAAGAATCGCTTGCGGAAGTGCCAACTTCGTAAATACATCTTCCCCTTTATTTTTCAACCATTCGCTTTTAGCTTCCATCATCGGCTGATGAGGCGGTGTAAATGGTAATCGAACAATAACAAGACAGCTTAATGCATCTCCAGGAATATCAATCCCTTCCCAAAAACTACTTGTTCCTAACAAAATTGATTTATCAAACTCTTGAAACTTCCGAACTAAACGACTTCGACTACGATTATGAACACTTTGTGTTAGTAATACAAAATCTTCTAATTCCTCCGCTTGTTTTAAGTTTGTATATGCTTTCTTTAACATTTCATATGATGTAAATAATACGAGCATCCTTCCATTTGTCGCTTTAGCAATCTTCGTAATATGATAGGATACTTCTCTTATGTACGTATCCTCGCTTACTTCCTTAATAAGAGGGACATCAGTAGGAACCATTAATTTCACTTGCTCCTCATAATGAAATGGCGATGAAACTGTTAATGTATCTGGTGCAAAGTCATATAAGCCAAGTTGTTCCTGCATATAATCAAATGTATTATTAACTGTCAAAGTCGCCGAAGTAAAAATAACGCTTCTCTTTTTTGTTAAGAACTCATCCGCAAATCTTTCGCCTATATGGACAGGTTGTGCATATAACACAGTGGAATGAATTGTACCTTTCGTTTCTGTTTCCATCCATGTCACATATGCTGTTTTTTCTAGTATAAGCAATTGTAATGAGTCGGCCATTTTGCGCAATATTTCAAGTAAATGCATAAATTCGCCTGTAACAACATGTATCTCCCATTCAATTTTACTTTGTAATATATCCGCTTGTTTATCTAGCACAGTAAGTATTTTTCTCAACTCGTATACGAAGCGATTAGTTAACTCGACTATACTCCTCCATAGTTTTCCATCCTCTTGATCCGCATTATATCGATAAATAAGTGGTATATTATTTGCCCCTTGTTCTTGCTGTGTTTGCTGAAATATAAATGTACGTAACATTTGAAATAATTCATCCGCATCAAATTTAATTTCTTTCAACCTATGACTTAACATCCGAAAAGTTGATCGTGGTGAATTTTTAGATTTTCCCACCAATTCATACACCTTTGATAGTACATCATCTGTTTCTAACGTACCCAATCGTGATAAGATCAATTGAAAATACATGCATGAAAACTGGTCTCCAAGTGTCCGAGTCGCTGTTTCTTCAATATGATGAGCTTCGTCAAAAATAATATATTCACATGATCCCAACAATGGATCTTCGCTAACAAAGTCTTGAAATAGTAATGCATGATTTGTAATAACAATATCTGCGAACAACGCTTTATTTTTTGCACGTTGATAAAAACAGCGACTAAACCAATTGCTTTGCATTCCACCTGGACTATATGTGTCACTACATATACGATCCCACAGTAACTTCCCACCCTCTGGGATATTAAGCTCATCACGATCACCAGTCTCTGTTTGCAGTAACCATACTAAAATTTTTGCTTTCGTAAGCGCAGCATCATAGTTCTTCTCTTCTTCTTGCAATGCATATTCAAATTTATGTAAACAAAGGTAGTGTTTCCTTCCTTTTAAGAGAGCCACTTCGAATGGAAATGGTAGTATACTTTGCAATAAAGGAATTTCATTTTCAATCATTTGTTGTTGCAATTGTACCGTTTGCGTACTAATAATAACTGGCTCTTCTTTTTTCTTTGCAAAATAAATACTTGGAAGCAAATAAGCAAGTGTCTTACCTGTACCCGTACCAGCTTCAATTAATGAAAAACGAGAATCTCTTAACGCTGTATATATTTCCTTCATCATTCGCTGTTGACTTTCCCTTTTTTCAAAAGTTGGCATCTTTAATTCAAGTTGTTCCATTGACTTGTATAAAAAAGCATCAAATTTAGATGAACAATCATCACCCATTTCTAATGCATAATTTCGTTTTCGCAGCGCAATATTTCGGTATACTTCGTACTCATTTGCCTCTTCTGTACCAAGCATCACTTTATTTAAAATATTTTCTGAAATGATATTCGCTATATCACTTTGTAATACATCGCTTAGCTCATAAAAAGATTGTAAGGTGACAAGGGGGAGTTTTTCTAATTGATTTAGAAATTGTAAAAATAATTCTGCTGTCACAAGAGCATCGCTATCCGCACGATGCGGTTGATCGTGTTCCAATTCATGTTTTTTTGCTAAATCGCGCAATTTATAGCTATCAGCTGTCGGCAATAAAATTTGTGCCAATTCAACCGTATCAATTTTTGGGCAGTTTACTTCTCCATATCCAGCCTGCTTTAATTCTTCCTTCAAAAAATTCCAATCAAAGTGAACGTTATGTGCAACAAAATAAGCACCATGTAATAGTTCAGCTACCATTGGCGCAATATCGCAAAATAGCGGGGCTTGTTTCACAAGATTTTCATCAATCCCTGTTAATTCTGTAATAAATGGGGGAATCTCTCTCTTCGGGTTAACAAAAGACGAAAAAATTTCCAGTATTTCTCCATCTTCTACTACAACAGCTGCAATTTGTGTAATTCTGTCCTTCCCATCTTTCCAGGAGTTCCCTGTCGTCTCTAAATCGACAACGACATAACGCTTACTCATATGTAACACCTCAATTTCTTACCCTTTCAAACAATAAAAATTCATATATTGTTACTATACCACGTTTTATATCATCTTAATGAAAAGATGCACAAAATGAAATGATTTCATTTCAAAATAAAAAAGCTATTCCATAAGGAATAACTTTTCTTTTGTTTCTCTCAATCGGTGAGGATGAAGTCCCCGACTAATTAAAATTCTACTTTATAAAATCGTGCCAGCTTTTTCAGCACCTAACATTTCAATAATTTGATTGTTATCATCTAACACCGCAATTTTTGGTGCTTGCTTATATACTTCTTCTGCCGCTACGAGGCCGTAGCAAATAATAATAACTTTATCTCCAGGTTGTACAAGCCTTGCAGCTGCACCATTTAAACAAACAACGCCGCTTCCACGTTCTCCTTTAATCACATACGTCTCTAAGCGAGCTCCGTTGTTATTATTTACAATTTGTACTTTTTCATTTTCTACAATCTCGACTGCATCCATTAAGTCTTCATCAATTGTAATACTACCTACATAATTTAAATTTGCTTCCGTTACAGTCGCGCGGTGTAACTTTGCTCTCATCATTGTGCGAAACATAGATGTTCCCCCTTATTTAACTGTTAATGTTATATTGTCAATTAATCGTGCATTTTCAAATTTCACTGCAATTGCAAGAATAATACGTCCTTGAATTACCTCTAACTCTGTCAAAGCTGGATACGTATATAGATCTGCATAATCAACAGTACCTTGTGTATTTTTTTCAATGTATTCTTTCACGAGGTTTGTAACCACTTGTGGATTACGCTCTCCCTCTTCAATCCGCTCTTTCGCTATACATAAGCTACGATATAACTGCGGCGCTTCCTCGCGCTCTTTCTCCGATAAATATACATTGCGAGAACTTCTTGCTAATCCGTCTTCTTCCCTAATAATATCAACAGGTACAATTGTAATTGGAATATTAAAATCACGTACAAACCCTTCAATAACAGCAACTTGCTGTGCGTCTTTCATACCAAAATAGGCACGATTCGGCATTGTAATATTAAATAGCTTCATCAATACAGTCGCAACACCAGAAAAATGAACTGGTCGTTGCTTACCGCATAACACGTCTGTCCGCTTTACAACCTCAACTTTTGTAGTCTGTTCTGCTGGGTACATTTCTTCCACACTCGGATAAAATAAATAATCGACTCCAGCTTCTTTTGCTACCTTCTCATCCCTAACAATGTCCCGAGGATAGCGATCCAAATCTTCATTCGGTCCAAACTGCAATGGATTTACAAATACACTTAAAATAACCACTTCATTCTCTTCTCGTGCTTGACGTAATAAAGTAGCATGCCCTTCATGTAAATATCCCATCGTTGGAACAAAGCCACTTTCTTTCCCACTTGCACGAATTTCACTGGCAATTCTCTGCATCTCTTGCACTGTTGTTACAATTTTCATTACTGTTTCCCTCCGTATAACGCTAAGCACTCTTCCTCTTTCATTGTGAATGAATGTTTTTCTTCAGGAAATTGTCTTGCTTTTACTTCAGCAACATATTGTGAGATCCCACGTACAATTTCTTCCTGAACAGACGTATATTGCTTCACAAATTTTGGAACACGCTCCACTCCATACGTAATGAGATCGTGATAAACAAGCACTTGGCCGTCTACTTTACTCCCTGCACCAATGCCTATTGTAGGAATTGTCAGTTGCTGTGATACAAGCTCTGCTAATTGCATTGGTACGCATTCTAAAACGATTGCCATCGCACCAGCTTCTTCACACCTCTTCGCATCTTCTAACAATTTCTTTGCACTTTCCGCATCTTTTCCTTGCACTTTATAACCACCTAATACCCCCACAGATTGAGGTGTTAAACCAAGATGGGATACAACAGGAATTCCTGCATTCGTTAAGAAGCGAATGATTGAGACTACTTCATCAGCCCCTTCCACTTTCACTGCATGTGCTCCGCTCTCTTGAATAATACGACGTGCATTATGCATTGTTTCTTGCAAAGATACATGGTAAGACATAAACGGCATATCCGTTACAATAAAAGTGTCCTTAGCTCCACGGCGCACTGCTTTCGTATGATGAATCATATCATCTACAGTTACTGGAATCGTTGAATCGTATCCAAGTACAACCATTCCAAGAGAATCCCCTACTAAAATCATATCGACTTCAGCTTCTTCTGAAAGCTTAGCAGATGGATAATCATACGCAGTAAGCATCGTAATCGGCTCACCTTTCTCTTTCATTTTCAAAAAATCTGTTGTCGTTTTCAAAAATTACTCCTCCTTTATTTCAGGAGAGAGGAGATGACCGAAATCATATAAAAAACCCCTCTGGCCACAAAAGAGCAGAAGGGTTGTGTTAGTCGGCAAAATTCATCCCTCTGTCCCAGTCCGTTGTTGGATCAAGGCAGAATCCAAATTATTTTTCTTCATCGCTTGAAATAACGGTGCAGTTCACTCAGATACTGCCCATGTTCGAACTAATTATAGCAAACAAAGAAATAAAATTACTACATTTTTTTGAAAAAATAATTTTCTATTTTATTACAGTATGTGAAATTTTCAAAATACCAATTAACGGTTATCCACAATTTGATTCCTATCCATCAAATATACAAATAAAAAGAAGCTCCCAAATTGGAACTTCTCTTCACTTAATTTCTATATCCGCAGAATGAATATGATGGATCTGCCCCTTATCATCTTCTAACATAAGTACACCATCTGCTGTAATTCCTCTTGCGATACCTGTAATCGTATCTTTCATCGTTCTAGCCGTAATTTCTTTTCCTATACTTATCGCATAACTTTCCCAAAGAAGTTTAATAACCGAAAAACCATTCGTTACATATTCTTGATATAACTTCTCCATTTGTAAAAAGATCTGTTGCATCAGCTCCGCTCGAACAATTGGTTTACCTGATTCAATCGCTAAAGAAGTTGCGATTTGCTTAATCTCATCAGCAAAATGCTCTTGCTCCTGGTTTGCATTAATGCCTATTCCCATAATAACAGCGTTAATTTTATCTGGATCAGCCTGCATCTCTGTTAAAATACCAACAGCCTTTTTACCTTGTATTAAAATATCGTTAGGCCATTTAATTCCAACATGTACACCTACACATTTTTCAATCGCTTGAGCTACACTAACAGCTGCTAATAGCGTAAGTTGAGGCGCATGATGAACTGGAATAGCCGGACGCAAAATGATACTCATCCAAATTCCTGTCCCTTTTGGTGAATGCCATTTTCTACTCAAACGACCGCGCCCTGCCGTTTGTTCTTCCGCCACAACAATCGTTCCTTCTGCTGCACCTTCATAAGCAAGTTTTGCTGCAATATGCTGCGTAGACTCTACAGATTCTTCAAAATAAACTGTTCTCCCTATAAATTCTGTCTGTAAGCCTAATTGAATTTCATTCGCTGTTACTTTATCTGGTTTACTAGCAATCCGATAGCCAAGACGGCGTACAGCTTCTAGTTCATACCCTTCACTTCGAAGATCCTCCATATGTTTCCAAACAGCGGTTCTTGAGCAGCCAAGCTTGTCACTAATTATTTGACCAGATACAAACTCACCATCCGCTTCAGAAAAAACTTGTAATAATTGTTTTCTTATAGTAGATTGCATCCGTGTAGCCACTCCCTTATTTTTTCTTTCTCATTTTCTAATCGTTCTTGTAAAATTTCTTCTTCAATTCTTTGCAACACTTCTGCCACCCATGGTCCCGGCTTTTTTTCTGTCCAACCTAATAAATCATTACCACTTACCTTCATTTCCTGACGATTATGGATAGATAATGAATTAAATAATGACTGCACTTGATTTACAGAAGACATATCATATTTTTCTATAATAGCTTGATATACTCTTTCAGCCATTAAAGCAGTCTGCAAACCTGTTTTGTATAGAAAGACTGCATCCCAAGACTTTGTTTTTCTAGAACGGATTGCTAATATAACAGCTACAATATCTTTTATTTTTTTATTTGAAAATTTCCATTGACGCAAGAAAACTGATGGATGTTCTTCACCAATACAATATAGGAAAAATGCCCACGCCTCAATTTCCGTTTCAAAAGAATCCCATTTATATTGCGCAGCTTTTAAAATTCTCTCTTCTGACATTTGTAAATACGGTAAATGCGTAAATAATTTTGTCTCTACTAGTTTTTGAAGCCCCTTTACACAATATGTACCTGTCAACAGCTTTTCAAACTCAACCGTAATTCTTTCAATCGCTATATGTTCCAACAAATGTCCATACTTTTCAATCGCATACTTCGTTTGTTCCTCTAAAGAGAAGCCTAAAGTACTAACAAAGCGAATACCACGCATCATACGTAGTGCATCTTCTTGAAAACGAGAAGATGCATCTCCTACAGTTATAATTTCTTTCGTTTTAATCGCCTCTTGCCCACCAAATAAATCAATGATTTTTCCCTGTTCAGTCATCGCAATTGCATTCATTGTAAAATCACGTCTCTGCAAGTCCTCTTCTAATGAACGCACAAATTGAACAGTGCTCGGTCGTCGAAAATCCTCATATTCGCTTTCTGTTCGAAAGGTCGTCACTTCATAAGGAACTCCTTCTTGTAAAACAATAACAGTACCGTGTTCAAGACCGACAGGAACATGACGCGGAAATAGATTCATTACTTCTTCTGGTAAAGCCGATGTTGCAATATCAATATCACCAATCGGTCTACCAATAATAAAATCACGAACACTTCCACCAACGAAATACGCCTCATGTCCATGTCGGTTTAATATTTCAATAATCTCTGCAGCCTGCTTAAATCGTTTCATGTTTGTCATCCCTTAGTATGTCATAATAAATCTCCTCATATTGTGAAACAATTTTTCCTGAACCAAATTGCTCATATACAGCTGCCATCGCTTGCTCTGCCATATTTTGATGAAGCTCTTTATTCTTAAGGAGTTGTATTGCTTGTTTTGCTATGCCTAACGTATCACCAACTTTGCATATATATCCCGTTTCACCATGTTTAATAACCTCTGGAATGCCCCCAACCCGTGTTCCAATACATGGCACACCACAAGCCATTGCTTCTAGTAAAACAAGACCAAAGCTTTCTTTTTCCGATAAAAGTAACATTAAGTCACTCATGGCAAGAAGCTCTGCAACATTATCCTGTTTTCCTAAAAACAAAACATGTTCTTCAATATGTAAGCTTTTCACCAACTGTACAATTGTACAAAATTCTGGTCCATCACCAACAAGTAATAATTTCGCATCCACTTCTTTTACAATGTTAGCAAATGACTGGACAACATCTTGTACACGCTTGACCTTACGAAAATTCGAAATATGAATTAATACCTTTTCACCTTCACGTATGCCATACTCTTTTTTTAGTTGGGACATATCTCTCTTAAAATAGACACGCTCATCAATAAAATTATATACAGTCTGAATTTCTTTATTTGGCTTTACAAGCTCATTTGTTTCTTGAATTAACGAGTGAGATACAGCTGTAACAGCATCAGATCGCTCAATACCAAACCGTATTAAATTATTTAGAGAAGGGTCTGAACCAAGTACAGTAATATCAGTTCCATGTAACGTCGTAACGATTTTAATATCGTCTCCAATCATCTGCTTCGCTAAGTATGCACAAATTGCATGTGGTATTGCGTAGTGCACATGTAAAATATCCAAGTTTTCTCTCTGCGCCACCTCTGCCATTTTACTTGCTAATGCTAAATCGTAAGGTGGATATTGAAAGACAGAATATTGATTTACCGTTACTTCATGAAAATAAATGTTTGGATATACTTTATTTAATCGGAATGGAACTCCAGAGGTAATAAAGTGAATTTCATGACCTCGTTCAGCCAATTGCTTTCCAAGTTCCGTACCCACAACTCCAGAACCACCCACAGAAGGATAACATGTTATACCTATTTTCAATTTCATTTACATCCCCCTATTAAATCAGCATGTAATAAAACTGGCTTTTTACTCATAAATCCTTCAGCATACATAACTCCAACTTCTTTTCCAAACATTTTCTCACGAGCGATAATCGTTTCAACATACCCTTCCGTTAAAGGTGTCTTAACCCCATCACTTCCAGTTGTAAACTGACTTTCATACGCTTCTAACGCTGCTATCTTTTCAGAAAGCTGCTTACTAATATCTATACAGAAATTGGGTTTATGAAAACCATTAATCATATAATAATAAAAAGATTGCGCACGGTGTGGCGGAATTTCTGGCATATATTTACGAACACCCGCTGAAAATACCGCTTCTTCCACAAGTTTTGCACAATTCGCATGATCTGGGTGACGATCTTCATAATATGGTGCAAAAATTAGCGTTGGTTTATATGTACGAATAATCTTTACGATTTCCCGTATATATTCTTCTTTCATATACAAACCACGGTCCGGCATTGCTAAATTAATCCGCGTTTCTACTCCCATAATACGAGCAGCTGTCTGGGCCTCTTTTTTTCTTAATTCGACCGTTCCGTTTGAAGATAAATCAGCCTCTGTTAAATCACAGATGCCAACTTGATATCCTTGTTTCGTATATTTTGCAATGGTGCCTGCCATGCCGATTTCAACATCATCGGCATGGGCACCAAACGCTAATATATGTAATCCACTCATAATTGTTCCCCTCATTTTCTTAACTTTCGGTAGTCCAAATCCCCTCGATCTAATGCGTGCATTAACATTTCTGCACTTGCCATGTTCGTTGCAAGCGGAATTGCATATACATCACATAAACGAAGCAACGCATTTACATCCGGTTCATGTGGTTGTGCTGTTAATGGATCTCGGAAGAAAATCACCATATCTAAATCATTTTTTGCAATCATTGCACCAATCTCCTGGTCACCACCAAGAGGACCAGATTGATATCTTGTAACTTCTAAACCTGTCGCTTCCATAATACGAAGACCCGTTGTTCCTGTTGCAAAAAGTTCATGTTGTTCAAAGATTGGTTTATATGCGTATGCGAACGAAACCATATCATCCTTCTTTTTGTCGTGTGCGATTAAGGCAATCTTCATCCGTTTTCTCCCCTTTAATCGATGATATTCTCTAATCCATATACAAGATGATCAAGATTCATTACTGTTTCGATAGATAATTTTACTCCAGACATAAATGATGCTCGATTGAATGAATCATGACGAACCGTTAACATCTGTCCGTCTCCACCAAACAATACTTCTTGATGCGCAATAAGGCCTGGTAAACGTACGCTATGAATGTGAATCCCATCTACATTCGCACCACGTGCTCCTTTTAATTGTTCTGTTTCATTTGGATGACCTTGTTGTTTTGGTTCACGATTTTGACGGATTAAGTCTACTGTTTTTACAGCTGTTCCCGAAGGAGCATCTAGTTTTTGATCATGATGTAATTCAATCACTTCAACATCTTGGAAATATTTCGCTGCCATTTGCGAAAACTTCATCATAAGTACTGCACCAACTGCAAAGTTTGGAGCAATAATTGTACCTACTTGTTTTTCTTTCGCAGTATCTGTTAAATGTTGAAGTTCTTCTTCTGTAAACCCTGTCGTACCGATAACAGAACGAAGACCATGTTCAACAGCAAGTGTAACGTGTTTTTTTCCGATTTCTGGTGTCGTTAAATCTAGCAATACATCCGCTTCTACTTCATTTAAACAAGTATGTAAGTCCGCATAGATTGGGGCATCTAATGCTGGCATTCCTGGAAGATTTGAAATTTTGTCACCACCATGTTTATAATCAACTGCTGCTACTAATTGAAAATGTGGTGTTCTCTCCATTAGAAGTACAGCTTCATATCCCATGCGTCCTCTTGGTCCAGCAATAATTACTTTAATATCTTTCATTACTCTTTCTCTCCCTCTTCAATACGTGTCCAGCGATCTTTATCACGTATATTAAATTTATTCATTACAATGTTATGTGCTGTTTCTAAATCAATATGTAAGCTATTTGCCATACAGATCATAACAAATAATACATCTCCAAGTTCCTCTTCAATTGTTCGAGCTTTTTCAGTCGTTTTCTTCGGTTTTTCACCGTAATAGTGATTCACTTCTCTTGCAAGTTCACCCATTTCTTCTGTCAAACGTGCCATCATTGCAAGCGGACTGAAATAACCTTCTTTAAATTGACTAATATATGCATCAACTTCTTTCTGCATATCTTTCATCGTTTTTTGTTCCATATTGTTCACCTCTAATCCTTCCTCTTTCATGTTAGCCAATTCATGGCGATTTGACAAATATTATTCCTCTTCCCCCCTATTTGCCACGTATTTTTGGATAGACTATAATAAAGTGAAACTTTCTTTCGCAAACGCTCTTCTTGCAAAAGATTAGCCCTAGCCAATCTGACTCTTACGGATGGTCCGCCCATTCTTAGCTTTATCTCCTACCAACCGTTGGCGCAGGGCAAAGTAAAACTATTTTCTGTATTTTATCGTTTTAGCGGAGCAAAGTAACAATTACATATTAGGGGGCTTACGGCATGAAAACTAACTTGAAGATTCAAAACATTATATTTATTTTGATTGGTTCCGCTATCTTCTCTTTTGGCATCGTAAATATTAATATTGAAAATCACTTAGCAGAAGGTGGCTTTACAGGAATTACGTTATTACTTTATTTTCTATTTTCACTTGATCCATCATATACAAATTTACTCTTAAACATCCCTCTCTTTTTCGTCGGTTGGAAGTTACTAGGACGAACAACTTTCTTATATACATTAATCGGAACATTTAGTGTTTCTTTATTTCTTTGGATTTTCCAACGCTATGAATCATTAAATTTACATTTAAATTTGCAAAACGATATGACGTTAGCTGCATTGTTCGCAGGTGCCTTTATTGGCATTGGCCTCGGAATTATATTTAAATACGGCGGGACAACTGGCGGTGTCGATATTATTGCGCGATTAGCACATAAATATATTGGCTGGAGCATGGGAAAAACGATGTTTATGTTTGACGCTGTTGTCATTGTCATCTCAATTCTCACATACTTATCTTATCGCGAAGGCATGTATACGTTAGTTGCTGTCTTTATCGGAGCGAAGGTGATTGATTTTATGCAAGAAGGGGCATATGCAGCGAAAGGAGCAACCATTATTTCTGACAAAAATGACGAAATCGCAGCCAAAATTCTATCCGAAATGGAGCGCGGGGCTACCTTTTTAAAAGCTGTTGGTTCCTATACAAAGATTGAACGAAATGTCCTTTATTGTGTTGTTGCAAAAAATGAAATCGTAAAATTAAAAAATATTATCACTTCTGTGGATCCTCATGCATTTGTTGCAGTAAGCGATGTACATGATGTAGTTGGTGAAGGATTTACACTAGATGAGAATAAAAACCCGTTACATAATTAACTACATGAATTCTTCAAGCGTAAACCCATATGTGTACCTAGAAAAGCTTTCAAGCCCAAATAAGCTTTTCTAGGTGTTTTACCATTCTACTTTATATACTCCCTCAACTTTTCTAAATCAGCATAAATTAATTCCAATAAGCTTCTATTATAAAAAATTGAAGCTGGATGAAATGTCGGAAAGATATTATACACTTGCTCAGTCCATACAAAATCTGTGCTTTGATTATTTTTCAATTTCCGCACTGGTTGTTGTAATAATTCCCCATGAACATCAGTAATCTTTTTACCTGATCCCACTAAACGCTTTAGTGCAATATTTCCAAGTGTGACAATAACCGGCGCTTGCACATGCTCTATCTCATAATCTAACAAAGGAGCATGTGCAAGTACTTCTCTCTGATTAGGAGTTCGATTGTATTTCTTCTGAATAATTTGCCCGCTCCGCTCTCTTTTCTCTCTCCACGTATAAGGCCGACTACGAACAGCACTTGTAATATATACTTCTTCTCTTTTTAGACCAATATGTTCTAAAAAAACCATTAACTGCTCTCCTGCTCTTCCACTAAATGGAATACCATTATGAATTTCAGTTTCTCCAGGTGCTTCTCCAACAAGCATCAATTTCGGCTTTTCAGGACCTTGTCCACTTATAAATCCCTCTACGGCATAGTTAACACTACGCTCTTTCACATGCATCACTAATGAAGCTGGATATTGCATACTCATCACCTTTAATCTTAATCATTCTACCTATTCTTATTATAACTTTCTCTCTAGAATTCTATTACCGAATTACACGTAGAACAAAAAAACAAATGAAATTAAACCTAGTAAAAAAATTCCCATCTTCTTATTCTATAAAGATGAATTTCATCTCTACAAAAATTCACATTAGAATTCGTTCCAACAGTTAAGTTTGAGTTACCAAATTCTCCTAAAATCCAAGCATAATAAAAAAGACTATCAAAATTGATAGCCTTTAATCGTCACTACGTTGCATACCCGTATATACTAACACTAGACGAAGCAATTCAAATACTGCAACTGCTGCTGCTGCCACATATGTTAATGCTGCTGCGTTTAATACTTTACGAGCTTGCCCATATTCATCTGTCGATACAATTCCAAGAGCTTCAATTTGCTGCATTGCACGTTTGGATGCATCAAATTCAACTGGTAATGTAACAAGTTGAAACAGTACACCTGCAGCCATTAAAATAATCCCTAGTAACAATAAACCAGTCATTTGTGCAAACATACCAATTAAGATAAAAATCCATGACATATTTGATCCAAAATTCGCCATAGGCACTAATGAATGACGAAGACGCATAAAGTTATAATCATTTGCATCTTGAATCGCATGTCCTACTTCATGAGCCGCTACCGCTGTTCCCGCAACAGAATGACCATAATAGTTATCCGTTGATAAACGAACGGTCTTTGCTGTTGGATCATAATGATCTGATAAATGACCTGGTGTTTCTTCTACAGCTACATTGTATAATCCATTCTCATCTAAAATTTTCCGAGCCACTTCCGCTCCTGTCATACCGGATGTTGAATACACTTGTGAATACTTACTGTAAGCACTACGTACTTTAGACTGTGCATACAACGGTATGATCATAATGATCGCGAAGTAAATTAAATAAAACATCATGAACCTCCAGTGAAGTCTTAATTATTTAGTACTTTCCATTCTATTTTCTTCTTTACACATTGTCAATAAAGAAACCTTACAATCCTTGTCTATATTCGTAATATTATCGATTTTTAGAATGCATCCCGCTGGTACGCTTTGCTTTCTCTCCCTTATATTTTCTCCAGCCAACGTATGTTAATGTAAACAAAATGATCCCACCTGTAATTGTCATAAACCATATGAGAGACGAATCCACTTCATCTTTCTTTGCTGTTTGGAATATTTTTTGTAAATCTTCTTTTATAATCCCTAATTGCGTTTGTCCACTTTTATTTTTTAACATAACATTACGAAATTCATCCAAATACGATAAATGCGCATTTACACGCTGCGATTGATTTTCTGGCAATGCAATCATTAAACTTGGATAAATCACATCAAATTCACGTAGAAATGTATTTAACGATCGTTGGAAACCTTCATTATCTCCTGCTTGAAGTGTTTTTTCAACTTTAGCAAAAGCCCCCATAACACGTCCTTCTCGTTCTATCCAAAGCGGTTGATACTTAGATACCTCCGCATCTACCGCCAGTTGTAATGCTAATACATCATCTATTTTTATTTGACGATCTACACTTTCTTCTCCAAGCGATTGCTGTGCCTTGTCATATGCTAAAGAAATTATGCGAAAATGCATAGGTGTTAGTTTATTTTCCTTTGTGTTCTCTCGTAATACAAATCGCTCTGAAAAACTTCGCAATACTTGCGTTGCTTTCTCATATTCTTCCTGTTTTACAAGTTGTAAGGAATCATCTAGTAGTACCGTTAACTCAGTCCATTTTTCAGCATATATGCGTACTGGAAACAATATAATCAGAAATGCTATCATTCCAATTAAGACTCTTTTCATCCCGGTCCCCCCTATAACTACTAGTACAAAATATGTTAAGGTGGACAAGAATAGAACAGAACAAGGTTGAAAAATATTTTATGTTAATTGTTAAGGGATGAACTCTCGACTAATGAAAGTTTTACTTTATGAATAAAGATTCTTCATTGAAGTTTTACTCTTTTTTCGTAAATAACGATACATAAAATAACAAATCGCACTACCGCATAAAATCAATAATAAAATAACACATGCTGCATGCATAAAAAACTGTTCTGGTAGCATTAAAATAACCGGATCCGTTTCACTATCAAACTGCCAATAATCATTAGTAAAAAGAAGTTTATGAAATAGTACAAAACTCTTTTCAAAATTAATGGCAATGGGTAAAGTAAGCGCAATCGGAAATATAATAGTCAAAATTGCACCATGTAATAAAAACTTCACCTTTCTTTTTCGTAATAAGTACCACCCACCCAATAAAACAATACCAAGCGCCATACACATTCCGTATTGAATTTTCACTAAAATATTTTTCACATCAACAAAATGAATTCTTCCGCTTGTTGACATATCCAGTGTAGGAAACTGTAATGACCCTTGATAAAAAGGAGAAAGATATGTAATCAGCACATCATAGTTTCTCTTAATTTCAGACTCTGTCATATTTGCTAAATCTGGTATATTTAAAAAATGTATATCTGCATAATATATCCATTTTCCATATACAACAATTGTAGTTGCAGCAGCAAAAATAAAAAATGCGATACAGTATGAGACAATAGAATTTATACAGCTATCCAGCACTCTTGGTCCTATCTTATTTGCATTCATTCATTTCCCCCAATTCCTCATTTAAATTCATAACAAAAACTGCTTTCGATTCCTTCTCAAACAATAATAATATGTAATAGCTAGTACAACAATACTTAGCCAAAATGTAAAATAACCAATCTGTTCAACAAACAAATGCATAATACCATATCTCGGCATTTGCCAAAATAAATAGTCGATTACATCATTATGTAATGTCCATATACTCGCTACAATGAAATGCCACTTTTTAATACGGTAAAACGGAGCATACAATAAACCTTGCACGGCCATTGCAAAATGAGAAAATACCAACATATAGCCCATAAACCCAAGATCGCCCTGAACCATAAACATAATACCATTTACAACAACAGCCCAAATACCATATTTCATTAACGAAACGATTGCTAACGCTTCTATTAGTCCCCAATTTTTATTTCGTAAAAATGCGAATAACACGATTACAAAAAATAAACTTGCGATAGGGCTATCCGGAACAAATGGCCAGAATATCATTGAAGTTTCCATCAGTTGTTCTCCATACCAAACAAAACCAAATATTGTTCCTAGAATATTAATAATAAGTAAAAATATTAAAACTGAACGCTGTCTTAATAATGCATACAAATAAGCCAATCTATATGTACAACACCTTTCAAATATAGTAATTCTTTATAAAAACCAGTCCTTTTAAGTAGGAGAGAGCATCCGTTCATGCATAGTAGTGGTCAGATCCTTTACCTCATGCCAAGTGAGAAACACAACGAGAAAACAAATAGCGATTACCTTTTGTTCTTCATAGCAGACACTTTTAAATTGAAAAACAAAATGTATATATATTATAACAAACTTCCTCTTCCAAATAGAAAAACTGACTACAAAAAATTGCAGTCAGCCTTCACTTATTTCTTATTATATTTCGCAATAAATTCTGAAAGTTTCTTTACCTCTTCATCCGTACCTTTAAATACCCCTTTAGGCATTGCACCTTTTCCATCTTTCGCAATCTTTGCAATTTCTTCTGGTTTTAACGTTAAGTTTTGTAATGCTGGTGCTGCTGCACCCCCTTGTAAGTTATCACCATGACATGTTAAACATGTATTTTTTTGCATTAATTTATAACCATCATCATTTTTATCCACCTGTGTCGTTTTAACAATTGCACCCTGTTTTTTTGCAGCTTCCCAGTCATGATGTGCCACAGACTCCCATGTTAAAAAGATGATAGAAGCTATCGCTAATAGCATAAATCCAGTTGCCACTGGACGCTTCAACGGACGTCTTTCAGGGCCTCGATCGAGAAATGGAGCCAATAACAATGCTCCAAACGCAATTCCTGGCATAATAAATGCACCGATTACAGTATATGAGCCTGATGCGTATGAATATTTTAACAATTGATATAAAAATAAGAAGTACCAGTCTGGAAGTGGTATATATCCTGCATCTGTAGGATCCGCCATTCTCTCAAGTGGTGACGGATGCGCCACTGTTAAACATAAATAACCGATTAAAAAAACCGCACCAACCATCCATTCTTTTAACAAGAAGTTCGGCCAAAAAGCTTCTGTTTTCCCTGGATATTCAGAATAATCTTTTGGGATATTCGGTTTACGTGCTACAGGTACTCGTGAATCTCCCACAAACTTCATCCCTTTACCGCGATGCATAATCTCCCTCCTTTAATTCAGTTTTTCTTCTATTCTTTTAAATTAGCAATCTCTTATAGCGGACCAGAAATACCTTGTTTGCGAATCATGATGAAGTGGAAGGCCATTAGACCTAGAAGTGCTGCTGGTAAGAAGAAGACGTGAATAGCAAAGAAGCGAGTTAATGTTTGAGCCCCGACAATTTCGGAGTGACCAGCAAGTAATGTTTTAATATAAGGGCCGATAAGCGGTGTTTGCTCCGCAATTTGAATCCCTACTTTTGTTGCAAATAGTGCTTTCATATCCCATGGTAATAAATATCCAGTAAAACCAAGACCTAGCATAACAAAGAAAATAAGAACACCGACAATCCAGTTTAATTCACGAGGTTTCTTATATGCACCTTGGAAGAAGACCCTAAGTGTATGTAAAAACATCATTACAATTACCAGACTGGCACCCCAATGGTGCATGCCACGAACAATTTGCCCATATGCAACTTCATTTTGTAAATAATAAACTGATTCCCAAGCATTTTTAATATCAGGTACATAATACATTGTTAAAAACATTCCTGACAAAATTTGAATTACAGTAACAAAAAACGTAAGTCCCCCAAAGCAGTAGACGAATGCAGAAAAATGATGCGCCGGATTTACATGTTCGGGTACTTCATGGTCTGCAATATCACGCCATATCGGTGTAATATCTAGCCGCTCGTCCACCCAATCATAAATTTTATTTAACATCTATTTCGCACCCCCTCTTGGCTTTGCTTTTCCTAAATAAAGCGTTCCATCCTTCACTTTAGATTCATACACATCAAGTGGAGCAAGAGGCGGCGTTCCTTTTATGTTTATGCCATCTTTTGTGTAACGTCCTCCGTGACACGGACAAAAAAATTGATTAGGATGCGACTTATCCGAATTCCAGTTAACCGTGCACCCCAAATGTTTACACACTGGCGAAAACGCTACAATGTCTCCGCTTTCATCTTTGTGCACCCAAGCAGATTTAGGTTCTTCGGACTTGTACCAACCATCAACCTGCTTTACCTTAAAGTCAAAGCGTTTTGGTTCTGTTGTAACCTCTTTAACTTGTGCAACAGGAACCATCTCTCCCCCCGCCTCTTTCCTTAAAACCGGATCAAGTGCAAAACGCGTCATCGGCATTAAAATACCAGCTGCCATAAACCCCCCTACACCTGTAAGCGTGTAGTTTAAAAACTGTCTTCTTGACACACGATGTTCTTTCTCGCTCACGAAAATTTCCCCCCTCTATCAGAAATTGTCCCCTCGTGACAAACCAGTATAAAAAATAAAAAATAGGACACTTTCATGATATAATACCCACATGCACAGGTCAATATCATACTACTCATAATCATAAGAACTATCTGTTTATTATTTATTTTCCCACTTTTCAGTCAATAGAGACATTATATTTTTTACATGTGCCTGAATTACTTCTCTTTTCGCTTGATCACTAAATTGTTCTAACGATAGAGATGGTAACCAAAACAAATGACCTGGTAGCATATCTTCAGCCTCTTTCCATCCCAAATCACTGGTAACATACGCAATATGTTTCAGTCCTTGGTCTTGTAAATGGCTTGCCCACTCTTGCAATCGCGCTTGCTCTTTCTTTTGTTGCTCCGCTAAATAAGTAAAAGGAGGTAGTAAGAGTACTCTTCCTTTATATTCTCTTTCTAATTCCATACTTAAAGTTTGAATAAATTCTCCTTGCTCTACAATCCCCTTCATTTCTTTTGCTACGGAAATAGAAAGAAGGGGTATAATACCAGTATCCACATACTCCCTAGCTTGTTCAAATTGCTCCGCATCTTTTACAACCCATTTCATCATAATTCCCTCCTTTACTTGTTATTTCAATCTAAATGACAGAACTTTCACTTTATATCTATTAAACCATACTAAAACGGGTAAAAAAAGAAAAACTACCTAATATAGGTAGTTTTTCTTTAAGTAGTCGGAAATTTGTCAAAATTAAATAAAAAATTATTCCTTATAAGCTTTTTAATTCCTCGGTTAACTTACAAAAAGTTTCCTTATCCTGATTGTCGAGCGCTTCATCAATTTGCTTTAAAAGTCGGTCTCTTCGAAATGAAAATACACTCTCTTCTAAAAATCGTTCCGCAAGTAAACGATCTTTTTCATTTACTTCAATATGCTTTGGTAAGTACGGATTTTCTTCTAATACTGCTACATAATTTGCATTTTGGAACGATGATTTAAAATTAAGCTGAATATAAATGTCCTCATCTCGATTTAAACGGATGTCATGAAACGATTTTTCTGCATCCGTCGTCATAACATTTTGTTTAAAGAAGTGAAACGGTGTATCTTTTACACAATTTGCTGACATCACTAAACCACGAGGACAGTATTTTGCATGTTCTACGAAGTGGACTTTGTGCATTAATTGATCATGACTCATTAAATAATTTAAAATCCATACACATTCACGCTGTTTCAGTTGGTAATTGTTTAAAAACCACTTTACAAAATCCTTCTTCTCGTTTACAGAAACAGGGGTATTCATAGCGCTTAGTCCCTCCTCTGTCTTTCTTTTTTATTAGATTCAAGAAGCAGCATGCACTTTCCTTCCAACTTATGAAAAATCCTCTAAATTATATAGCAATTCTTCGATGTGAATTTGTGTCGGGTCCAGTTGTAGTAAGCGTGTAAATACTTCTTTTGCCTCTCTTCGTAAGCCTTCTTCTAACAGGAAATAACCGTACTCTTCCAAGAAATCTGGATGATTCTTAAAAGAAGTATATGCACTCTCATAGTGTTTTAATGCATCAGAATACATTTCTAATTGTTTTTTCGCAAATGCTAGATCCCAAAGTAATTGTGTATCTTGCTCTCCACTATCCATTGCATTTTCTACAGCAGCAATTAGTTCTTCATATTTTTCTTGTTCTTTTAAGATATATGCATATTTTAATATCGCACCTAAATGTCCCGGATCAAGCTGTAATGCTTTTTGAAGCAATTCTTCTGCTTCTGCTAGCTTTCCTATCTTCGCTGCAATATTTGCAAGTTCTACATAAAGAGGTACGGATAATTCATCAATTTTAATTCCTTCATGAAGTGTTTCATAGCTTTCTTGAAGCATCCCTTCTTTTTCATAACATTTAGCTAAATACATATATAAAGAAGCATATTCTGGATCTAATTCTTTTAATTCTTTCCAAGCCCCAATTGCTCTTTGATACTCTTCGCCTTGATAAAGTGTAAATGCATAGCCGAATAAAGAATGAATATCTTTCTGCTCTTCTAGCCCTTCTTCATAATACGTAATGGCTTCTTCCCAGTTTCCAATTGCACTTAACGTTTCAGCTAAACGAAGAGCAATCACAACCCCTCCCATTACTTTATGCTCAGCAAGTAATGACTCATAATAGGCAATCGCTTTTTGCTCTTCACCTTTACTGCTATAGAGTTCTGCTAATCCAAAAGTAATAACAGGCTCTTCTGGCATCATTTCTTTTGCTTTTAATAGTTTTTGTTCCGCAACATCATCGAAACCCTGCATTTGAAATAAATCTGCAACAAGTAATAGAGATTGAACATATAGTTCATCATCTTCAGGAATATCATGAAGTACTTCGATCGCCTCGTCTTCTTTATCTAAATCAATGTATAATTCTGCTAAAAATATTGTAAACTCGCTTTCTTCGGGATATAACAAACGTAGGTCTTCTGTAATAGCTAACGCTTCATCAATAAATCCAAGTGTATGATAGTAACGGGCGATATCATATTTTTCTTCGTCCGTCCCTTGTTTTACCAATTCTTTTAATAGTTCTAATCCTTTTTCCGCTTCACCGTTTTCAATGTAAGAAACAGCTTGTTCAAACTTTTGCATAAATTTCTCCTTTAACTCTTATAATATTCTCTTCTGTTCATTAATAATAAACAACTGTCACCACGTACGCAACTAAAAGGAAACAGCAAAGAACCTTTCCCAACTGAAAAGATTCTTTTGCTTCACAGAGATTCTAACTGATCAAAAAATTCCGGATAGGATACAGCGACTGCATTACCATTTTCAATTTGCACTTCGCCTTCTGCTATACAGGACGCAATTGCAAGCATCATACCAATGCGATGGTCTCCATGACTATCAACAATATTTCCTTGTAATTTCTGATTTCCATTAATAATCATGCCATCTGAAGTCGCTTCAATTTTCACTCCCAGTTTTTGAAGTTCATACACAACTGTATCAATACGATTCGTTTCTTTTACTTTTAACTCCTCAGCATCTTTAATAATTGTTGTCCCGATCGCTTGTGTCGCCAGTAAGGCAATAATAGGAATTTCATCAATTAATCTTGGAATAAGTGAACCGCCAATTTCCATTCCTTTCAGCTCAGAAGTTTCAATTGTAATATCTCCACATGGTTCAAACTCTTCATTTCGAACATTGTGAGTTGAAATACGCGCTCCCATCTCTGATAACACATCTAGAATCCCTGTTCTTGTTGGATTTAAACCAACATTTTTCAATACAAGTTTACTATTCGGTACAATTGCACCCGCTACTAAGAAAAAGGCTGCTGAAGAAATATCACCTGGAACCTCAATTTCCAATCCCCTAAGCGATTGACCACCTTGTAATGAAACTGTTCGACTATTCACATCTACTTTACATCCAAATGCCCGTAGCATTCGCTCCGTATGATCACGTGATTGTAGCGGTTCGGTTACTGATGTTATCCCTTCTCCTTGTAAACCAGCAAGTAAAACCGCTGATTTCACTTGCGCGCTTGCTACAGGAGAATGATAGTGTATACCTTTTATATTTCCTCCACGTATCGACAAAGGCGTATATTGTCCCTCTTCCCTTCCGTCAATTTGTGCATTCATTTCGCGAAGAGGGGCCGTAACACGTTTCATAGGACGTTTTCCAATAGATTCATCGCCAATGATAGTGCAATGGAAAGGAGTATTTGCTAAAATACCGAGCATAAGACGAATGGTGGTTCCTGAATTACCTACATCTAGTACCTCTTTTGGTTCCTGTAATCCAGCTAATCCTTTTCCATATACATTGACATCGTTACCATCTTGTTCAATCATTACGCCTAATTTTTGAAAGCAAACAATCGTACTTAAACAGTCTTCTCCTAATAAAAAATTTGAAATTTTTGTTGTACCCTCTGCTATAGCTCCAAACATCACAGCACGGTGCGAAATTGATTTATCTCCAGGTACAGCAATTGTGCCATTCAAACCATTCTTCCGCCTCATGATTCTCCTCATTTTTTATCACCTCTATTACAAATAATATATACTTTTGTACACCTATATCATCGCTATATATTCATGTTGATTTTTTAACATATAAGTTGTTATAAAGAGCAAAAGGTGATCCATACTCTTTTACTCTCTTGATCTTCCCTTAGCACATGGCTAAAAAAGACACTGATCGGTTCCATGCACGGCCGAATCCCCTCTCTCACCTAAAGATTAGATTTTATGTCAGTTTTTCAATTTATATGTACATATCTTTATTGTACTGCTTTCCGTCTTCATCGCGCAAATATGGTCTAAAAGAAAACGACTCCTATAATGAGGAGCCGTGACTTTTCTTAAGAATATGTTTCTTCTTTCTTTTTCTGCTCTTTCACAAGTTCCGTAAGCAATCCAATAATCTCATCATTCTCTTCTTTTAAACCAACAGTAATACGAATACCATCTGGCAATCCAAACGCAGCACCTGAACGAACTATATACCCTTTTTGCATTAATCTTTCAAATGCTTCATTACCAGGGATCCCAAGATCTAAGAAGATGAAATTTGTTTGTGATGGATAGTAAAAAACGTCGTACTCCTGACAGAACGTATAATATTGATTTAGCCCTTCAGCATTTCGTTTCACACATTCTCGTAAAAATTCTTGATCTTCTATCGCTGCCAAACCAACTGCTTGCGCAATAGATGAAGTATTAAATGGTAATCTTGCTACTTCTAATTGCTGTATAAGTTTTTCATTCCCCACAGCATATCCAATACGAAAAGCAGCTAAACCATATGCTTTTGAAAATGTACGTAACACCATAAAGTTTTCATATTTTTCAAGAAGCGGCAATGTTTGAGGATAGTCTTCCGCTCCTGCGTATTCATAGTATGCTTCATCCATAATAACAAGGGCAGTTTTGGGAACTGCCTCTAAAAATGAAAGTAATTTTTGTTTTTCTACATATGTTCCTGTCGGGTTATTCGGATTACAAATCCATACAATTTGCGTTTTTTCATCAATTTCCTTTAGCATCGCATCCAAGTCATGAATACCATCCTTAAGCGGCACTTCACGAACCTCTGCCCCTTCAATTACAGCATGGTGATGATATTGTGAAAATGTTGGGTTTGCCATCACAACATTTGTACCTTTTTGTAATAAGGCGCGACTAACCATTTGAATCACTTCATCTAAACCACTACCGAATAAAAGTTGTTCTGGTTTCACATGAAGGTGTGCAGCTACTTTTTCACGAAGTTCAAACGCTGCTCCATCTGGATACAGAGCGGATTGTGTACTTAATGCAGCTAACGCTTCTCCTACACGTTTTGAACAACCAAACGGGTTTTCATTAGATGCTAATTTTACAATTTTAGATAACCCATACTCTCTTTTTACTTCTTCAATGTTTTTACCAGGCACATATGCTTTCAAAGTTAACAATTGCTCTTTTACTCTCATTTTAGTTCCCCCTGTCATTTTACTAGATCAGACCGTAATACAATCGCCTTTTCACAATACATATGCTCTACTTCATGCTGCAACTTTTTTGTCATGACTGTCATCATACGAATACATAAGTAAAGCATTCGATGTATCTATGTCTTTTACATACATCACTCATACATAAGTAAAGCCTTCCAAGCGTCTTCACGATGCCAGAAAACATGCATTTATGTCAGCCATCGATACAGTATCAGTGGGATAGGGTTCCATTATCATTTTTTATTCTTTTCATTAAACGCTCTGCTACAGTCAATATCTCCTCAACTACACGATCCTTACCTGTAATTGCGCCGTAAATTACACAAATCAAATGGATTCCGCATCTCTTTGAAATGCTTCTAATGCAGTATGAACAGTCTCATCAGAAATAGATACGACATTCACTACCCCATATTCCTGCATAAGTACCATACGAATTGTTCCTGCGTTCGCTTTTTTATCTTGCTTCATTACCTGCACAAGACGTTCTATATGTAGGTTCTTTGGCATATGCGGATAACCATACTGAGAAAACCAACGCTGTATTTCTTTATAACCAAGGTCTACCTTGTAAATTTGTTCACTTAAAAATATAGCGAATAACATACCAATCGCTACTCCATCACCATGTGTAATTTTTCCATACCCCATCTCTTTTTCAAGAGCATGTCCTAATGTATGTCCAAAATTCAAATGAGCACGTACACCTTTTTCCGTTTCATCTTGTGCTACAATATTCGCTTTTACAGAAATTGCTCGCTTTAGTATATAAATTAATTTTTCATCCCGTATATCTTCTAATCCTTTTACTTCTCGCTGTAACCAATGATACAATTCAACATCACCGATAAAGGCATGTTTAATTACTTCAGCAAACCCTGAACGCCACTCTTTTTCCGGTAATGAATTTAGAAATGGAGTATGATACAAAACTGCTTCTGGTTGATGAAACGCTCCAATCATATTTTTCCCTAGCGGATGGTTAATGGCAACTTTTCCACCAACTGCGCTGTCATGTGCCAGTAAAGTTGTCGGAACTTGAATAAAGCGAATACCGCGCATAAATGTAGCCGCAACAAAACCAGCTAAATCACCAATCATTCCTCCTCCAAGTGCAACAACTAGAGAATGTCGATCCATCACATTTTCAAGTGCTGATGTATGAGCCGCATAAAAATTTTCAAATGATTTTTCTTTCTCTCCACTTGGAACAATAAATGAAAAAACATGTTTTTCTACTTGTAATGCATTCATAACTGCTTCTAAATGGAATGATGCCACAGATTCATCAGAAATGACCATGATATTAGAAACAATTGGTTTCATATTTCGAACAAGCGTTGTCAAATGTGACAGCGCATCTTTTCCGACATATACATCATACTCTTTAGACTGTGTTTGAATATGTATTTTTTCCATTAAAACTCCCTCGCATATTCATTATGTTTCTTTATATTTTCACGAATACAATCCATACGATCTGCTCCAAATTGTTCTACTAAAGCCGCTGCTAATTCCCATGCAACAACTGCTTCTGCCACAACGCTAGCTGCCGGTACAGCACAGCTATCAGATCGTTCAATACTCGCTGAAAAAGATTCTTTTGTATCAATATCAACACTCTGAAGCGGTTTATATAGAGTTGGAATTGGTTTCATGACGCCGCGAACAACAACCGGCATTCCTGTTGTCATGCCACCTTCTAATCCACCTGCATGATTCGTTCGTCTCGTATATCCTTTTTCTTTATCCCAAAGAATTTCATCGTGTACTTGACTCCCTGGCTTATGTGCTGCTTCAAATCCAATACCAATTTCCACACCTTTAAAAGCATTTATACTCATTACTGCTGCTGCTAATTTCGCATCGAGTTTTCGATCATAATGTACATAACTCCCTACTCCAATTGGCATTCCTTCTACAATTACTTCTACAACCCCACCAATTGAATCTCCACTTGCTTTTGCATCATCAATTGCCTGCATCATCTTTTCAGACGATTCCTCATCTAAACACCGAACAGGAGATGCTTCTGTAATTTCTTTTAGTTGTTCTATTGATTCGTATGTAAACTTTTCTGCTTGCACACCACCAATTTCAATTACATGTCCAGCAACTTTTACACCTAGTTCTGCTAAAAGTTTTTTTGCAACAGCTCCCGCTGCAACTCGAACCGTTGTTTCACGTGCTGAAGAACGTTCAAGTACATTTCTCATATCACGGTGTCCATATTTAATTGCACCATTTAAATCAGCATGACCAGGTCTCGGTCTTGTAATTTGTCTCTTCATCTCTTTTTCTTCTTGTTCAGTTAACGGATCTACTCCCATAATCTTTGTCCAATGAGTAAAATCTCGATTTTCAACAACGAGTGTAATGGGAGAACCAAGCGTATGACCATGTCTGACACCACTAACTATTTGCACTTGATCTTTTTCAATTTGCATGCGTCTGCCACGTCCGTAACCTTTCTGCCTTCTTGCTAATTCTTCATTTATATCATCTGCTACTAAAGGTAACCCTGCTGGAATACCTTCCAAAATTGTCGTAAGTTGCGGACCATGAGATTCACCAGCTGTAATATATCGCATCGGTTATTCCCCCTTTTCTTGTAATTCTTTTATCCCACATTAACGGGCGGGAAGAGGCTCTGACCGCTTTTATGCATGGCCCGATGATCTCTTCCTAAAAAAGAAAAAGTTTATATCGTTTTTTCAATTTGTATAGTTATTCCAAAGTTATTCTTCATTTATAGAAGTTCCACTTTATGTATCAATATATCATACCAACCTTTACTTCGTAACTATTTGAAACTAAAAAAGTGCAAGAGGAGTATTCACACTCCCCTTGCACTTTTCACTGTTACCACAGTAATTAAAGCGTTTACAAATTATTTTAAAATAATTAGTAAATCCATTGATTCATTAATTTTGAGTAGTCTACTAATTCTTCTTCTTTAAAGAAAATACCAATCTCACGTTCTGCACTTTCTAGAGAATCAGAACCATGGATAATATTTTTCGCAACTGTTACACCAAAATCGCCACGAATTGTACCTGGTGCCGCTTCATGAGGTCTTGTTTTACCCATCATATTACGAGCAGTATCTACTACACCTTCACCTTGCCATACCATTGCAAAAACAGGACCAGATGTAATAAAATCTACTAATTCACCAAAGAAAGGTCTTTCTTTGTGCTCAGCGTAATGTTCTCCTGCAATTTCTGGAGTAACCTGCATTAATTTCGCACCAACTAATTGAAAGCCCTTTTTCTCAAAACGAGCTACAATTTCCCCAATGAAGGCACGTTGTACACCATCTGGTTTTACCATTAGAAATGTTTTTTCCATAAAAAATCTCTCCACTTCTGAATTATGTATGTAATTGTATATCCCCACACACATATTATCACCCTTGTCACAATTGTGCAATAGTTTTGAAATAGAGAGATTATTTTATTTATAAAAGAAAGTCATTAAAATTTTCGTTTCCCAATATACTTTGCAACATTTTGCAAAGCATATTTTGCTTGTCCACGTGGCAATGGTTTTATTACCTCTAATGCTTTATGTAAATAACGTTCACTAAATGCAAATGCCCGATCGATTGCTGAGCTTGTTTTAATATCATGAATAATTTCTTTCATCTCACTTGCAGTTGTATTTTCATGCACAGAAACTATTTTCGCGCGAAGCTTTGGATCTTCCATTGCATACAAAACTGGGAGTGTAATATTCCCTTGCAACAAATCTCCACCAGCAGGTTTTCCTAATTTTTCTTCTGTTGAAACGAAGTCTAAAATATCATCAATAATTTGATAAGACATACCAACAAAATAACCATACCAAAACAAACGATTTACTGTATCACGGCTCGCACCAGAAGCAATAGCTCCCAACTGACAACTAGCCGCAATCAACAATGCTGTTTTTCTCTTAATCCGTCGTAAATATGTTCTTAAATTTTGATTATAATTATATTTATCCTTAATTTGTTCGATTTCACCTTTACATACTTCCAAAATTGTATACGATAATGCCTGGTGTGCTTCAGGAACTTCTAAATTTGTAATACACTCAAGAGACTTTGCAAACAAATAATCTCCCGTATACATTGCAATACGGTCTCCCCATTTTGCATTTACGGTTGCACTACTTCTTCGTAAGAGTGCTGCGTCAATTACATCATCATGAACAAGAGAAGCCATATGAATGAGCTCTAAAGCAACTGCAACATGTTTAATTGCATCTAACTTGTAGTCTCCAAACTTGCCTGCAAGAAGCACAAAAACAGGACGAATTCGTTTACCACCAGCTTCGATAAGCTGTAATGCCGCATCTTCTATTAGTTGTTGCTCTGAGGCAACAACCTTTTTTAATTCTTTTTCTATTACATCAATATCCGATCGTAAAAAAGAGTACATAAGTTGTAACTTCATATTGTTCACCTTAACCTAAAAACGTCTTTTTTCTTTTTTCTATTTTGACTTTGGTTTGAATCCTAAGTGCATAGCTGCTACACCAAAGGTAAATGGTTTCACTTGTACATGCTCAAGCCCTGCAGATTCAAACATCTTCCCTAATTCTTTCATCCCAGGGAATGTGCTAGCAGACTCCTGAAGCCATGAATATTCCTTATAGCTTTTCGCAAACATTTTACCAAACAACGGCATAATATATTTGAAATACAAAATGTACATCTGACGAAAACCAATCATTGTTGGTTGAGATGTTTCTAAACAAATTACTTTGCCGCCTGGTTTTACTACTCGAGTCATTTCTTTTAGTACATGCATATAATCAGGAACATTACGAAGACCAAAGCCAATTGTTACATAATCAAATGTATTATCTTCAAATGGAAGTTCCATTGCATTCCCATGCATAAGTTCTACCTGTTTTAAATTTAAAGCTTCAACTTTCTCTTTCCCAACAGATAGCATATTTTCACTGAAGTCTAATCCATATACTTTCCCAGTCGTTCCAACCGCATCAGCAAGTGCAATTGTCCAATCAGCAGTTCCACAACACACATCTAACGCCTTGCTTCCTAACTGCACATCCATAATTCGCATCGTTTCTTTTCGCCATGCTTTATGCCTTTGAAAACTTATAACTGAGTTCATTACATCGTATTTATCAGAGATTTTTTCAAATACGTCATGTACTCTTTCTTCTTTTGATTGTTGCATGCGCTTACCCTTCTTCCAATATAAAGTTGCTTATGTTTTCAATTTATCTTTTAAAGTAGAAACTACCCCATCAATTTCTTTATGACTTTGTAGAAATATTTTTTCTTGTTTATTCATTTCTTCCATCCACTCTGTAAAGACAGCTTCCACATTTTTGTCATCATTTGACAATACTGCTTGAACCGCTTGAAAAACAGGTGTATTTTTTCTTTCAGCATACAATTGATACTCTTTTTGAAGCCGATTATTCCCTAGCATATACGCTATAAACGGTTTCCAATGTGATAAATGAAAATGATCACACGTTTTTTGTAAAAGTGCCGATTCAATGGTCATAACACTTTTAACTACTTCATCTACTGTTTCATATGCTCTCTGATATAACATAATTTTATGTTCATTAATTTCTTTAATCCCCTCAGCAAGCGCACGAATTAATACAATATCACAATTCATTGAAAGTAAATAATAATACAATCCACTATAGTAATCACCTGCAAGTACTGTAAGCTGACGACGCTTATGGAATCCACTTGTTTCTTCATCTGCCTTGTTTGATACTTTTTCATGTGTATCAAGAGCGATTTGTACAAGCATAATCGTCACAACATAGTGATCGATTTGGTCTTTATGTAAATTTGCACTTTTTAAAGCAGCATATAAAAGTACTACCTTTTCTTCATCAATAAATGGTTCTTCAATATAGTTTATAAAATAAGGATGGCGCAGGTTTGATAACAACTGCTCCTTTATATCCGCATACCCTCCGTAGATGTCACACACAAAAAATCACCCTTGTTTTCTAATTCATAAAACCTATTATAACACATACACTCTATTTTCTATAACCAAAACTTAGGGAATCAAAACAAACTACAATTTAGAATTCTATTCGTGCGATACGCATAAAAAAACAAAATTTCATTCACCTATAAGTTTTTGAACAACCATAAAAAAATATAACCCTTGTTTAAAGACTATATTTCCTTAATAAACTCACATTAAAGTGAAAGTTTCCTTTCTATCTACCTCACTATAAACATGTAAATTTTACAAGCAGTAGTCCTCCACCTAATCTCTTTTTTTGATACTGATATTTCTTCTTACAAATAGCCTGCATCGACAGGAAACTCTTATTAAAATAAAATAAAATAATATAAATAAAAAAGAAAAGCAGTTTCCCGCTTTCCTTTACTTTGTCTTAATAAAAGACAAAATTTCGCTACGTGCCGCTGCATCATTTTCTAACACACCGCGCACTGCTGTAGTTACCGTTTTTGCACCCGGCTTTTTCACGCCGCGCATTGTCATGCACATATGCTCCGCTTCAACAACTACCATCACACCATGAGGTTCTAGTACTTCCATAATAGAATTAGCGACCGTTGACGTAATACGTTCTTGAAGTTGTGGACGACGTGCAATTGTATCTACAGTACGAGCTAATTTACTTAAACCTGTTACTTTTCCACCACGTGGAATATATGCAACATGAGCAACTCCGTAAAACGGAACAAGATGGTGCTCACACATCGAATAGAATGGAATATCTTTTACTAATACAAGCTCCTCGTGATCTTCTCCGAACACTTTGTGCAAATGTTCCTTTGGATCTTCATGCATACCTGAAAATACTTCTGCATACATTTTCGCAACACGTTTCGGCGTATCAAGTACTCCTTCACGATTTGGATCATCTCCAATTGCTTCTAGAATAAGACGCACTGCTTGCTCGATTTGTTCTAAGTTAACTTTTGCCATCCGCTTAACCCTCCCGAAAAACCTAAAAGTGATACGAACACATTCTAGCATATTTATGATTTTAAAAGCAAAAAGAAGAGTTCCCAAAAAGGAAACTCTTCTTCCCTGTTAATATGTAAGGATTATTTAACCGCATCTTTTAACGCTTTACCAGGTTTGAATGCAGGTACTTTACTTGCAGCGATTTCAATTTCCTCACCAGTTTGTGGGTTACGTCCTTTACGAGCCGCACGCTCACGAACTTCGAAGTTACCGAATCCGATCAATTGTACTTTATCACCTTGTTTTAAAGCTTCTAAGATAGAATCAAAAACAGCGTCAACTGCTTTTGTTGCGTCCTTTTTAGAAAGGGAACTTGCTTCTGCAACAGCATTGATTAAATCTGTCTTGTTCATGCCATTCACCTCCTCCCAAAGATAAGACTGTATAATGATCATAAAATGAGTCTTACTTTCATTTGTAGGCAATTTTTACAAATTCTATACTACAAAGATGTAGATAAATCATTATCAACGCCTATATTATACGATTCTCCTGTATAATTCAATATTTTTAAAGAAATTGTTACCCCGAAAATGTGAAAAAACGATGAAACTTGACAATATGCTACAAAGTATTAGATAATGTCTATTTCTATCTATTCCCCTACAAAGTAAAACTCTCCTCACGAATCAAGTATTTACGAATCGTTACCTTCCCATCTATCTTCCTCTCTTTTCTTTGAACCTTACCGTGAGCATCCTACCACCTGCAAATAGCGAGATAAAAAAACAAAAGCCCCCTGCCAGCAGGGAGCTTTTGTTTATAAAATAATAGCAATTAATCCGCCAGATCCTTCGTTGATAATTCTTTCTAGCGTTTCTTTTAATTTATAACGTGCATTTTCAGGCATTAAAGACAATTTTGCTTGAATCCCTTCTCGGACAATTGAACTAAGCGAACGTCCAAAGATATCAGAATTCCATATAGAAAGCGGGTCATCCTCAAAATCTTGCATTAAGTAGCGAACAAGCTCTTCACTTTGCTTTTCAGTACCAATAATTGGTTCAAATGTGGATTCAACATCTACTTTAATCATATGAATAGACGGTGCAACTGCCTTTAATTTCACACCAAATCGCGATCCATGACGAATTATTTCCGGTTCATCTAGACTCATATCAGCCAAGGCGGGCGCAGCCACACCATATCCTGTTTGTTTGACCATTCTTAAAGCATCTGAAACTTGATCATACTCCGTTTTTGCATGAGAAAGATCAAGCATAAGCTTTAACAAATGGTCTTTCCCTCTAATTTCTACTCCTACAACTTCTTTTAATATTTGATCGTACAGTTCATCTGGTGCGTATAAATCAATTTCCGCAACACCTTGCCCCATATCAATCCCAGCTAGGCTCGCCCGATCAATAAACTCATATTGACTAAACTGCCAGACAACGCGGTCTACATCTCGCAGGCGTTTTATATCTTTAACCGTCTCTTGAACAGCTTCTTGATAACTTTGGCGTAACCAATGCCCTTCATTTAACACCATGACCCAACTTGGAAGATTCACATTCACTTCCAAAACAGGGAATTCAAATAAAGCTTCACGAAGTACATTGTAAACATCTGTTTCTCGTAAACTCTCCACACTCATTGCTAGTACAGGAATATCATGCTCTTCTGATAAACTCTGGCGCAACTGTTCTGTATCTGGATGATATGGCTGTACTGTATTAATAATCATGATAAACGGTTTACCTACTTCTTTTAACTCATTAATAACACGTTCTTCTGCTTCTATATAATCCCTTCTCGGAATTTCTCCAATCGTTCCATCAGTTGTAATGACAACCCCAATAGTAGAATGCTCTTGAATTACTTTACGCGTTCCAATTTCAGCAGCCTCATGAAACGGGATAGGCTCTTCATACCACGGTGTATTAATCATTCGTGGGCCATTCTCATCTTCATAGCCTTTCGCTCCAGGAACCGTATAACCTACACAATCTACTAATCGAATATTTACTTCAAGACCATCATCAACATGGATGGAAACCGCTTGGTTTGGAACAAATTTCGGTTCTGTTGTCATAATTGTACGTCCAGCGGCACTTTGAGGTAATTCATCTTGTGCTCTCTGACGATCTGAATCATTTTCGATATTCGGAATAACAACAAGCTCCATAAATTTTTTAATAAATGTTGATTTCCCTGTTCGAACAGCTCCTACAACCCCTAAATAAATATCACCGCCTGTGCGCTCAGCGATATCTTTAAAAATATCGACCTTTTCCAATTGATTCCCTCCCTCGAAATTTTTGGGAATAATACAAGTTTGTATTCACAAACAATACCTTTCATTGATGTTTCCTATCCTATAAAGGATTCTAGAAGTGCGGACAATATATCATATGATTTTGTCCTAAATTCATATGACTATTTAAAAAGAAACTTTTTGTTTTCATCATAAGTTGTATTACATGAAAAAAACCTTTCTTCTAGAATTTATTCGCTAAAAGAAAGGTTCATGACTTATCATTTAAAAAAAATTGGTTCTCCGTTTTTTACTGTATACGGTAAAGAGTATGCAGGCACAAATGGTGTATCTTTTAAAAGCATATCCCGAATATCTTCTCCCTCTTTCATTTCTTCTCCATTTTTTTGTAATATTTCATATAAATCCATTCGGTAATCAACAAAAATCTCTCCTTTTTCATTGATTACAAGCGGTAATCCCTTTCCAGAATACGGACTTTTTACTTGTGGTACATCTTTATATCCCATTTTTTTGAAATCTAGTTCATAAACACCATCTGCAATCACCTTTTTAAAAGGAGGATATTGATGATCATCGCGATACATTTGCAACTTCAACTGAACATCTCGTATTTGTTCCGCCATTCTGACATCAAGTAACTTCACTGTTGGATTTGTTTCTACATCTACTAATACGTATTGATACACCCCACCACTTTCATACGCATTCCCAGGCGCTTCTTGTATATAACGTGGTGCAATTTTTTGAAAATCAATGGGGTATTTTTGATAAATCGGTGTGTTCATATCACGTGTTTTGATTGGTAATAAACCACTATTTTGTTCCTTATATGTATTAACTGCCTTTTGAACAGCTTGCAATTGATCTTCATAAGGGACAGCATTTTGTTTCAAATTTTCTTTAGGATACATACACCCCGATAAAAGGCTTATACAACAAAATATTAAAATAATATAAGTTTTTTTCACAGACAATCCATCCTTTATTTTCTCACTCATATCCATTAAAATTTGTTTACACATCTGCACCTACCTCCTCACAATCTATTTGAAAACAAAGAGTGGTGATGATTCATTCTTATTGTTCAACCGGTCCACTAAACACTACAAGGAAAATAACAATCCCGGATACAATCATAAGTGTATAGGCAATACTCGCTGTAATCCCTTTCAAAATTTTATTCTTCATTTTATGTCTGCTTAATAAAATGAAAACCACAGCAATAAACATAAACCCCATAGCCCCTAAAGAAAACCACATTTTGATAAGTCCTTCAGACATATGTACACCCCTTAATTATTAATCTATTTTTATATTATTTTAACAAATTAAAAATTTTAAACAAATAGAAAAATAATATAAGACCATTCTTTTTTAGGTGGGAGAGAGCAGTCCCATGTCATATAAAGGCAAAGAGAGTATATGAGTACGGGTCACCTTTTATTTTTCGTAGCAGTAACTTGTATATCTAAAAATCAAAATAGATTTCTATACAATCAATAAAAGTAAGCTTCCATTAATGAAAATCCCTTTTTCTCTCACTCCTTTACTTTCAGTTAAACTTTAAGACAAAATATTACCGCTCACAGCTAATCGTAAAAAAACAAAAATAAAACCGAAGCGAATATATCCCCTTCGCCTCGGTTGACCAAATATGCCCACAAACAGCTCTAACCCCGTTTCTTCATAGCTATCGTATGCAATCCTTAAGTCCTTTGTTTCCCATACTTTATTTTTTAAACATTTTACTTAACGAGCTAAAGTCTGTCGGCATGTTATTATTAATAATCGCTTTTACAATTTGATCTTCTTGTTCTTTTGGTACCTCTCGCCCTGCCATTACTGCGACTTGATGGATTAATTGACGTAGTACTTTCTCATCGCGTAAATTTGCATTTTGTACAGATGACGCTAATTTAAAAATATCGTCTTTATTTACTTTTGCTTCTTTCTCAATATTACTGAAAATGTTATTATCCATTCCCTTCACCCTCTCTTCAAGTTACAATCCATCGTATGCAAAAAGAAACAAATGGTGAAAAGACCCAGAAAAACAAAAAGCTGTATACGCGCTTTTCTGCACGTATACAGCTTTTACCTATAATAAATCAGGTATCGCTTCAACTTCGTGTTTACGAACACGTCCCATCAATGATCCTACTGCATCTTTCACATTATTCCCATTGAATAGTACATCATATAAAACTGACGTAATCGGCATTTCAACTTCCATTTTCTCAGCCATTTCGTATGCCGCTTTCGTTGTTCGTACACCTTCAACTACCATACCCATACTATCGAGTACTTCTTCTAATGAATATCCTTTTCCAAGCATATTCCCTGCACGCCAATTTCGGCTATGCACGCTTGTACAAGTTACAATCAAGTCACCCATTCCTGTTAAACCAGCAAATGTTAACGGATTACCACCCATCTTTCTTCCTAAACGGGCAATTTCCGTTAAGCCACGCGTCATAAGAGCGGCTTTTGCATTATCACCTAACCCAAGGCCATCTGTTATACCAGCGGCTAATGCGATAATATTCTTTAACGCTCCACCGAGCTCTACTCCAACAATATCAGGATTCGTATACACTCGGAAATAACTATTCATAAATAAATCTTGTACTTCTTCAGCCGCTTCCATTCGCTTCGCAGCAGCAGTCACCGTCGTCGCTTGACGAAGCCCTACTTCTTCCGCGTGGCTTGGCCCTGATAAAACAACAACATCACGAATAAGATGCGCTGGAATTTCTTCTTCAATCATTTCTGAAATACGTTTTGAAGTACCTGGTTCAATTCCTTTACTTGCATGAATCCAAGTAATTGGCTGTGAAACAATATCTTTCATATTTCTTAATACTTCGCGATAAGCTTTCGTCGGTACAACTAAAAGTACCGTATCTACATCTACTAACGATTCCTCTAAAGAAGAGTAGGCTACGATTGTGCTTGGCAATGTAATTCCTGGAAGGTATCGACTATTCTCATGCTTCATATTAATTTCATCCATAAGCTCTGAACGATTCCCCCAAATACGTACATCATGACCATTGTCAGCTAATACCATCGCTAACGCTGTTCCCCAGCTACCTGCTCCTACTACTGTGATTTTTTTCATAAAATCACATCCTCTCCATTAGTCTCTTGCTCTAGAAATAATTCGAATTGGCGTTCCTACGAAGCCAAACGACTCACGCAAACGATTTTTCAAGAAACGTTCATATGAAAAATGCATTAGTTCTGGATCATTTACAAACACAACAAATGTTGGTGGTTTCACTGCAACTTGTGTTGCATAGAAAATTTTCAAGCGACTACCATTATGTGTTGGTGTTGGATTCATTGCCACCGCATCCATAATTACATCATTTAGTACATTCGTTTGTACGCGAATGCTATGACTTTCATTGACTTCATTAATAACTGGCAATAATGTCTGTGTACGTTTTTTCGTTTTCGCAGATAAGAATACGATCGGTGCATAATCCAAGAATTGGAAATGCGCACGAATATTTTCTTCAAATGCTTTCATTGTCTTTTCGTCTTTTTTAACTGCATCCCATTTATTCACAACGATAATAACAGCTCGTCCTGAATCATGTGCATAGCCAGCAATTTTTTTATCTTGCTCAATAATTCCTTCTTCGCCGTCTAAAACAACTAAGACAACGTCAGAGCGTTCAATCGCTCTTAGTGCACGAAGTACACTATATTTTTCAGTGCTCTCGTATACTTTTCCCTTTTTACGCATACCAGCTGTATCAATGATAACGTAATCTTGGCCATCTTTACTATATGGTGTATCGACAGCATCACGTGTTGTTCCTGCTACATTACTTACGATTACACGCTCTTGACCAAGCAATGCATTTACTAGTGAAGATTTCCCTACGTTTGGGCGACCAATTAGTGAGAAACGAATTGTATCGTCATCATATGCTTCCTCTTCAATTTTTGGAAAATGATTTGCTGCTTCGTCTAATAAATCACCTAAACCTAATCCATGTGTACCTGAAATTGGGAATGGTTCACCAAATCCTAATGCATAGAAATCGTAAATATCATTACGCATCTCTGGATTATCAACTTTATTCACCGCTAGTACAACCGGCTTTTTAGAACGATATAAAATCTTTGCTACTTCTTCATCCGCAGCTGTTACACCATCGCGACCATTTGTCATAAAAATGATAACATCCGCTTCATCAATCGCAACTTCTGCTTGTTGACGAATTTGTGTCAAAAACGGCTCATCTCCAATATCAATTCCACCCGTATCAATAATGTTAAATTCATGATTTAACCATTCTCCCGCACTGTAAATACGATCTCTCGTTACCCCTGGGATATCTTCTACAATTGAAACTCTCTCTCCAACAATTCTATTGAAAATAGTAGATTTCCCTACGTTCGGGCGTCCTACTATTGCCACTACTGGTTTCGGCATATCATTTCATCCTTTCAACTTTGCTTCTGTTTATTATGTAAAAAACCCTTCTTTGTGCAAGAAGGGATTTGCATTCCAGAATATTTCTCATCGTATCAAAACACCTCATATTATATCACACGTTACTAATGTTTCACAATAATATATACATTCTCTTGTAGGCGGTGTGCAATACCGTCTAAAATCGCTTCTAAATTATTTGCTACAAATTCCATTTCTTCTTTTGAATCACACATAAATAAAGGCGCTCCACCAGCGAACTTTTCTGGCGTTGTTGTAATTACAGCAAGAATATAACTTTCTAACCTCATCTCATATCTCCCCTTCCTTTCGGGGCCTCTGATGACATGTGAACAGCACTTTCTAACGTTGGCACACTTCCTATTACTGCAATCGCTTTTTTTACATCTTGGTCTTGTGGGAGTACAAATAACCCTACCCTTCCATCTTCTAAATCACGTTTAGCCAATGGGACTAACGCTGGAGTTCCAGAATCTCTAAATACGCCTAACGCAACCGAAACATCATGCAAGATTGCTTGTCGTTGTCCAAGATTGGAAATCGTTACCCTTGCATCAATAGACTTAGGCTTTAAAATAAAGCCCATTCCATACTTCATAATTTCTTCTTGTCTTGCTGGCAATCCAATATTCATAATATAAATATTATCAATATATAGTCCTGCTCCTTCAAAACGGAGAGGAGCATGTTCAATGTCTACAAGATCACGTAACCTTTTACCAGACATCAATGTTTTTGCAATAAAGAATCCCACTAAGCCAGCAACTACACCAGCAATCCATGAATGAAATCCTATATATGTAAATGTTGTCACAAACGCTGTTAACATCGCTAAATAGTTGCGACTTTCAAACACAAGGGCTATCCCCTCAATATACGTATTTCCACGTGGTACAAGCTCATATCCATCTAATTGCTGCAGCGTATTCCTTTCCATATTTCGAACATCTCGAAATTGAGACGCAGCTAACGTCAAAAAGGTGATTGCTGAAAAGTCCTTCTTCAAAATAGACGGAATAGCAATCGCTCCTAAAGCTGCTGCAATTAGCCCCATAGCAACGTGAATGATTTTTCCATGTAAACGTGTCGGATACTGCCTCGTATCTGTACGAAGCATCAAAATTCGTGTTAGCGTTCCAGCTATGACGCCACATAAAATGGCTGATGTATATTCAGTCATGTATTACCCTTGCCTTTCTTTTACATGTTTTTTCCTAAACAGTCCTCTATACGCCGATATTTTTACGATATAAAACATCAGCATTACAAGTAGCGTAGAAACAGCAATGATATCAAAAAATGTCAAACTACCAAATTCGTATGGAAAATGAAGCCTGCGAAAAATAAATGTTACCAATATTTCTCCTTGTAGCGCTCCGGCATACAAGGAACATAGACGCAATAAACGATCTCTATGTAATAAAATCGATGCATACACAAGAGTACCACTTAACATAAAGGTTCGATCAATAACAATCCAAATCGGATCGTACACCTCTAATAAATGAAAACTCGTGTATAACATAGCAATAATAAGTGCCGACAATAAAGCGTACACTTTTTTCCATATAGAATATAGAGCAACCCCAAAAAAAGAAATAACACCAAGTATAAGAGCATTTACTGATATAGTGAAAGAAGCAATAGATACGGTTATCTGGGAACAAATAATAAACATTAATATAACAGCACTGACTTTCCAACGAATTTCATCTTTTCTCAAAAAAAATGTTGTAACAATCCAACCCATCCATGCTACGAAATAAAAATAACTTCCCTCCATATTTTTCCCTCCTATCATTTCCATTATGGGAACTTTTTATGAAAACTAATCCTTTTCTTCTTTTTGCATAGTTTTTCTTATAACAGCAACACTTTCTATTAAGGAGGTGTATACAACAATGGGAAAAGACCGCCAAGAAAAGAAGTTAAAACAATCACGCCGTGTTGAATCAGATCGTGACCAATCATTACAATATCCTGGTGCAACTGGTCTTGATACACCAGAACAAGCTCGTAAACAAAATCAGCATTAAACAAAATGAAATGAAAAAACAGCCANNTGGCTGTTTTTTCATTTCATCGTCTCAAAGTTCATTATGTTATTAAACCAATTTTCATCGCTTTCTTAATTGCTTCTACACGATTAGAAACTTGAAGTTTCGTGTATATATTAATCATTTCACCTTATAATTAACAAATAGCCCATGGAAAAATCCTGATGTAAGAGTGTATTATCTCTGACTATAACATGTAGTATCAATTCCACGTTGTGCTAACCAATGATACGTATCACCTTTCACAATAAGTGGCACTCGCTGAAGCTCCGAAATCGTTCTCGCTCCAAGGGCCGTCATAATAAATTGTAAATCTGTATGTAAAAGTTCTATTTCTTCGATTAACTTGTCTACACCATCATTCATTAATATACGTAAAAAATAACCAGCAAAAGCCGTCGCTTGCGCACCTAGCGCGATTGCTTTTGCTACATCAAGTGCCGTTTGTATACCACCAGATGCAATAAGGGAGAGGGTGTTATTTGTAGAGGACGCTTCTATTATTGAGGTAGCCACCTGAATGCCCCAATCATTAAAATAAGAAAGCATTCGCTGCCTTCGTTCATTTTCAACTGCGGCAAAGTTTGTGCCACCATAACCACCAATATCTACAGCTGTAACGCCAACATTAACTAGTTGTTGTACCGTTTCTTTACTCATACCAAACCCTACTTCTTTTACTATAACTGGAACCGGTGAACTTATTACGATTTTTTCAATTCGCTCCAATACGCCTGTAAAATCTCGGTCGCCTTCTGGCATCGTTAATTCTTGAATGACATTTAAATGTATTTGCAACGCATTTGCTTCAATCATATCAACTGCACGCCTCGCTTGTTCAACGCTTGCTTCACTACCCAAATTTGCAAAAATGATTCCATTTGGATTCACCTTTCGAACAATTCGATAAGAGGAGGCTTCTGTTTCATTTTTTAAAGCAGCCATTTGAGAACCAACAGCCATCGTAAGATTGTGATACTTTGCCACATGTGCTAACTGCTCATTAATATGTAATGTGTGATCTCCCCCACCACCAGTCATTGCATTGATAAAAATCGGCGAACTTAATGAAAGTTCGCCGATTTTTGTTTCAAATGTAATGCTTTCATAACTTGAATTTGGCAAGCTTTGATGGACAAAAGCAATGTCATGAAAGCCATGTATACGAGACTGTCCGGTGGAAAGAGCATATTCAATATGTTCTAATTTTCGTTTCGCCCTTACCACTTGTATCCCTCTTTATTTTTTTAATTTTTTCAGTTGTTCACCAATAATATCACTAAATTGGAAAGTTGCAGATTCAGAAGTCGGCTCATATTGGCTATAATCTTCTGTTTCATTATTTTCTTCAATAGCTTCTTTTATACTTAAAGAAATTCGTTTTTCTGCCGCATGCACTTCAAGTATTTTCACTTTCACTTGTTGTCCCATTTCCAGTACTTCATTTGGGTTTTTCACATGACGATTTGCAATTTGTGATACATGCACAAGGCCTTCTACACCTGGTAAAATTTCAACGAAAGCACCGAAGGTAACAATTCTCTTCACTACACCTTCTCGAATATCACCTGCTTTAACTTCAGCAGAAACGTTTTCCCAAGGTCCTGGCTGTGCTGCTTTAATCGATAAAGAAATACGCTGCGTATCTGCATCAACTGATAACACTTTAACTTTAACACCTTGTCCTTGTGTTAACACATCAGAAGGCTGTGCAACACGATCATGAGAAATTTGTGAAATGTGTACCAAACCATCTACGCCACCAACATTCACAAAAGCACCGAAGTCAGTTAATCGTTGAACTGTACCTTCCACAACGTCCCCCTCTTTTAAAGAAGAAATTGCTTCTTTTTTCTTCGAATCTAATTCTTGTTCGACAACTGCTTTATGTGAAAGAATAACACGATTCTTTTCACGATCTAATTCAACGATTTTCACCGCTAATGTTTTTCCTTTATAATCAGTAAAATCTTCTACATAGTGCATTTCTACAAGTGAAGCTGGAATAAATCCACGGACACCGAGGTCCACAACTAAACCACCATTCACAATATCTTTTACAGTAACATCAAACACTTCACCTGAAGTGAATTTCTCTTGCAACTCTACCCATGCTTTTTCTGCATCAATAGCACGTTTCGATAACACAAGATCATCATCTTCTAATTTAATAACTTTTAATTCCAGAGTTTGGTCTAATTCTACAACATCGCTCGCTTTTTCAATATGAACGTTAGCTAATTCACTAATCGGAATAACGCCATCTGTTTTGTATCCAACATTTACAAGAACTTGTTTTTCTTCAACCTTTGTTACAGAACCCGTAACAACGTCACCCACTTGTAATACTTTTGAATCCATAACTTCTTCATTCATTTTCTCTACCATGGAAATACCTCCCTACAGAATTGACAAAGCTTTTTTATGTATACACGAAATGAAAACAAATGCTTTCATTTGCATGTTATAAGAATGTTTTAGCATATACTCGCTTCTAATACATACAACAACCTATTGTTTATCCTACACTTTATAGAAGATATAGTAACCTATATAAATAGTATACAGCAAAATCTCCTTGAATAAAGTATGTTTTAAAATATAATAGCGAATATATTCTGACAGTTCCTCTTCTTTTACTAACTTCTTACAAATTGACTTATTTGTCAAGGAAAGCGTCTCACTATACTGATATTTTCAAAATAAAAAAGAAAGAGGATTCCCCCTTTCTTTATTTTGAAAATGCTACAGAAACAATATCCATGATTTCTCGGACAACCTCTTCAATTGATAAAGAAGTTGTATCTAATTCCAATGCATCATCCGCTTTTTTCAGTGGAGAAACTTCACGCTCTGAATCCAACTTATCACGCTCAGCAATCTCTTTTTTCAGTTGCTCTAAACTAGAAGCGAAACCTTTCTTCGTGTTTTCAAGATGTCTCCGCTCAGCTCTTTCTTGAACAGAAGCAAGCATAAAAATTTTCACTTCCGCATTAGGTAGCACATGCGTACCAATATCACGCCCGTCCATTACTACGCCGCCCTTTTCTGCTAGAGCTTGTTGACGACGTACCATCTCTTCACGAACAAGACGATGCTTAGCAACAATTGATACGCGATTTGTTACGTCCGGTGTACGAATCGCGTCGGATACATCCTGGTTGTTTAAGAAAACTAGCTGTGTATTTTCACCTTGTTGAAACTCTATATTTACATTTTTTAAAACTTCCATTAAACTTTCTTCATTCTCAATATCTACATTTTGCTGAAGAGCAGCGTATGTAAGTGTACGATACATTGCACCTGTGTCAATATACACATAAGAAAGTTCTTTCGCAACAATCTTTGCAACTGTACTCTTTCCAGCAGCCGCTGGACCATCTATCGCAATTGAAATTCGTTTATCCATTGTAACACCTCATTTTTTCACTTGTAAAACAAAATGAAAAGCAGGTACAAATCCCCTGCTTCTCTGCGCTTGTTTCATGTCGATTAAATCCTCAATTATTGTAGCACAATCCTTACTAGAAGAAAATGAAAACTACTTATTCACTTGTAAAACATTCGTTATACCTTTATCTACAACACCTTCATAATAAACAATTTTCGATAAATATTTCACTGTAGATTCTTGCATAAAAAGCAATTGAATAATGCAAAGACAAATAAATTGAACTAATACTATACGAATTAAAACTCCCTCAATTTTTTTCAAAAAATGTCCTCTTCTCATTTTTTTATTCATTTCAACAACCTACAATACAAAACTAAAAATCCTCTCACTTCTATATATCTCAAATATAAAGTAGCTAACTTTATTTTCATTTTTAATACAAACTTTTATACATTTCCATTGTCGAATCTAGCAAAAACGTGGTATGTTCTTAATGTATTTTTCGACTAGAAAGGGGTATAAGCATTGAAAAAAATCCTAGTTTTACACACAGGTGGAACAATTGCAATGGAAGAAGATAAAGAAACTGGGGTTGTACAACCTGGAAAACAAAATCCTCTTTTAAAGTTCATTCCTGATTTAGAGGGTAATATTGATTTAATTGTTGAAGATGTCTTTCATCTTCCATCACCTCATATGACTCCTAGTGAGATGTTACAATTACAAGTCATCATTGACGAAAGAGTAAAAAATGAAGACATCCATGGTGTTGTCATTACACATGGTACAGATACATTAGAAGAGACTGCATATTTTTTAGATTTAACTGTACAAGCGAACATTCCAATTGTTGTAACGGGGGCAATGCGCTCTAGCAACGAATTAGGCGCTGACGGTTTATATAACTTTTTATCCGCTGTAAAGGTTGCAAGTAGTAGCGAAGCACTTGGAAAAGGTGTTCTTGTCGTGTTGAACGACGAAATCCACTGTGCAACAAATGTAACAAAAACACATACAAGTAATGTCGCAACATTCCAAAGCCCTCAATACGGACCAATCGGTATGGTAACAAAGCGCGGGGTTGTCTTCCATCACGCTCTCGTACATCATGAAACATACGAAGTCGGACAAGTTTCTAAAAATGTCGTTGTGTTAAAAGCTTACGCTGGTATGGATGATACATTATTAACAGCAATTGAAAGCCTACCGGTAGATGGGATCATAATTGAAGCACTTGGTCAAGGTAATTTACCACCACGAACGCTCTCTAGTTTGCAACGCTTAATAAATAAAGGAATTCCAATTGTTCTTGTTTCCCGATGCTTTAACGGAATTGTCCAAGATGTATATTCCTATGAAGGTGGGGGAAAACAGTTAAAAGATATGGGTATTGTTTTCACATATGGTTTAAACGCCCAAAAAGCTCGTATTAAACTACTTGTTGCTTTAGAATGTACTGATTCTAAAGACAAAATCCAACAAATGTTTATGCAGGATTAAAAAATAAGCTGTCGAAATTCGACAGCTTATTTTTGTTCTCTTGATACAACTGTTTGTGTAATTGCTCCACCATGAAATCTTCCATTCTCAATAAAAATTTCATTTGCATTATTGCCCGCTGCAATAACACCCGCAATAAAGATATTCTCAACATTCGTTTCCATTGTTTCTTCTGTAAATATCGGACGCCCTGTTTCTTTATCAATTTCTACTCCCATTTTTGTTAGGAAACTATGATCTGGGTGGTATCCTGTCATCGCAAATACAAAATCATTTTGAATTGTAAATGCCTCTCCTTTACTTGTATACGTAAGTGTATGTTCGGTAATTTCTTTCACGTGAGCATGGAACTGCATTTGAATTGCACCATTACGTACTAATGCTTCAAATTCAGGTAATATCCACGGCTTAATACTCGGTGAATATTCCCCCCCACGATACAACACCGTTACACGCGCTCCAGCTTTTACAAGTTCTAGCGCTGCATCTATACTTGAGTTTTTCCCTCCTATTACAACTACATCACGATCAAAATATGGATGTGCCTCTTTAAAATAATGGGAAACTTTATCTAAGTTTTCTCCAGGAACGTTCATATAGTTTGGATTATCATAATACCCTGTTGCCACTACAATATATTTTGCGGTATATATCTCCTTGTTCCCATCACGCTTCGTCGTATTTACTCTAAAAAAGTTCCCATCTTTTTGCACTTGTTCTACGCGTTCAAAGGCATTTACCCGTACTCCTTTACGCTTTACCACTTCACGATAATAAGCAAGCGCTTGATTACGAACTGGCTTACGATTTTCTGTAATAAAAGCAACATCACCAATTTCTAGTTTTTCACTAGAAGAAAAAAAAGTTTGGTGAGTTGGATAATGATAAATTGCATTCACAATATTTCCTTTTTCAATTACTAGTGGATTGATTCCTTCTTGCTGCAGTGAAATCGCTGCTGCTAATCCACACGGTCCGCCCCCGATTATAATAGCTGTTTCTTTTTGCATACCCGGTTCACTCCTAGTCTTCTGCTTCAATCTCTATTTATTATAAAACAAGAAAAAACCTACTTTCAGCAGTAGGCACCTATCTTCATTGTATTCATTTTTCATATATTTGTCATCTATACGATACGTACATTCGATAGACGTCCGCTAAAAACTGTCTAAAACTTATTCCTTGTTGCCCTAATACATTTTCTGGATCAATTTTTCTCGTAGGATCAAGCGTTTTATGAGATACAATATCCTTTTTAGGATTTAGATTGAATGTATGACATAAATAGGCATGGTACCATGTAAACCGCGTGTAAGAATCCCAAAAATTAACATTACCTCCATAACACATTTCAACACCAATCGCTGCTTTGTTCGCATCATAACCAAACAAATCATTATCCGTTGGTACACTATATCTTACGTGATACGCTACCTCATCAATTGGGATAATTTCTAAAATGGTCCTATCATCTATAAAAGTATGCGCCGATGCCTTTGGTTGTACTTCGTTAAAGTAATCACGATTTCCTATCGCGTTGCTCCCAGGATTCCCCGTATCATGACTTACAATAAATTTCACCTTCGAAAGGCGAATTCCTGGCCGTGAGCTTCCGTACCCAATATAATTCCGCTCTATAGGGAACATAACCATGTCTATCAACTCCGCTCTAGAAAATTACCTTTCTTCCTTATATATGTATTCGACCTCAATATCTATATAGCACATTTCTTTACGCAAAGAGAAAATCAAAAATGTTTGAAGTAAACACCATAAATAATAAAATACTTACAGCTGTTCCATAAAACCCATAAAACCAAACACGATCTTCTTTAGTATCTAAACCGAAAAATTTATTCACAGATTGTAACAAAGATGAACGTTTCACATCTTTTTTTCGTAAAACCTCTACCCGTTTCATAACATCTGTTGGCATCATAAGTCTTTGGTCTGCTATGATTTTCATTATTTATCTCTCCTTATTTTGTTTCCGTTTTGTTTATCTAAGGAAAGTATAGCACAAACGTTCTGTAGGAACAAGTGTTCTTTTTTATTTTTTATAATCGTACATCCATTTTGAAAATAATATTTTAATCCCTATTATATATTCCAATAAAAAACGTGGTTCCCTCAAAAGGAAACCACGTTCTCTCTAAACTTTCCGTTCTATTATACCCAACCTCTAAAGCGGCTAGCTTCTGCCATTTTGCGTACACCAACCATATACGCTGCTAAACGCATGTTCACTTTACGAACTTGTGATGTTTCATAAATAGAATCGAATGATCTTACCATTACTTTTTCTAAACGTTGTTCTACTTCTTCTTCTGACCAGTAGTAACCTTGGTTATTTTGTACCCATTCGAAGTATGATACAGTAACACCACCAGCACTTGCTAATACGTCAGGAACAAGTAAAATACCACGTTCTGTTAAAATCTTAGTTGCTTCTAATGTAGTTGGACCATTTGCTGCTTCTACAACAATTTTCGCTTTAATATCTGCAGCGTTCTCTTCTGTAATTTGGTTCTCAATTGCAGCTGGAACTAAAATATCACAATCAAGTTCTAACAGCTCTTTGTTTGAAATTGTATTATTAAACAATTTCGTTACCGTTCCGAAGCTGTCGCGGCGATCTAGCAAGTAGTCGATGTCCAATCCATTTGGATCATGTAATGCACCGTAAGCATCAGAAATTGCAATTACTTTCGCACCAGCATCATGCATAAATTTAGCTAGGAAACTACCCGCGTTCCCAAATCCTTGAACAACAACGCGAGCGCCCTTAATTTCGATGCCACGTTTTTTCGCAGCTTCGCGAATACAGATTGTTACACCTTTCGCAGTCGCTGTTTCACGCCCATGAGATCCACCTAATACAAGCGGTTTACCTGTAATAAATCCAGGTGAATTAAATTCATCGATGCGGCTATATTCATCCATCATCCATGCCATAATTTGCGAGTTTGTAAATACATCTGGAGCAGGAATATCTTTTGTTGGACCAACAATCTGGCTAATTGCTCGTACATACCCACGACTTAATCTTTCTAATTCACGGAAAGACATTTCTCGCGGATCACAAACGATACCACCTTTACCTCCACCGTATGGTAAATCTACAATACCACATTTTAAACTCATCCAAATAGAAAGTGCTTTCACTTCGTTTTCTGTTACGTTTGGATGGAAGCGAATTCCACCTTTCGTTGGACCAACAGCATCATTGTGCTGCGCGCGATATCCTGTAAATATTTTAACAGTCCCGTCATCCATACGAACTGGAATTTTCACTGTCATCATACGAATTGGTTCTTTAAGTAATTCATATACCTCGTTTGGATAACCCAACTTTTCTAGGGCTTCATTAATAACAATTTGTGTTGAATTTAATAATTCAAAATGTTGTTCCCTCTGTTGTGTTTGTGTTTGAGCTCCCTTTTCGGCTACCATAGTAAGTAAACCCCCTGTAATTTCACTTGTTTAGTAAACCTTCATTGCCTAGTATACACCGTTAAATTTGGAATGCAATAGAAAACGCTAACAAATGTATACAAACTATTTTTTATTGCAAGCGTTTTCACTATTATTATAGTCCTTTTATTGCTTTTAGAAAAGTAAAATACTTAAATATTTAAATGTTTTTTATACCATACTGTATTTTAGTCTCTCCAATATCACAAAATACTAATAAAACCTCAAGCTATTCATATTAGCTGAGGTTTTGTTTTGAGACAAAATACTTGTATATTTGCTGAATTGCTTGAGAATCCATTAACTCTTTTCCATATTCCATAATGCGATAAATTGTCACCGTTGAAGAATTACCATATTCCGCTAAAATCGCAATGATATCTGCCTTTAATAATGGTGTTTCCTCTTCCATCCAAAGATAAAAACGTCCATCCCATGTGTAAAGTTTGCCTCCGGTTACTCCGAGATGATACAAACGTTTTGCCAAAGTAATCACATCTTCAAACGTTGCAAATTCATATAATATATGCTCACTCTCATCTAGAGTTACTTGCATCTCAATATACTCATCACGAAACTCATCTTCTGTATCTGTTTCATGATTTTCTTTTGTAACAATCACAACCATTCCTTGCGCCTGTAAAGAAAATACTTCAACTGCAATTGGACCATCTGCTTCAAACCCAAGTTCTTTATTTGCTTCTTGCATCATATCGCGAAATAACTGTTGCACTTTTGGAGCATTTTTCCACAAATCCTCCTTCGTCAACCCTCGCTCAGATAAATCATCAAACGTTATGAAAATTTTGATTTTATTATAATTCAAACGTTCCAGCCTCATCTTGTAACCTCCCTACGTAACCATTGTATCTAATTTTTATTATATGAAATAGAAAATAGATGGTTCTTTTCGAACAACTATTCCGGCAGTTTTAACCACCTATTTCATTTTTTATTGTATAAATAACAAATGCCACGTTTAATAATTCACGGGCATGTATTTCATCAAATTCTAGCAAATACTGTAGGATATCGTCTACTAAAAACACTTCTTGACTGTACGCCCTCTCAACTAAATTATGATTTTGCAACCGATTGTTCTCTGATAGCTGGACTGCTTGATCGATAATATGATATGACCTCTCCCAAGCTCACAGCGTACTTGGCTGAATTCCGTGCATATTCGAAACAATTTTTATATTTCCCTTTTAAAGTTGGCGTATGTTCTATCCTTTAAACCGAGCATCTCCTAATTTCCCCTTGCAACGTAATTAAGTGCGTTTGAGATGGAGCCCGAAAACGTAGCGGTATAAATGTCGTTCCATATCCGTTACTCACAAACAAAGTTGTATTCGGATACTCATACACACCACCTTTTAAATAACGTTTAGAATGAAATATACGAATTTGTCCTCCATGTGTATGACCACTTAATACGAGCGAAATTTGTTCTTGTCCAGACATTTTGTTCACAATATCAGGATTGTGGCTAATAAGAATACGAAAGCCATTTTCTTGACAATCTGCTAGCGCCAAGTCTAAACGATCCCTTTCTAATCCAACATCATCCACTCCTAATAGACAAAGCTTGTCGCCGCACTCTGATTCAAATAGTACTCTTGTATTATCTAAAATTTTGACACCATGTTCTAGTAATAACGCATCTAATTCATGATAGTCAATTTCATAATCGTTATTTCCCCATACAAAATATACGGGACCAATTTCACTTAACGTTTGAACATTAGCCGCAATTTGTGATAACGATACACCTTTCTCTGCTAAATCCCCACCAATAATAACAAGATCAGCTTTTCCTTTTACATTTTCAATTAAAGAAGGAGAAACAACTCTCCTATGAATGTCTGAAATAAAGAATATCCTAACTTTTCCAAAGCTTTCCGGGAAATTCATAAATGAGAAAGTGTGTTCTAGCAATGTATCACGTAATGCTTCTCTATACATCATAAAAAGACAAATAAAGCCTATACATATGAACATACCACCTAAAATCCATACCATATACTTCCCTCTCAACAAAATGTAATAGAATCTCTTTAAATCATATTGCTATAAAATTGAATGCTTCATTCATTTTTTCAATTCACTCATATTAAAACTGTTTTACCTCTATTCTTTCCCGTTCTTTTCTTTAATAGGAATTTTTAATTCTTTTCCCACTTCTAACTGATTATCTTGTAAATTATTATAATTTTTAATGATTGTAGCCCCATCTTTATTCGGAAAATACTGTTTCCCAATACTTTCGAATGTCTCGCCTTTCTTTACAATATGCGTTTCAAATTTTTCTGAGTGCTTCTTTTCTCCTTCTCCATGTTTATTTGAATCGAAAAAAATCACATCAAATGCATTTTTTCCAGGGGCATTATTCTCTTTTGCACTTTTTACCTCGATATACTTATCCGTATACCATAAAATACTAAGTGGCAACAAAATAAATAGAAATGTTAAAATCCGAACAAAAAAATGGTTAATCTTAAATTTAGATTTTTTCTTTTCTTTATTTTGATGAATTTCACTTCGCGGCGGTAAACCTTCTTCCGTCTGCTCGTCTTCTAACGTTTCTTCAAGTTCTTCTTCAAAATCAGGAATTTGTTTTCTCATGATGTTCACCCCACCTTCCATTTATCTCCTTAATTGAAGACCCATTATAAAATCAACAAGAAAATGTGCAAAGATTGTTATAAACAAATTTCCTGTCCATTGAAACACATACCCAAACACAAAACTGATCATACATACAAAGCAAAATAAAAATGGCTTCTTCACATACCGAACATGTAACACAGCAAAAATAACACTTGCAATTACAAGTCCAAACTGAGTCTGCAATACCCCTCGAAATAAAAACTCTTCAGCAAAGCCAATAACAAACGTAATAACGAATAATTGTATTACAGAAATTCCTTTGAACATTCGATCATTAATTCCACCATCATCAAACCAGGATTCTGGTAGTATTTGCATTGCAATATAATCAAGTAAGACAACACCGCCTGCAACCACACTGCCTATTACGAGAATGGAAACAGGCTCCCATTTCCACAAATCATAAAATTCATTCCTATTTGGAAATAGTATATAGGCCAACGCGCAGCCAACACCTATAATTATTAATTGTGTTATATAGAGATTAAGCCGTATTTCTTTCGGACCTATGTCTTCAATACTACGCCTTTGAATGTTCATCATTCCTCCGTTCTCTCATACCAAAGAGCAACTGTAACTCTGTTTCCCAATTATAGTCGAAAATTGGTTGTCTTGCTCGTCTTTTTTTATACTCTTCTTTTGAAATACCACAATAGTCACAACAGTTTTTTATCTCAAATTCCTTCCTATAACCAAATTGCTGTAGCATTTTTTCACGTCTACACCCTTTAAACTGTATCCAGGATTTCATATTTTCTAATTGACTATATTTATTCCGAAGACGCCCTTCCACTTCTAACATTAATCTTTTCATTATCTCATCTGACAAGGATTCCATAATGAGCTTCTTCCCTTGTATGATTTTCATCTTTTCTAAATGATATCGTACAAAACGCCAATGTTGTTCACTAAACCTTGCAGCATTATAACAAATTTCTTTCACATCTTCTATTGGCAAAGCTTTCGTTTGGTACATCTTTTCTTGTAGTAAGGAAAACAAAAATTGAATTTGCTGTTTATTTGGTAATTCATCCTCAATAATAGAAACTGGTAGATCATGATCCATTGGACTACAAAGTAGAATCGCAATACTGGCCTCTTCATCTCTTCCCGCCCTACCAATCTCTTGCAAATAAGAAGCAATATTTGTTGGATAATGAAAATGAATAATATACCTTGTATTTGGCTTGTTTACCCCCATACCAAATGCACTTGTACATATAACAAGTTGCAGTTGATCATTCATAAATTGCTGTTGAATTAGCATTCGCTCTTCATGTTCCATTCCACCATGATAAAATGCAACATCCGCTATACCTTTACTCCCTAAATATTCTGTTAAGCGCTCCGTCCAAGCCCTGCTAGAGCAATAAATGATTCCTGGTCCTTGTAAATTAATCACTTGAGTGAGAAGTGCTTCCTTTTTTTCCTCTATCGTTTGTACAAATTGTACTTCCATTGCAATATTGGGGCGATCAATCGAATACAAATGCTCTGCTACATTCGTAAGTTTTAAAGTTTTTATAATATCTTGTAATACTTCTTTTGTTGCAGTAGCTGTTAATGCTAATACCGGAGGATGTCCAATAGCCACTATAACTTGATCTAGTTTTTTATAGTCCGTTCGAAAATCATAACCCCATTGGGAAATACAATGTGCTTCATCTACGACAAATAGCGAAATATGAATCCTTCTTAGTTCTCTTACTATTACTTCAGATTGCAACATTTCAGGTGAGACAAAGACAAATTTATAAGTAGATAATTTCCTTAGCGCTTCCTTTTTTTCGTTTAATGTGCGAAAACTATTCAGCGCAATCACACGATTCTTTACTACATATTTCAGCTGTCCTACCTGATCTTCCATTAAGGACAGTAATGGAGAAACAATTAGTACTGTTCCATCTTGCATCAGACCAGGCAGCTGGTAACACATTGATTTTCCCCTTCCAGTTGGAAGCATCGCTACAACATCTTTTCCTTGCAATAAATCTGCAATCACTTCTTTCTGCCCAGGCCGAAATTCGCTATAACCAAACCACTTATACAGATAATCCTCAAGACTCATTTACAACCTCCATTTGCGCTAACACAAGACGGATCTCAAAATAAGAAATCTCTTCTCCTACAGCTTGCTTTAATACACGTAACTTACGTGTTTGCAATGTCTCAATAATGCGCTGTACATGCTTGATTTTATTTTTTCCCATAAATATTTCAATAGAAAAGTCTCTTTCTCTTAATGCAATTTCAACAAAATGATCTTCTATTGTTGCAACCTTTAAATTTCTAATTGTTGCAATCTCGTCTAAAGAACGCCCTTGTCTCCAAAGCTGATATGTTTTCTTTGTTGATAAACTAAACAAATCTGCCCTTTCATTCGGATAAGAAATAATCTTTGTTAATAATGGAAAATCTTTTTCATTATCTCGAACGGATTGAATAAAGAAATGAATGGTACCCCAAAATAAAAGATATACACGAAATACATCTTGGTTTGTAATTTCTGCAAGTTGTTTTACTGTATATCCAATTCGTTCATATCCTGTTAGTCGATATGTAAAAATTGTTGCTTCTATTGGCAAGGTATCTTTCAACAGCATATGTACCTCTTTCCATAAACCTTCCGCAAGTTTACTTCTTGCATATGGTATCTTGGTGAGAAACTGCTTGACCCACATCATTACCTCTGTATCTTGTTGAATTGGAAGAAATTTCGCATTCTGTTGTTGTAAATTTGACACAGTTTGGATAATTAATGAAAGTCGTTTCCAAAAGATTTCACCAATATCTCCATAGTTCAAACCGTGTAAATACTGCGGAAAAGGAAGTGTTTTTTCAAAAATTCCTAGTTGGTTCTTCCCAGCATTAGTTAATATGTATGTATTTTCATTTACAATTTGAATCCAACCCTTATGTAATACATTTTCAATTTCCTGATCATAATCAGAACGTTGTAATGGTTTGTATATTCCAAATAAAAAAGAAATGTGAAATATATTTCCATCTTGTAACGTTTGTGAAGAACGTTTTCCTTTTAAAAGGTGATAAATGGAAGAAACAGTTCGTTCACCATCTAATTGTTTTATACAATACAATAAAGTATATTGTAACTGCATCACCGCTTCCACCTTTCAATTACATTTATCTTGTTATGCGCTGACAGTAATAGCCTAATTGGTGAAGGTTCGCCATCAGCTAGGGATGAAAAGCTTCCATTGATGGAAGCTTTACTTTATATTGTCTATTGTATCAAACTGTACACCATTTAGGCATTTTGAAAATCTTGTGAAATAAATCAAAAATAAGTTGACACTCTAATTGATAAGCATTATCATTATAATTTTATGTTGAAAAGTTCGAAAAACCGTTTTACAATAAGGTTATAATTTTTATGGCGACTATTTTCACATACATATTATCAGGAGGGAAAAAAATATGGCAAAATATACAATCGTTGATAAAGACACTTGCATCGCATGCGGAGCTTGTGGAGCTGCTGCACCAGATATTTATGACTACGATGATGAAGGTATTGCATTTGTAACATTAGATGATAACCAAGGTATCGTTGAAATTCCAGATGTATTAATTGATGACATGATGGACGCATTTGAAGGTTGCCCAACTGACTCAATTAAAGTTGCTGACGAATCATTCGATGGCGATGCTTTAAAATTCGAATAGTCTTTTTATTAACTTCAAAAAATCCCCCCTCATAAAATGAGGGGGATTTTTTGTTATTCATCTAACTCACAAATAAAAAGACCATCAGCGGTACGCTCCCGCTGATGGCCAAAGTTTCTATGCATTTTTCATTTTTGCAAATACCCACACTTTCAAACGTGAAAACAGTGCTACAAATACAACTGTTACAACAATTCCCTTAATTAAATTAAATGGTAAAATTGCCGCTACAATCATTTGTCGCATACCACTACTAGACATAGCAGGCTGATTTAAAAACCAAGTGTAAGCTGGTAAAATGATAAAATAATTTAACACACTCATAATTACCGCCATTGTAACCGTCCCTAACATTAACCCTGTTGTTAAGCTTTTTACTGTACGATACTTTCGGAATAAGAAAGCTGCTGGTCCAATAAATAAACATCCCGCAATAAAGTTCGCTATTTCTCCAACTGGAACCCCCGTTAAACTCCCCTGAATTCCGTAGTGAAGAATATTTTTTATTGCTTCTACAATTACACCTGCAATCGGACTAAAAATAATCGCTGCAATTAAAGCTGGCACATCACTAAAGTCAATTTTTAAAAACGGCGGAAGTCCTGGAAATGGGAAATCCAACATTATAAGTAAGTATGCAATACTACTAAGCATTGCTACACTCACCATTTGTACTACACTGTTTTTTTGTTTCATCCTTCTCTCTCCTTTTCCATCGATCATCTCATGGAAAGTGGAAAGGTTCTGCTATGCCTATTTTTTCATCTCATGAAAAAACCCTTTGTGTTTTACACAAAGGGAGAATTTTTAGGCACATCAAACAGACGTTCAAAGAACTATCTTTTTTGAACGCTTGAACCTCCATCTTCTCCCATCCAGACTGTACTGTCGGCTTTGGAATCTCACCAAATCCTGCCTTAACGGCTCGCGGGCTTAGAACGAAAAACAACTGTTCATCACCGCCGGTCGGGATTTTCACCCTGCCCCGAAGATAGACCGATATTCTATTTTCTTCACTATTATACAACATCATCATACAATTGTGAACAAAAACGTTTATAACTTACAAATAGTAAGTGCACTTTTTATTTTGAAGACCATATAAAGTGAAAATTTACTCAGTAGCTTTATTCTTCATCCTACTGATTATTAACCCTTACCAATCGAGCCTTACTGCCTACAAATTTTAGGATAAAGCATCCGTCGAATTATTTGACAACTTAACCCATATTTTTTACAATCCGACTTTTCCCTACGCTACTCCCTAGTCATCTATACAGAAAAATGATAAGATATTGAATTGTTAAGATAAGAGCATTTTCTTAATACGGAGGAAATGTCATGAAAAAAGAAAAAAGACACTCTATTCAAGAAACGATGAAAAAAAACCTTAGAAAAGAATACTTTTATTTAAAAAAGGTGTTACTTTTCTACTGTCCAATTGATTTAGGCGCATTTTCAAGAGAAACATACTATGCTACTTTTGATGAAGAAGGAATTAGTGTTTATCAGTATGATAAAACAACAGAAAGTAAACTAAAGCTATGTGAGCGTCATCCATGGAGCAGTTGGGATAAAGTGAAAATTGATCACTATTTAACAACATCGCAATTTATTTTCCAAGGAAAGCGTAATTGGATTCTTTCTCTCTTTCATAAAGGAAAAGAAGCACAAAAAATAATAGAAGAGCATACTTCTTTACAGACAGAAGTTGTTTCCCGATCCTTTTTGAAAAAGCTTCCTGGTTTTCGTTCTAATACAACTTTAAACAAATACATTGGTAGCATATGTTATACCGTACTTATTGCATTTTTATTAAAATGGATTATTCCATTCCACAAAATACAAGTTGCCTTGTATTCTTTTTCTATCGGTTGTATGCTCCTTGGTCTACTTTGCTTTACAATTGGGCTAATCGAACCAACTATTGTATTATTTCGAACGAAGGAAAAAACGAGGACAAAGGTCTTTTATTATTATAGCTATTTAGTCATTTCCGGATTTATATGTGTCTTTATTTTTTGGTAAAAAAGGAGCTAGTTTTGCTAGCTCTTTTTTAATTTATATATAACTTTTGATTTGGATAAATTTGATCTTGTTGCAGTGTGTTTTTCACTTTTATCTCATGAACAGTCATGCCAAACTTCCGTGCGATACTGACCAATGTATCCCCTTTTTGTACAATATACATTGATACTGAGGCTACTTGATCTCTTTCTTCATTTAAAACAAGCAATGGATTCATTGCGTTTCTTTTCCCAAATGTCCAAGTACCTTTATGAACTTCTAAATGCAAATGTGCCCCGCGTGATTCACCTGTGTTTCCCACTTCACCAATTATCTCACCTCTTGCAATCTGATCCCCTTGAAATACATATCTCTTATTTAGATGAGCGTACACAGCCTCATATTCTCCATGTTTAATAAACACTACATGTCCATAACTATTGGAAAAATAGGATTTTGTTACTGTTCCACCTCGAATCGCTGCAACCGGCGTACCAATTGACGCTGCTATATCAATACCATAGTGTTTTCCATTTCTTGTTCCAAAATAGTCACTAATTCTTCCGTCTACAGGCCATATCCATCTCCCATCCTCGGCATAAGCATATGCTTGAGAACTAAAAAACAATCCAAAGACAAGTACCACGATTTTTAAGCCTTTCATATACATCCTCCATTTTTTAATAACCGTCACACTTTCTCTATTGTTGTATATCTCGGAAAAAAGTATACAAAAAAAGAAAGTGAATTACTCCACTTCCTCCTCTTCCTTACTACGAAAAACAATTGCACTTCGTTTATATTCGACGTCGTTCACATTAAGTCGGGCGTTTATCACTCTAGCAATTGCAAATAGATAATCGGATAATCGATTAACATATCGCAAGACAATTTCATTTATTTCTTCTTGCTTTCCTAACGATACAATATGACGCTCAGCTCTTCTCGTTACTGTACGTGCAACATGAATCATGGCGGATGCCGAGCTCCCGCCGGGCAAAATAAAACGCTCTAGTGGCGGAGCCTCTTCTATGTAGCGATCAATTCGTTCTTCTAAATACACCACCATCTCTTCCGTTACTGTATACGGCATTTTTTGCTGTACAATTGCTAAATCCCCACCGCAATCAAACAACTCATGCTGAATCTTTTCAAGCTCATCACATATGTCTTGAAAGCGTTCTTCTTGAATCATAGTCATCGCATATCCAATATAAGAGTTCGCCTCATCAATGGTTCCATATGCTTCTACACGAATATGATCTTTATCAACTCGCCCACCAATAATACTCGTTTGTCCTTTATCTCCTGTTTTTGTATATAGTTTCAAATATTCTACACCTCTCTTTTCAACTTTTATTCCATCACAAATGTAAGTATACATTGAAAAAACGACCTAAACCTTTCTTTTTGATGGAAGAGAGCATCCGACCTGTATAGAAACGGTCAAATCCTTTTTTCAGCACCATGCCATGTGAAACAACAGGAGTAAATAAGTGATAATCTCCTTTTATTTTCATAGCCGCGACTGATATGCCAGCAAATCAACATGGATTTATTCTTTATTCTATTTATCCTTCAATCAACTTTCATAAAGAGACTATCATCTACAAATAGCACAATAAAACAAAAAGCTCTAATATTCTTCATTCCATTGAGAAAATATTATAAACTCAAAAAGAATAAAAAATACTAGAACTTCAATATTCACTCATAACAATATCATTTATATTGATTGACCTGGTAAATATACGGAGAATGTTGTCCCTTCTCCAACGGTACTTGATATAGAGATTTTCCCATCATGACCTTGAACAATATTTTTAGCAATCGCAAGACCTAGACCAGTCCCACCTGTTTTCCCACGTGTTCTTGCTTTATCAGCTTTATAGAAACGATCAAACAAGAACGGAATATCTTCTTTCGGAATACCGGCACCTGAATCTTGTACTTCAAAAACTAAACCATTATTTTTCGTATCAATTACAAGCTTAACATGACCACCTGCATTTGTATGTCTAATCGCATTATCAATTAAGTTTGTTAATACTTGTTCCATACGATCTGGATCAAACGAATGCTCTACAATTGGATTACAGAACTCAACCGTTAACTGCACTTCTTTATCCTGCGCAATCCCTTGAAATTTCCGCCCAATTTTCTCAACAAATGGATGAATATCCACTTCAGATATATGCAGCTCTACATGACCACTTTCCATTCGGGCTAAATCTAAAAGTTCATTCACAAGACGACCTAAACGAACGGACTCATCATAAATAATTTGTACAAACTCGTTTATTTCTTCTTTCGACTGAACAACATCATCTAAGATTGCCTCACTATACCCTTGTAGCATAACCATCGGTGTGCGCAATTCATGAGACACGTTCGCAATAAAATCTTTACGCATTTTTTCAAGACGACGTTCTTCTGTCATATCTCGAAGTACCGCCACAGCACCACGAATTTTCGTTTGATTATATAGCGGCGTCATAAGGACAACGTAATTACCCTTTTGTAAGTTAATTTCAATAACTTGCTGTTGCTCACTTTCTACTACAAGGTGGAACAACTCTACAAGTTCAGGTGGTAAATTCCTACTTAATTCTAATTCTTTTTCTTCTTGCCAAACTTGTAAAAAATGTTCTGCCGGCGGATTAATAACAACAACCTCACCCTCTTGATTCAGCGTTACAACCCCGTCAGCCATACTACTTAAAATACTAGAAAGTTGCTCTTTTTCTTGCTGCAGTGCATTAATATTAAACTTTAATTGTTTCCCCATTTGATTTAAGGCCGTTGCTAGCTCCCCTATTTCATCTTGTGAAACCATAGGGGCTTTCGTATCAAATTTCCCACGCGCTACTTCAAACGCCACTTCACGCATTTTACGAAGTGGGGCTGTGATTCGTGTCGATAAGAAAAATGCAAAGAACGTTGTTAAAATAATTGCAATTCCCGCTGATAGAAAAATAAAATCTGTCGCTTTTTCCATACCTTGTTTCGGAACTTGCAATGACTGATACACGAACACCGCACTATGCTTTGATGATTGCAGTGGTTTGCCAACAATCATAATATCATTTTCGGAATTTTTATTCGTTTTGTTATCAGACATTTTTTTTATTTTTTCTTTATTTTCTTTTTTATCTATAAAAACTGCAGCCAAATCTTTATCTTTTTTCAAGTCCTCTATTGTAAGATCTACTAATCCTTCTTGTTTCGGTGAAGAAGAAGCCTCACGATCCTCTTTCACAACAATAATACGGGAGAGTGGATCGGCAAACTTATATGCGATATTCTCAATCGTCTTTTCGTCTGCACCTTCTTCAATTAATTCCGAAACGCTTGTCGCTACTTTTGTAAGCCTTGTTTCACTCATTTCAATATAGTAATTATCAAAAAACTGTGAAAGCAAAATGGAAACAAAACCTAGAACAAATGAAACAAGAAGCAATATTGTCATCCATAGCTTTCCTACTACACTTCTCCAAAGCATCAGTCGTTCACAACCTCAAACTTATAACCAACACCCCATACAGTTACGATCATTTTCGCTGCATCAGATGATTTTTTACTTAATTTTTCTCGTAAACGCTTTACATGCGTATCTACTGTACGTAAATCTCCAAAGAATTCATATTGCCATACCTCTTTTAACAATTGCTCACGATCAAATACTTTATCAGGAGCCTTCGCTAAAAATAGTAACAATTCATATTCTTTTGGTGTTAAATTGACTTCATCACCATCAGCTGTAACGCGATGTGCATCGTTATCAATTGTTAAATGCGGGAATACAATAACATCTTTTGTTGTTGTATCTTGTGTAAAGAATGTTGTTGGCACAGAACGTCGCAGGACCGCTTTTACACGAAGAACCACTTCACGTGGACTAAACGGCTTTACGATATAATCATCCGAGCCAACTTCAAATCCTTGCACCCTGTTTACTTCTTCACCTTTAGCTGTAAGCATAATAATTGGCGTTGCTTTTTTCTCACGAATCCCTTTACACACTTCAATTCCATCTATTCCAGGCATCATGATATCTAATAAGATTAAATCATAGTCATTTTGCAATGCTTTTTCTAAAGCTGTATCACCATTATCAGCCTCATCGATTGTATATTGTTCTCTTTCTAAATACATTTTCAATAAACGACGAATACGATCTTCGTCATCCACAATTAAAATTCTCGGTTCATTTTCCATTGTTTCCCGCTGCCTCAAAAACATGACAACGGTTCACACCTACCTTTCTACAATATAATACTGTTTTTACTCTTATCTCATAATAGACAATTCTAAAGTGTTAAATTTCCACTTTAACAATTATACTTCACAAGAATAATAAAGTTTGTTCATTTCTTTTCCAAAAATATGTATTTTTTTTGACCAGGGCATTTAGGCCTCGACATCATTTTACAAAACCAACCTTTATTTTGCCATGTTTTTCTCAAAAAAGAAAAGAAATTGACAAAAATAAAATAGGAAAGTGACAACCACTTTCCTATTTTATCATGTGCAACTAAACAGTATGTCTCTTCTAAAATAGAGATAATACCTTACGCATATGAGTGTAAACCAGCAATGATTAAATTCACGGCTATAAAGTTAAACATGATAATAGCAAATCCAATTACTGCAAGCCATGCCGACTTTTCGCCATGCCAACCTTTAGATAACCGTAAATGTAAAACAGCAGCGTAAAAGAGCCATGTAATGAGTGCCCATACCTCTTTTGGATCCCATCCCCAAAAGCGCGTCCATGCAATTTGCGCCCAAATCATCGCAAAAATTAAGGCTCCTAACGTAAAGACTGGGAATCCAATTGCAATAGATCGGTATCCAATTTCATCAAGCAAATCACTGTTAACATTTTTAACCACTGGCTGAAGGGCGGCTGATACTCTTTTTCGTAAAATTAATCTTAATACAATATATAATCCCGTCCCAATAAGTAGTGACCAGATTACTGTATTTAATTTCTTTGCATTAATGATAGCTGGCATTTCTGCAATAGGTTCAAGTTTTCCGGTAGTTATTAACTTCCCTTCATGAGGTCCAACAAGCGCAGGAAGGTTATATTTCATCTCGGCTTTTTGTTCATTTTTATCCACCCATTGAAACGTCGCTTCATATTTCGTTGTTGAATAAACTGTTGTTATCGCTATGAACCCGACAGTACAAACGAGCGTAAACACAACTGTTTCTAGCCAAAATGTTCGTTTAGTCCTTTTTGACTGATCTACATTTTTAAGCAGATACATGACACCTGTAATAAAACTAATTGCTAAAATAGCTTGTCCGGCTGCCGCTGTTGTTACATGAATATGTAGCCAGTTACTTTTCAACGACGGAATAAGCGGTGAAATTTCTCTCGGAAACATACTTGCATATGCGATTAATAAAAGTGCCACTGGTAAAGCGAATAATCCCACTATACTTACACGATACATGAAATACATAACAATAAAAGCACCAACAAGCATCATGCCGAAGAATGTACCAAACTCAAAGAAATTACTTACTGGCGCATGCCCTGAAGCGATCCATCTCGTTACAAAGTATACAATCTGAGCGGCAAATCCTAAAATTGTTATCGTTATACCTATACTCGCCCACTTCCGGCCTTTTTCTTTAATTGCTCCCCCGAAGAACAGTGTTGCAATTAAATACAAGATGAAAGCAGCAAATAGGAAATTACTACTTATTTGCACCATATATTCTCCCCACCTTAACTAATTTTTTGATCATTTACTTTGTCGTATGGTTGTGGAATTGTTGTTCCTTCAAGTACTTTTTCAATATCTTTCCGCAAGCCAAACCAATTTTTATTTGTGTGGCCAGCAATCCACCATTCATCTTTAACACGTTGTATCCAGATACGACGATGATTCCAATACATTCCTTGAATCACACCAATCATGAAGATAAATCCGCCAACACCAAGAATCCACAGTGTCAAATCTTTTCTTACGATAAGCCCTGTTGCATTTCGCATTTCTACTCCTGCAAAGGTCATTTTATATTGATTATTTCCTTCAGGTTCTATATTTTGTTGTATACCTACAAAACTCACTTCTCCTTCTGGCGTCTCTGGTGTAAACATTTTAAAAACGAAAGCTGGGTTGTTTGGAATCTTTGTTTTTGTATTTGGCTGACCATTCTCATCAAAATAAAAATCAGGAAAATAACTTAATAATTTTATAGAATATCCATCCCCTAAATCATAGGTTTCTTTTGGGTTTTCTAAGTTAACTTTAATAGGTCCCCGTTTTTGATTATTATCTTTTTTCTGCAGAGTAAACGACATGCTACTAAACTCATTCTCTTTAAAATCAAGTTGGTATATAGCAAACTGATCAAATTTGAGTGGTTCATTTACTCTAATTTCACTTTCTTTTACCTTTTCTAACTTTGGTTTCTGCCCTGCAACATTTTCTCCTACCGTTTTATATAATACGGCATTTGTTTGAAAGTTTTTAGCAATCATTTTATCGCCTACACGATCAATTGCATCATTGAATACTTTATCATCTTTACCTTTGTCATAAACCTCTTTTATAAACTTTTCATTCTTCAAATAATATTTCCCATCTGTTCCTGGTATTTCTTTTGTTTCTCCATCACGTAGCCATAGCGATTCATCCACATACATACTTGGAAGAAATCGTAGCATTGCTCCAAATAAAAAAATAATAAGACCAATATGATTCACATATGGACCCCAACGAGAAAATCTTCCTTTTTCCGCTAAAATATTTTCGCCTTCGACTCTTACATTATAATTTCTCTTCTTTAAATTAGTTTGAAGCTGTTCTAGATCCCCCTCTTTCGGAGAACCTGTCCCATACAACCTTTGTCTCTTTAAAAAACTTGGGTGTCTTTTTACTCCCTGCTTTTTTAAAGCTTTATAAAGTGGAATTACTCGATCTAGACTACATATCACAAGTGATACACCAATTGAAGCAATTAAAATCATATACCACCATGAGCTATATAACTTATTAAAGCCTAATTGGTAATATAGTTGTCCTAGAAAACCATATTCCTGTTCATAATATTCACTCGGCGTAACACCCGGAGGTATGTACATTTCTTGTGGAAATATAGTTCCAACTGCTGATGCTAACAGAGTGATAACAATGAGCCATACCCCTACTTTGACAGAAGAAAAAAAACTCCAAACTTTATCGACTATCGTTTTTGTATGAGTAATAGAGCGCCTAGCACTCCCCTCATATCGCATATCTAATAATCTTGTACCTTCTTTGTTTTCAAAAGGTTTCCCACAAGCTTCACAAAAAATTGTGCCTATTGGATTTACGTGCCCACATTCACACTTAATTTGTTCCAACATCCTCACCGCCTCTTGTTTCTATTGTACCGTCAAAGCACAAGTTACCTCAATACTCAGAATTTTCAAAACAGGCACTAAGACGAAGCAAAGCACCTTCATCTATCAAACTTACTATCACATTATATAAAAACTTTCTTTATTAAGGAGTAATTTTCTTTAAGTATTCCTCCATTTGCTCCTTCGTTTGCGTACCAGTAATTTTCTCGATTACATTTCCTTCTTTATCAATTAAAAATGTTGTCGGGAGTGGCCCAACGCCATATGTACCGATTATTTCTTGCCCTTTATCAATTGCAACAGGGAACTTTAATCCATATTGATTCACAAAATTTTTCACTGCAATATTCGTTTCATCGGCATCTAATGCAATGATTTCAACGCCCTTTTCTTTATATTTAGGGTATAACTCATTCATATAAGGCATCTCTTTTTCACACGGTTTGCACCATGTTCCCCAAAAGTTTAAAAACACACCTTTTCCCTTTAGATCATGTAACTCGATTTTCTTTCCTTCTAAATCTGAAACAACAAAGTTAGGCGCTTGTTTCCCAATTTGCATTTTTTCCTTATCAACAAAAAAACCTTGATAGAGTGTAAATCCTACTGCCACGCTCAAAATAAGCAAAATGAAAATACGGAATATTAAGCGATTCTTCTTCATACTCTCTCTCCTCTCTTTGATGAATTTATATGTAAACAATTTCTGTAACTAATGACTTGTCCTTCGTTCACTTTAGTATTTATGTTGCCATAACCACTCACCAAAACGGGCGATTTAATTAACCATCCGAGGGATATAAAGTACCCCACGGATGGGAGTTTCACTTTATCGCTTATCTCGGTTTTGTAGAGGCAAGCGCACGTAATTGTTTCACTTCATGAGGTGATAGCTCTCTTGCATCACCTGGGCGTAGGCTTCCTGCTTCTAAGAAAGCATAACGTTCACGTTTTAATTTCATTACTTTACAGCCAAGAGCTTCAAACATGCGACGAACTTGACGATTACGTCCTTCATGGATTGTTAATTGCACAATTGCCATCTCTTTACGTTTATCCCAAGAAAGGATTTTCACACGTGCTGGCGCTGTCTTTCCATCTTCTAATACAACACCTTTTTCTAACATGCGAATTTTCTCTCCTGTTAATGGACCTTTCACCTTCGCAACGTATGTTTTCTCAACTTTATATTTCGGATGCATTAATATATTTGCAAACTCTCCATCGTTTGTCATAAGGAGTACGCCAGACGTATCATAATCTAAACGACCAATTGGGAATAGACGTTGCGTAATTTCAGGGAAAAAGTCTGTGACAACTTTTCTTCCTTTGTCATCTGATACACTCGAAATAACACCCGTTGGTTTATATAGTAAGAAATAAATCGGTTCTTCTTTTTCAAGAGGGATATTATTTACTTCTACTTTATCTTGAGGAGTTACCTTCGTTCCTAACTCAGACACTACTTTACCGTTAACTTTCACTTTTCCTTGCTGAATAAGTTCTTCAGCTTTTCTTCTTGACGCAATTCCAGCTTGCGCAATCACTTTTTGTAATCGTTCCATTTCCTTAATTCACCTCAAATTTATCTTACCTTCATTAGAAAGAGTTGGCAACCGCCTAAGGTTTACAGCGTTTTTCCTCTTCCACCGTAAACCACATAGCTATAGTGCAAACTTTTAAAGGTCAAATGCTACTTTTATCCTTTATTATTGTTTACCTGCTACTCACTGCTTACAACAAAAGTTCATTATTTTGTCAAAAACACCCCACAAAAAAACCACTATTAAGCTACACCTTAATAGTGGTCGTATACGTATTATAAGCGAATGAAAGCAAAAAATGAATAGGTTTAACGAAACAATAGGGAAACAAATACGATTGAACAAATGATACCTATTAAATCTGCAAATAATCCAACCTTTAATGCATCTCCCATTTTACGAATTCCAACAGCGCCGAAATATACCGTTAAAATATAAAATGTTGTATCTGTGCTACCCTGCATCGTAGACGCTAACCTTCCAATAAATGAATCCGGTCCATATGTAGCGATTAAATCTGTCGTAATACTTAAACCGGCCGACCCAGAAATCGGGCGTATAAGTGCGAGCGGGACAATTTCTGCTGGTACATGAATCATATCTAACATCGGCTTCATTACTGATATCATCGCATCTAGTGCACCTGATGATCTAAAAATAGAAATAGATACAAGCATTCCTACCATAAATGGTAGAATAGAGACAGCAATTTGAATCCCTTCTTTTCCACCTTCTACAAACGATTCGTACGTTGGAACTTTTTTTATCGTTCCATATAATAAAATAAAACCAATAACACACGGAATCACCCATAATGAAATTGTATTCACAACGCTCACTTTTTCCGCCCCTTTCTACTCCGTCTTCGGTAAAAATAGCGGTCAATCCAAATCGCTCCAATCATCGATAATACTTGTGCGATAAACGTAACCCCAACAATTTCTGTCGGGTTTGCCGATTCATACGTCATCCGAATTGAAATTACAGTAGTTGGGATTAATGTAATGGCAGATGTATTTAACGCCAGAAACGTTACCATAGAACGGCTTGCAGAATCCTTTCCTCCATTTAATTCCTTGAGCTGTTCCATAGCCTTAATACCAAGTGGTGTCGCTGCATTTCCTAGTCCAAAAAAGTTTGCCATCATATTTGATAAAATAAATCCCATCGAGGGATGATCCTTTGGTATTTCTGGAAATAGTCTCTTTACAACTGGCATAAAAAACGAGACCAATTTCTTTAATAAGCCAGCCTCTTCAGCAATCTTCATTAAACCTAGCCAAAAGACTAAAACACTAATCAGCCCAATACAAATTGTTACCGCATCTTTCGCCCCTTCAAAGACCGCTTTATTTACTTCCTCCATCGTACCGTTCACCATCGCATATACGATCCCAATAACCGCCATTGCTACCCATACGATGTTAACCATCTGTTCCAACACCTAACATATGAGAAAAGATTTCTCTCACGTCATTCCAATATACTCCGGTTGTAGCAACCAACTTGCGCTTGCTATAAAATAAGTTACGCTCTCCTACTTTCTCTTCATTAATATACACAATTGTCTTACCCACTTTTTCTCCATCTACTAATGTTGCATTTCTATCAAGTTCAAGCTCTAGCCTAACTTGCTTCTTCTCCTCTTTCCTTAGCGGCACTGAGAAATCATTTTTTATATAAACATGATTTATATATTTCTTTTCCTGTAGTCCAGGAAGCGCCCCTTTTCCTAGAACTTTCGTTGACTCATACTGTTCAAATCCTTGATTAAATAACGACATATGGTCGTCCCAATCATTAGATGCATTAAGCGTCACTACAATTAAGTCTAAACCATCTTTCGAAGCTGTTGTAACAAGTGTACGACCAGCTTTCTTTGTAAATCCCGTCTTTCCTCCTGTTGCAAATTCATAATAAGAAGTTACAAGTTTATGCTTGTTTTTCCATGGATAATCCCATGCTTTCGATTGATATGTTTTTGTTCCGAAAATTTTCCGAAACGTTTCATTTCCCATTGCATAACGTGTTAAAAGGGCCATATCATATGCAGATGAAAAGTGCGTACCGTCCCCATCTAAACCATGTGGATTTGAAAAATGTGTATCTTTCATTCCGATTTGTTCCGCTTTTTCATTCATCAAATAAACAAATCCTTCTATACTCCCTCCAACATTTTCAGCAATTGCTTGTGCCGCATCATTACCTGAACGAAGCATTAGGCCATACACTAAATCCTCTAACGGTACTTTATTTCCAGGTTTTAAATAAATGGCCGAACCCTCTACTCGAACAGCCTTATCGCTAATAGGTACAGCCTCTTTCATTCTTCCTGATTCAGCAGCAAGTAAGGCAGTCATAATTTTTGTAATGCTAGCAATCTTTTGTGGTTCATGTTCTAGCTTTCCATATAAAACACGTCCTGAATGTTCTTCCATCAATACGGCATTATGGGCGCTTACATCATTCATTTGTGCATATGTATGAACCGGTATAATACTTGCACCCATTAAAACAAGTGCAATTACAATCCAAATTCGTCTCATATTCCCCACCACGTCCTTTTGACACTTTTTGTACAAGTGTATGCTTGGCCCTTTAAAATATGAACGAAATATTCTTTTTTACCAGCAAAAAAAGACGCACAAATATGCGTCTAATACGGTGTCCACTCAAGCTGTTTTGCACTTTCATAGCGCTTTTCCACATCCGGCCAATTTACAACATTCCACCAATTTTTAATGTACTCATCTTTTCGATTTTGGTACTGCAAGTAATATGCGTGTTCCCATACATCAAGCACAAGTAACGGTATTGTATCCCACTGTGTGAATAATTGATGAAGGGTACTTTGTAGAATTTCTAACCTTCCCGCACGAGGAACCCATACAAGAATAGCCCACCCAGATCCTTCTACCTTCGATGCAGCTTCTGTAAAGTGCTTCTGAAAACGTAAAAAGCTTCCAAAATTATTCTCGATTTCTCGAGATAATGCCCCTCTTGGACCTCCACCCCCATCTTTTTTCATGTTATTCCAAAATATCGTGTGTAAATAATGGCCTGAACCGTGAAAAGCCGCTTCTCTTTCCCAATGCTTTATTAAATCAAATTGGTTTGTTTTCCTTGCTTCTTCCATCATTTTTTCCGCTTTATTCAGCCCTTCCACATAACTCCGATGATGTTTATCATGATGTAACATCATAATTTCTCGAGAAATATATGGTTCTAGTGCATTGTATGGATAGGGTAGTGGCGGAAGCGTGTGACCCCCTATTGGAACAGATCGTTCAGCATACGTTCTTTCATGCAATTCATATTGTTCACTTTCTTGCATAAATACTTCTTGTAAATGATTTTGAATATGTTCCACATCATCACTTATCTCATACAGTAATTCAGCATCTGTTTCATACTCATTTTCTTTCATACGATCTAGCAGCGTTTGAATTTTATAAGCAAGCATATGGACGTCATACACTTCAGTTGCACGACTATCTAATACATGTAACACACTTTCACACCAACTTTCTACTTCATAAAAGTAATCCGTAAATACCCCTTGCTGATTCATACGACACCCCCTCAACGCTATCCACTTTAACTATATTCAGCGTCCGCATTGTATATACCCTACAAAAAAGTAAAAGAAGCTAGTCTTTCGCTAGCTTCTTTTAGCATTCTCTAATACTTATGTAAATTGAAACTTTAATCAACCCTCACCAATCGAATGTTTACGTTCAGCCCAACCCCCATCTAAAAAATAATTTTCTATCAGTTCGTCAATTCAGAAATGCTTTGTACCTGCAAATCACTGCTATGTAGATAAAAAGAAAGCCCTACTGATGTTCTTCTTTTGTTCTCACTTCGGATAAGGCTGAAAAAGGATCTGACCGCCTCTATCCATGGCCAAATCCTCTCCCCCACCTAATGAAAATAATTTCCTTCCAATCTTATACTAATACTTGTGTAACATCTTTGTTTGATAGTCCGTTTCGTAATATTCCAGCTCCTCACGCATTGTTTGGAACTTACTTTCTAATTCTTGCATTACCTTTTCGATTGAGCGAGGTGGTATTTGTTGAAATGCAATGGAATTTTTCCCTGTATATGCCGACCGACTATTTTCATACCACTGATCACTTTTTGGTGAAAAGAATTCAGCAATTACTTGATGATAAATTTTATATAATGTTTTCTCGGCAGCCATTTTTCGAAATGGTTGACTACTCAATAAAACAAGACACGCATCCAAGCCTTCTTCACAAAATACAAGGAGTCGTCTTAATGATGATAATAAACCTTCATAATAATGTTTATTCCCTTCTGGTGACTCTTCTAATAAAGAAGGTAATGTATGATAATTAACAAAATCCGTCATTAAATCAACAACTTCTTCTAAAAATTCAGAAACTTGATGCGTTTGATTTTCAACCATTGAATTAGACATATCCTTTTCTCTCCTTTGCCATTTTACGCTATTTCTACTTTTTTATTTTTATGTAACTGAATCATTATGTCTTGTACTTTTACCACTGTTTCATCATCAAAATATTTTTGAAACTCCTCTATTCCATTAATATATACACGCTTTTGTCCACGAAGTTCTTTATTCTTAATAAAGCAAGCTAAAGCAACGATATCACGTAAATATATGTCTTGTTCTTCTATTTTAAAAACTGGATTTCCTTCAAACGGAGTAATTTCTTGCAAAATTTCTTCAAAATAACGCACATATAAGACAGAAAATGTTTTTTCTTGTTCACCCAAAATATACGTTACTTCAGATCGATTAAAGAAATCTTCTGATGTATTAGGTTGTGCTTTTTCTAGCTCATAGCCTGCGTAACCTATAATAACCATCCACTTTCCCCCTCTTCCTTATTTTGTTTCATTTTAACTTATTTTTCTGAACAAACAAATTTTAATTCATTATTCATTCTTAGTAAAAAATATATGATATTTTTATATTTATATAAAAAATAGTTTATATATCCTGCAATTTACCTTTTTATTTTCCATGAAGTTTGTCATAATAAGAATATTGTCTCAGTTTTCTTATGCAAGGAGAGTTGTATTTATGTCGTTTTCGTGGAAACGTTTCTTACAAATTGGAAAAATCATTTTCCCATTTGTTGTCTTGACAATTGTATTCTTTCAAGCTAAGAAAGAATTGTCAGGTATTTCATTTCAAGAAGCTATTGAAACAATTAAAAACATTCCGACTGGAGGAGTCTTTTTAGCTATTACGCTCGGTGCATTTGCTGTTTCAACAATGTTCTTTTATGACTTTGTTATGCTCCGCTATTTAAAAGCAGATGTGCCTGTTCAAAAGATCTTCCGTGTTTCTTGGATTGCTAACACCTTGAATGGATTTATCGGTTTTGGTGGACTTGTTGGAGCAGGTATACGGACAATGTTATATCGCCCTCACGTAAAAGAGAATGGTAAACTTATCAAAAGCATTGCTTGGATGACAACTGCTTTTATAAATGGATTATCCCTTCTCTCATTCCTCGGTCTTATAGGAATACTAGATACAACCTTTATATTACATGAAAAACCTTGGCTATGGCCTGTCCTCATCTTTTTTGCTCTTTTTGTACCGCTTTATATTGGGTTCTCCAAAATTAAAAATCGAAAAAAGCAACACATAGAAGGACAAGAAGAAACAAAGGAAAAGAATCCAACCGTTCTATATTCACTTGTTTCGTTAATGGAATGGGTTTCTGCCGGCATCGTCATGTATGTTATTTTAATTTTATTTGGAATTGACATTGATTTCCGAAAGTTTTTAGGTGTTTATGTTATTGCTGCTTTAGCAGGGGTGGTCAGTCTTGTACCAGGTGGTCTCGGTTCATTTGACCTTGTCTTTCTATCTGGGATGGGTCAATACGGTATTGATACAGGTGTACTGTTACCTGCCATGTTATTATACCGACTTGTATACTATATTTTACCATTTTGCCTCGGTTTAATTTTTGCGGCTTTCGAAATGACTGGAGCTGCTCTAAAAAAGATTGAAGATAAACCATTTATTGCACCTGCCCTGGAAACAACAGGTGTCATTTGGACATTGCAACGTGATTTTTTAGGAAAGCTAGGCTCATGGGCATCCGCTGCTTTAACAGTTTTTGCTGGCTTAATGGTTATCTTATCAACCATTTTACCGACGAGTGTAAATCGTGCTCATGCATTACATATTTTAGCTCCAAAATATCTCATTCAATTTTCTTTTAGCTTATCATTAACATTTGGAATTCTACTCCTTATTCTATCAAGAGGTATTTATTATGGGACAAAACGTTCCTACTATATGACGATTATTTCTTTAATTGGAGCAGCCATTTTTAATACGCTAAAAGGAATCGACATTGAAGAGACTTTTATTTTACTAATCGTACTTGCCGTATTATATATGCTTCGCAAAAGATTTGTGCGTGAGAAAATGGAAGTTTCACTTTCTGATGTAGTAAAAGTATTTATATTTTTACTGCTAACATTATACTTATATAAAAATTTAGGTATCCTATTTGCAGGAGCAAAAGAAGCTTTCAAACCTGATTTTGTCGTTCGTAACATTACACAAGTAAAGCAAAGTGCACTTGCAGCTGCTTTCTTTGTTCCAACCTTTTTACTCATCGCTTCTCTTATCGCGAATCGGTACCGTAGCGTATTTCCTGGGCAACCAGCAAGCGCTAAACGTTTGCAAAACTTCTTAGATGAATATGGCGGAAATGTACTAAGTCATCTCGGTTTTCTAGGAGATAAGCAATTCTTCTTTAGTAGTGATGGAAAAGCACTTCTTTTATTTTCAACAACAGGGAAAAGACTTGTTGTACTTGGCGATCCAATTGGGAATCCGTCTTCATTCCGCATAGTACTACAAGAATTTTTAGCTGAAGCAGATCGATTCGGATATATTTGCGTTTTCTATCAAATTGAAAGCAAATGGATGAGCTTATATCATGACTTTGGCTATAACTTCTTTAAACTTGGTGAAGAGGCTGTTGTTGATTTAAATACGTTTACTATATCAGGGAAAAAACGTGCTGGATTACGTGCAACTTTTAACCGTTTTGAACGGGAAGGTTATACATTTTCCATCCATCAACCACCATTTTCAGATGAGTTATATGAGGAATTAAAAATAGTTTCAGACGCTTGGCTTGGAGGAAAAAAAGAAAAGGGCTTTTCTCTTGGATACTTTGATCGTGAGTATATAAATCGTGCCCCTATTGCAACTTTATCTGATACTGAGGGAAAAATCATTGCATTTACAACGTTTATGCCCGTTTACCAACCTGGTAAACTTTCTGTTGATTTAATGCGCTATTACCCTGATGCACCTGGAGGGATTATGGATACAATCTTTATCCATTTATTCCAATGGGCAAAAGAAAACGATTATCATTCCTTTAACATTGGTATGGCTCCACTTTCTAATGTTGGTTTATCTACACAATCCTTTTGGTCTGAGCGTGTCGCTGCAGCAATTTTCAATAATGTTCGTTATACGTATAGCTTTAGTGGATTACGACATTTTAAAGAGAAATACAAACCAACTTGGAGTGGGAAATATTTAGCATTCCGAAAAAATCATTCCTTACCAATTACAATGCTTGCCGTAACAAAATTAATAGGAAAACGAAAAAACAGCTAGAGATACTAGCTGTTTTTTCGTTTCTGAACTCTTATTATAAATTCCTTTTCATACTTTTTTCCATTTATATAAAATGTGCCCCACATTTTATATGTCCCTTCTTCTGGAAATGTAATACGATATTGCAGCTGCTCTTCTTCATTTACAGGGAATGCATATAAGAAATGTTCACGTTTTTCATCTACGATATAAAGTGCAGCATTTTCTCCAGTACCTGAACTAAATTTCACACTTTCTCCTTTTTTCATTTGCAGCTGAAATGTCAGTGTAGCAGCTTCATTTGGGTGTAACGCTTCAAATAAAAGTGACATTTGGTAATCACCAATTTTTTTTGTAAGTACTGTGTCTTCTATTAAATCCTTTTGTTTCTTTTGTTTCTTCTCTTTTTCCTCTCCCCCAAAATTTTTCTTAGAAAAGGACTGTTCTGTTTTACTATGATCCTCATATAAGAAAACCGTATAAGCTTTACCTTTCGCCCCACTTGCCGATAGCTTATAAGAGCCATTTCCAGCAAATGCAGGTTTAATGTGCTGAATTCCCTTTAACTGCTCATCTACAATAATAGCCCGAATACGATCATTTACTCCACGAATTTCGTTGTTATTCTTATTAAACAATTGAAATGTAATATCTACCTTTTCAGTTCCCTCTCCATTTTTCATATCCCATTTTACTTCTCGAATGTCTCCTGCTGTTTCTTTCGTTCCTTTATACTTTTGCATGTAGAATCCACCAACTACAATAAGTAGTAAAGCAATTAGCCCAATGACAAGATTTTTCAAACAATCACCTGCCATACTATTTTATAAATCGTGACGCAATTCATACAACTATCTTTCTGAACAGAATATTATAAAAAAATTCATTCTATTTTTTTTATAAAAATCCTCTATGAAATACAATAAAGTTCCTATTAGAAGAAAAATATCGCCAAATTGCAAATTACATAGCCAATTATTGAAAATAGGGTATCTTATATACTACAAACAAGTAAAATTTTTCAACAAACTTAAAGTCTTCTTCTGTAACTCATGTGAAGGTGCATTATCCAAACAAATAGACGGAGGATGTATTGACTTTTTACGTAGCAAAGCATATCTTTTATTGTTATACTCTAATTATGAAGTGTTCTTTGACAATTGATTATATACAGTTAAGTGGACAAATAAAATGCGAAAAAAAGCGAACGCTTCTACTCGTGAAATAATCCAGGCACCAGAAAGAATCTCCAATCGTCAGTTATCTACCGTAGAGACTACGGAAAGTAGCGCTTAAGCAGATAAAAGGTTACTTTCGGCTTGGAACTGAGAAACTCCCAACTTTACGCATTAGCGTGGCGAGTAGTTCACTTGATAGAATTCCTAGTATATAATGCAAATGATGTTGATTTATATCGATACATAACAAGGAGGATTTTTATGAGCGTTCATATTGAAGCAACACAGGGTGAAATTGCTGAGTCTATTTTACTACCTGGCGATCCATTACGTGCAAAATATATCGCAGAAACATTTCTAGAAGATGTAACTTGCTATAACAATGTACGTGGTATGTTAGGATTCACGGGAACTTACAAAGGGAAACGTGTCTCTGTTCAAGGAACAGGCATGGGTGTACCTTCTATTTCTATTTATGTTAACGAATTAATCCAAAGCTATGGAGTGAAAAACTTAATTCGCGTAGGTACATGTGGTGCGATTCAAAAAGATGTAAAAGTTCGCGACGTAATTATTGCAATGACGGCTTGTACAGACTCTAACATGAATCGTTTAACATTCCCTGGATTTGACTTTGCACCAGCTGCAAACTTCGATCTTTTAAAGAAAGCATATGATGCTGGAACAGAAAAGGGATTACACGTTCGCGTTGGTAATGTTTTAACAGCAGATGTGTTCTACCGTGAGAGCATGGACATGGTAAAAAAACTTGGTGAATACGGCGTATTAGCTGTAGAAATGGAAACAACTGCACTTTATACATTAGCGGCGAAATACGGTGTAAATGCATTATCTGTATTAACAGTAAGTGACCACATCTTCACTGGAGAAGAAACAACATCTGAAGAACGTCAAACTACATTTAACGAAATGATTGAAATTGCTTTAGACGCGGCGATTCAATAATAATGCAAAAAGAACTTGTCATACGTCTGGCGAGTTCTTTTTTGTCATTTTCTAAATTAAAGAATTACTTTATATGACTTTTTAAAAAAAACTGCTTCAAAGAGAGACAGATTTTTAGTCTCTTCTTTCTTTTTTCGTTTGTTATAATAAAGAAAATATTTATACGGGTATTCTTTTGTGAGGTGAAGAAGTGAAAAAGAGAAGTATTGTCTTTAAACTATTTTTATTAACATCAACATTATTTACTGTTACCTTCCTCCTTTTTTTCCTTGGGCAATCGTTGTTTTTAGAAAAATTTTATATTAATAAAAAAGTTCAAACCGTTCAAACTGCTTTTGAAAAGTTTTTATCAAATTATGAAAAAAGTGACAGGACATTTGAGGAAATAAGGAAGCTCAAACAAGACTTTCACGAAAAAACAAACGCTGATGTCGTTTTATTAGATCCAAATGGAATTATAAAAGATGAAAATAATTACTATATTGAGATTGTCGATAAATCCAATAAAACGTATTCCATTCCACTCAACAATATTTTAACAATTGATGAATATACCAAGTTTATGAATTTACAGTTAAAAAATAATGATGTTATTCTCATAGATGGAATTTTAAAAAAAGACGTAATTATACCCGTTACGATTACGACTCGTTATAATTCATGGAAAAATGATAATATCATTTCTGACTTTAAATTATTCAATATTGATTGGACAAACGCTAAGAAAAACAAATACGCAAAAGACACAAGACTTGGCATTCATACATTTGAAGGAATTGTATCAAAAATACATCTTCCTTCTAAAAACGACCTTCGTCTCGCAAATAATTTAGAGACATTACAAGGGATTCAACATTGGGAGTTATCTGTAATACTAGGTAAAACCAATTCCAATGAATTGACAACATTTACAATCGGAGAAGAGGAGAATGGAAAAAGCCAAATTTTTGTAAAGCCAGTCATGGAAAACGGTAAAATTAAAGAGTTTGCTTTTGCAACGACCTCCTTACAACCTGTAAATGAAGCAATGCTTGTTTTAAAAGATTATTATGTCTATGCATTAATTATCGTATTTCTCGTTATTATTTTATTATCTTTTTATTATTCAAAGATGATTGTCAAACCGCTTATTAAAATAAATCGAGTGACCAAAAAAATGGCTAACTTCGATTTCAGTGAAAAATTACCTGTTTCAGCGGATGATGAAATCGCTGGTTTATCTAGTAGTATTAATACGTTATCCGTAAACCTAAAAGATCGAATAGATCGATTAAACGTTGCAAATACAAAATTACAGCAAGACATCGAGCGAGAACGTCAATTAGAAAAGACGAGAAAAGAATTCATTTCTGGTGTATCTCATGAATTAAAAACGCCACTTAGTGTGATTAGAAGCTTTGCTGAAGGAATTAAAGATGGTGTCAGCAAAGATACTACTTACTATACAGATGTGATTTTAGAGGAAACAGAAAACATGAATCGACTCATCGTCGAAATGTTAGAATTAGCAAAACTAGAATCTGGTACGTATAAACTAGAAATGAATACTTTTTCAATCGGTGAACTTGTTCACCAAGTGTATACAAAGCTATTATTTAGTATGGAGGAAAAACACTTACAAGTAGAAATTGATGCAAATCCTTCTATACATGTTGAAGCAAATCGCAATCGAATTGAGCAAGTTGTTGTAAATTTACTCAGTAACGCAATTCGCTATACACCTGATGGTAAAGAGATTCGTATTCGCATCATAGAAAATGAAGAAAAAGTAAAAGTGGAAATTGAAAACACTGGTAATCCAATCCCAAATGAAAGTTTAGAAAAAATATGGGATCGCTTCTATCGTCTAGATGCTTCCCGTAGCCGCCATACTGGAGGAACTGGACTTGGTCTATCAATCGTAAAAAACATTTTAGAACTTCATCATGCCGAATACGGTGTGTATAATACTAATGATAGCGTCGTTTTTTATTTTGATTTACAAAAAATAAAAGAAGTCAAATAATTTGTCTTAACTTCACCAGGAGTTCACATGAAATTCACACTCTCCCTTTATAGTTATAAACAAGTTAATCCTTTCCTTTACACACATAACAGAGGAGAGTGCGTGAAATGAAACAAGCAGGACAACCTATTCAAAACGAAACACAATTAGAAAAAATCAAAAATATACTTTTACAATCTTCGAAACGTGATGGCTTACTATTCGTACTAGCTGTAAATTCCGGTCTAAAAGTAAGTGAGATTTTACAATTAAAAGTCGGTGATGTCATCGATGAAAATGAAAATGTTCGTCACTCCATTTTATTTTACAATGAAAAAGTAAAAAAACATAAATGGTTTGCTGTAAATGAAGATTTACAGCATGCAATCGAAGATTATATGAGAGAGCGTAAAATATGGAAGCGAAATGAACCATTATTAAAATCGCAAAAAGGAACAAAATCCATTACAAGACAGCATGCATGGTATATTTTAAACAAAGCTGCAAAAGAAGTTGGTTTAGAAGGGATTAGCTCACATACACTGCGAAAAACTTGGGGATATTGTGCATACAAATCTGGTGTTGATATTGCATTCTTACAACACTTCTTTGATCACAGTACCCCATCAAAAACTTTAAAATATATCGGTATTGCATAAAAACAAACATGGTTCTTATACATAAAAAAGGTTGCCAACTTTAAACTTGGTAACCTTTTTTATGTTTCATTTTCTCTTTTCTTGTTTCTCTTATTTCGTAGTGGTACTCTAGTAATAAGGGGGAGAAATTATGAACACACTAACAATTGAATTACCAAAAGAAACAGCAGAAAAACTCGGCTTATTAAAACAAGCATATCAAAAGAAAACAGGTGCTACAATTTCAGAAAGCACTCTTGTTCAATCACTTATCTCAAGAGAGTTTATTCAAGAAATAACTCCATTTGATTTACAACAATATGTAAATGAAAAAGAACAGCGCTAAGCTGTTCTTTTTCTATTGAATCGCTTTTACATATTCTGCAATTGCATGAACTTCCTGTTTAGATAACTGCGGCTTTTCTTCATATTGATGCTTCTCTACTGCTTCCTCAATTGTTTTTGCACTACCATCATGTAAATATGGTGCTGTTGCCCCTACACCACGAAGTGTTGGTGGATCAAAAAATCCTTTTTGCCGCTTATTTTGAAAACCACCGCGTGCGTCACCCTCATAGCCTGTATCTGTTTCATTCGCAGTTCCAATATTATAAAGGAAATTTGTATTATTCGTTGTCAACTTTCCATTTTCATCTATCGCTTTTGTACTATTGGTCAAATTCTCTCCGCCGTGGCATGTTAAGCAATTTGCCTTTCCTTTAAACAATTGCTCTCCGTCTTTGGCCGTAGGAGTTAACGAGCCATCAGCTTGACGATACGGGCTCTTTGGTACTGGGAATGAATTAGGATCATCTAAAAATGCCTGCAGCGCATCATACATATGCTGGGCATCTTTTGGAATCTCTTTTCCTGGATCTAATTCCATCATCCCCCCCATTTCACCTTGTACAGTGTGAATATAATCTGTGAAATCATCACGTGATCCATCCCACATAAATAAACCTGTTTGAGTAGTTAAAACATTACTTGGTACATTTCGTTTCCCTTTTGGTGTCATCAATGATAACCCATTAATTTCTCCATCACTATGACACGTCACACAACTCATCCAGTTGTTTCCGGTTATTGTTGTTGCATACTTATCACTATTTGCACTATAAAAAATTTCTTTCCCTTCGCGTACTAGTTTTGGTAAAGAATCTTTTTCAATTAATTTAACTGTCTTCTTATCAGCTTTCACCTTTGCGTATGAATCATCGCCACCTGTTTGTAGAAATGCCAGGTCATGACTCATTGCATTATGAACAGCCAACGTGTTTTCTTTTGGAAGTAAAATAATCCCCCGCGGGTTACTTCCTGGAATGCGTCTTACAATTTGTGTCGCATTGCCACCGCGAGTTAGATCAAACATGACAAGATCTTCACTACCTGACATAACAACAAATACTTTCGTCCCTTTTTCATTAAAAACTACATCGTATGGATTAGACACAATCATTGTTTCATTCTTTGTATCTTTCACATTCATCGCTTCAAATAATTGCTTACGTTGTTTTGTAACTTCTTCATCTTTTTCTAAATCGATAATTGAAACAGCTGGAAACACAGTTTCCTCAAATTGAATTGGTGTATCGGTATTCGTCAGCATGTGTGGCACCCAAGCTGTCTTACCATCTGGTGCAATTACAAATTGCTCTAATGTATTTGGAACCCCTTGACTCTTTTTACGGTCTTCTTTGTCTGGGGAAGGAGCAAGCGTAATTACTTTCTTTACTTTATTACTCTCTGTATCTACAACACTAATTTTCCCCTCTAAATAATGTGGCACATACAATTTTTTCCCGTCTTTTGTCATCGCTAACGTTCGTGGACGGTCGCCAATTTGAATCTTTTGAATTGTTTTTTTCTTATCAATATCAATAACTGATACATTCCCTGAACGGAAATTTGATACGTACAACTTTGTCCCATCTGGATTTGTAACAATACCAAATGGCTCTATTTCTGTTACAATTCGATCAATCACTTTTTTCTTTTCCAATGATACAACATCTATCTTATTATCATACATACAAGAAACATATAATGTCTTTTCATCTGGACTTATTGTTAATTGTCTCGGTTCTTTTCCAACTGGAATCTCCGATACTACTTTTCTACTTTTTACATCTGTCACCGTTACAGTATTTACATCAATATTTGCAGTATAAATCCATTTTCCATCTTTGCTTACTATAATATTATTACTATGAACAGCTTCGTCGCGTTTTACTTCTTTTCCTGACATTTTCACTTCGCAACTCGCAAACACCCCAATGCATAGAAGCAACACAACCGCAATAAACAAGCGCTTCATCATCTGACCCTTCCTTCTTATCCCTCATTAGACAACATTCCTACCACTTAAAAATTGACAATTAAACTGGTGGATACTAGTCTATAAAATCTCATCAATGAATGTATCATCTTACTACACCCTTACTTCACAAAAACCGAACAAGTTTCTACACTTGTTCGGTCTTAATACTACCATGAATTGCTTTTTCTTGTTTTTCTTATTTCTCTTTTTTCACTTCAACATTTACAAGAACCGGAGCAATACCATTCTTACCATGCCCAGCTTGAATTTGTGGTACGTTATCCTTATCAGCATTTCCAAGCTTTCCTTTTATATAAACATCTCCAGTATCCCAAAATTCACTTGTTTGCATTCCTTCTTTTAATGATGGTCCATTGATTACTTGCTCATAAAAATCAACATAACGAGAAGTAATTACTTTTTGTTCCAATGAATCATATTTCGTTTTATCTGCATCTGTGTTACTTAAGTTTTGTAATGCAACGCGTAAAACTGCTGATACGCTACCAGCTGTATATGGTGTATATTTCATTTCACCTTTTTTCGTTTCATATGCACGAGCTTCTTTATTCCACATTTTACGATCAACTAAATCATATAGTTTACGTGCTTCCACGCGATACGTTTCATCTTTCGTTGCTAGAAAGGCCGCTGTTAACCCACGAATTGCTCCTAGTTGTGCTTCTAGTGTTACAGGTTCCTCATCTACCCCTTTACCGATTGTATAGCCATTTGCTATGAAACCATCTTTTGTTTTCATATTTTTTAACAAAAAGTCTGCTTGTGTCTTAATCATAGTAAGTGCACGTTTTCCTTCTTCTGTTTGTAACCCTTGTGCCTCTGCACCACTGGCATATCCCACTGGCATTCCATCAATCGCACGCTGGAACATACGAAGTGCTTCTACCATATAACTTGCATCAAATGTATCAATTCGTTTTCCTTGCTCTGTTCCGCTATGCTCTGCAACAAATGCTCCTGTTTCTTTATTGTAGTGCATCGCTTCAATATTTTTAAATACATGTAGCATTACATCACGATTTAAAGAATATGGGTCATCTGCTTTTACATCATTCACTACATCAAGATCTGTATTTTCTGCTACCGCTTTGGCAAATGGCGCACCATCGAATGTCGCTTGGAAGGCTGGATTTACATTTTTATTATCGGGACGTTGATCCGTCATTCCGAAAAATTCTGCTGTTGGCCATAACATCATCCACTGATCACGAAGCATACTGCGTGCATCTTTCACTTCTAATCCGCCAGCTTTTGCAATTCCGCCTTTTTCTTCTTCATTTACTTTAATCTCATGTGGTAAATAAACAAGGCCGTTATCTGGATTATATTTACTTCCAATTCCGCTCGTTAATTGTTTTGCATTCGCATCATAAAATAATCCATCACGAATATATGCAAGCTTATTCCAAATTTCTTCTGTTAAAATCACTCCTTGCATACCATCTGCACTACTTTTTCCAAGACGAATATTTGCATCTTTATCTTGTGTGCTTGATGTTGCCTCTAACTCTTCATCTTTATCTAATGTATGGAAACCACCTAAAAAGTCCCCAGCCCATAATGTTTGTTTTAAAAACGTTGAACCGTACGCTGCTGGTGTTAACGTTTTATTCATTTTCGTACGATCCCAGCGTAATGTTTTAAAATCCATTTGGTACGCTGGTACATATGTTTTATCATCGTTTTCTGCATATACAGAAGTATCCACCTTTTGTGTATAATGCGGATCACCGCCAGCATATTCCATAAATGTCGGGTACATATTTGTAAATATTTCTTTACGTGGATACCCTACACTATCAGCTAATGTATAAAATCGACTCTCTAACCAAGTAGGAACATCTTTATTTTCTGCTTTTGTCATTTTTTGTACAATTGGTGCGTGCAGTAAATGCAGTCCAAGACCGGATTTCTCAACAACCTCATACATTGCTTCTTCTGAGTACTCATAAGATTCAATTCCAGCCATGTAATCAAATTTCGTTGGTTTATTTCGTTTTTGTGCATCCAATATGTCTAAATCTAATCCAAGTCCTTCTGCTAATGGTTCCCCAGACAATTCAAATTCCGTATATGCAAACATATTTGCTGCTGTATCAAACGAATAATCAGTTACTGGTATACGATATGTATTTTTTTCTTTTGACGTTTCTTCTTTTTTCCCTGCACACCCTACTGATAGTAGAAGTGAAGAAACAACAGCAACTGTCGTCATGACTTTCCATGGCTTTTTCATTCATTCCCGCTCCCTTAATTAACATTGATAATTATTATCAAATAAACGTTTTCATTATATTATAAAATTAATTTTTTGTAAAATTTAAATTTTCCACAAAAAACATTAAGAAAAGTATTGACAATGATAATGATAACCATTATCATTTATTATGAAGCCAACAATTGATGAATCAAACAAACGCTCAGTAACATTGTTACCCCTCTTTTTCATATAGAAAAACACTGTACATTCCCCCTGTTTGTACAGTGTTTTTCTTTTTTAATTTTATTCAAATAAATTGAGTTGTTCCGGTTTTGGTTCGCCGTATGTAATGTGCATCATCGTCATAAGCTGTTTTGCATTATCAGCAGCATCCCCGCCGGAATTATTATTAAATAACACATATATGTTCTTCGTCTTTTTCTGCAATACCTGTAACCTTTCTACCCATTCTTCTAACTCTTTTTTATTATAACGATACAAACAGCGCACAGCTCGCCAATTTTCTCCTTTATCAAGCCATCCATGAAAATTGCGGCCATGAAAGCGTATTAATGTCACTTCAGAATGAGTCGCTTCTAATACAATTGGAACTGAACCAATTCCAGCTTGTGGTTCATCACAAATCGTATGGATCCACTTTTCCTGCTCTAAAAATTGTAATGTTTTATCATGCATATGTGGATTAAACCATGTTTGATTTCGGAACTCTATAGCACACGGTAATCCTTCCATTTTTTCTTTTGTATAACGGAGTAAATCGACATTTTTCTTCTGACAATCAAACCAAGGTGGATATTGAAATAATATCGCCTTTAATTTATGTGCCTCTTGAAGCGGAACAATAGATTGTTTAAATATTTCAAACATCTCATCGAAATTAGAGAATGGAATCTCTCCCTGCATATGTCCTGTCATCCCCTGATAGGCTTTGACAACAAATGAAAAATCTTTTGGTGTTTCTCCGGCCCATTTCATATAATTCTTAACTGGTTGCATCGCATAGAACGAACTATCTACTTCTACAATAGGAAAATACTCACTATATGTTCGCAATTTATTTCTATTTCCATAGGAATCCGTATATAAAGAATCGTGATCTCCCCATCCTGTTAATCCAATAGAAATCACCCTTATCCCTCCTTATCCTATTTTTGTCAATCCATACATACTGAATTAACGAAAACAAATAGTTCAGCCTGATAAAAAAGTTTCAGCTTTCCTCAAGAGCATCCTTATAAAAATATGATATACTAGATGGAAGAATTTTTAAATTGAGGAGTTATTTATTTATGATTCAAGAGGATACTACTTTATCTCATGAAAATCAAATAAAAGAATTAGAAAAGAAAGTGCAGTTTTATGAACAGTTGGTAAATCAATTACCCCATCATTTCACATACGAAAATTCACAACTAGGTTTACAATTACATAAAAAAGGAACTTCTCATTTCATTCATCACATCCCAAAAGAAGATATAGAATCAAATCTTGTACTAACTTGTGATTCCTTATTTCTATTTGAGCAACTTGAAAAGTACTTTGTTCATATATTTGATGCATTTTCACATCATGTCACTTTCATTGACAATAAAGGTATCATTACATTATGCAACCAATCTGCAGCAGACGATCTTGGCGTATTACGAAATGATATAATTGGTGAACCAATCCAAAAGTTATTAAACTTACCAGAAGAAAAAATTAAAGCTTTAGAAACATTACACAGCGGGCAAGAAATTTACAATGAAGAAGTATTAGACTTAAACTATGGTATTATAAACAATCGCATTATTCGTGATTATAATGGAGAAATTTTCCGTGTTATCAGTGTTTTTCATTATTTAAATACCGAGCGTGATGCTGAAAAACTTGCATTAGCTGGTCGAATTGCAGCTGGAATTGCACACGAAGTTCGTAATCCACTTACAACAGTACGTGGTTATTTACAATTTTTACAAGAAAGTGTTTCACCTTCTAATAAAGAACTCTTTCAAAATCTGCTCATTCCTGAATTAGATCGTGCAAATAGTATCATCACTAAATTTTTATCTATTTCAAAAGCACACGAATTTAAAAGAGAACCATTTCCCATCAATACTTTTTTACGTGAATATATCCAACAGCTACTAGCTAGTGAAGTATTTTTACATAACATTTCTATTGAATATAATTTATCTTCCGATTTAGAAAACATATTAGTAAATATTGATCGATATGAGCTCGTTCAAGTTTTCCTAAACTTATTCCAAAATGCTGTGGATGCAAAAAGTGATAGACCTTTATCCATTCAAATCACTAGTCATCGTTTGGATAATTTTGCTCGCGTCACTTTCCAAGACAATGGATTTGGTATTCCTCCATCCATTCAAGAATATATATTTGATCCATTCTTTTCTACAAAAGATACCGGAACTGGCCTCGGATTATCAGTAACAAAAAAAATCATTCAAAATCACAATGGAACTCTAAAAGTTTCTAGTAATGAAAATGGAACAACATTTATCATCTCCATTCCATTGGCACAAAAAGAAGCGGGCTTATAGCATCTTCTAAAAAAGAATCAGTGGGGATAAAGCCCCACTGATATAACTACGTAAATATATTCAAAATATACAATTTTATGTTTTTTCACATGCCCCAAGTTCTTCACTACTCAATCTCTTAATCCACATGTCTTCTATATTTTTTCCTCTTTCATATAGAAATACCACAAAACTTAATGAGTTCAATGTCTCTTCTTTCATTCCAAACTCAACACACTCCGGTAAGAATGAACTCGAGGCTATTCTTCCCATCTTAAATGTTAGATGTCCTTCTTTACGTTTCTTTACTTCAAATTTACTCTACCTTAACGCTTATTCTGTATGATAGAGAACAAAGACAATGATATGAAAGAGGGATGAAAATGAACACCTTATCGTCAATACGCTTTGGGATCGTCCTTATGTCATGTATAATTTTATGTTCAGCACTCTTTTTGACTTTAGAATGCACCTCTGCATCAAAAGCAGCAGAAAACAGTAACATTGCTTCATACGAACTGCTATATGCAAACCAAAATATAGTACCTCTCTCATCTTCTTTATCTAAAGAAAAAAGAGTTATTAAAGGAATGATTATTACAGAAGCTTCTTCCCATCATGACCTGAATCAGATTGCAAAAAGAATTAAAGAACAATATAATAACCAAAAAATCGATGAAATTACATTATCCATTCACAATAAAAATACTGGAAAATATGAAGATGACTTACCTTTTGAGCCAATTAGCAAAGCAACAATTTCAATTTTTTATAATTCACAATCCCATTCTAACATCATTATTCGCCTCACTGAACAGTAAATACACCCGCTGAAAAAGTTTTCAATTCATATAAAAAAGAGACGAATATAATAATCATTCGCCTCTTTTTATTCTTACAAAAATGGAATCCACTCTTTTACTTTATCAATCCACTCTTTTTGTTGTTCTTGACGCTTTTTTTCTTCCTCTTTTCTTCTTTTTTCTTCTTCAATTTTCTTTAATTGTTTTGCATAGTCAGTCTCTGATATTAGTGATAATTGAAATGCTTTTTGACTAGGGTTGGCATCAGCTTTTTTCATAATATCTCGAAACATTGTTGTTGTAATTTGACTACCGCCTGGAATATAGTGCTCTCTATCCGTTTTATCATACCCTACCCAAATTGCACCGACAAGGTCAGGTGTATAACCAACAAACCATGAGTCTTTCGCTCCGCTACTCGGACCGTCTACAAGCTGAGTAGTTCCTGTTTTACCAGCCGTATCTATATTTTTTACCTTTGCTTTTTCACCTGTTCCTTTTTCAACAACGCCTTTTAATAAATATGTCATTTTTTGAGCAACCTCTTCACTTGTTACACGTGTTTCTTTTTTATACCACTTTCCTACTATTTCTCCTTCAGCATTCTGTATTTCACGAATTGCATGCCCTTCAACTTGTACTCCATCATTTGCAAAAGTTGCATAAGCTTGAGCCATTATGAATGGTGAAGTTCCCGTATGCATTCCCCCTAAAGCAATAGGAAGGGTACGATCTTCCTCTTGCAATGGAATACCAAAACGCTCTAATGACTTCAACCCTTTGTCTAATCCAATTTGTTCTAACAACCAAACTGCTGAAACATTATAAGACTTAGCAATTGCTTCATACATTGTCACATCGCCATGAAAAGTATGATCACTATTTTGAGGCGTATAATCTTTTATATGAAGTGGCTCGTCCTTTAAAACATCATATACTTCATATCCCTGTTCTAATGCAGGTACATATACTGCGAGAGGCTTTAATGTCGAGCCAGGCTGTCTTTTTAATTGTGTTGCATGATTAAATTGTAAAAATTGATACGTTCCCCTCCCGCCAACTAGTGCGGGTACACCACCAGTTTTCGGATCCATTAGAACAATGCCCGTTTGCATAAGTTGATCAGCATTACTCCCTTGAAAATAACTATCATTATTCACAACATCTTCCACTGCTTGTTGTTTTTTCGGATCAAGTTCTGTATAAATACGATATCCACCAGCTAAAATTTCATTTTGTGTCAATTCATATTTCTCCATCGCTTCTCTGACAATGTAATCTACATATTGCGAGTATTTGCCCTTATACTTATCATCAACGCCACGGCGTAATACAAGGCCCTTTTCTTTCTCATTGCTGTACTGTTCTTCTGAAATATATCCTTGCTCTTTCATTAATGCTAAAACAACGTTACGTCTTTCGATTGATTTATTAAAATTTTTATATGGTGAATAAATTGATGGCCCCTTAATTAACCCTGCAATTGTCGCAGCTTCTGCTATTGTTAAATCCTTTACTTCTTTATTGAAATATGATTTAGCCGCTTTTTTTACACCCCAAGCTCCTTCACCAAAATAAATTTGATTCATATACATCTCAATAATTTCATCTTTTGTATACGTACGCTCTATCTTTTTTGTTAAAAAATATTCTTTAAACTTCCGTGAAAATGTACGTTCTTGTGTTAAAAATACATTTTTCGCAAGCTGTTGTGTAATTGTACTCCCACCAGCTACTACTTCTCCAGCAGTAATATTTTTTAACAAGGCACTCATAATCCCACTATAGTCAATACCATGATGGCTAAAAAATTCTTTATCCTCTACTGCTACAACTGCTTGAATCATAATATCAGGAATATCTTTTCTTTTGATTCCTTCCGCCTTGGAAGAAGATAACTTTGCTGCCACTTCTTTATTAGCATCATAAATAAGTGTCGGCTGCGGAACAGCTTGTTTTAATGCAGATATGTCTTGAATGGATATCATTATATTTACTGCAATAAATAGGGTAACAAAAAAACTGGAAAAAATTAATAATATGTTGCGCAATTTCTTCCTCTTGTTGAACCACTCAAGCATTTTTTTGAAATGAGTGTTGTTCAATTTCATTTATTCACTTCCTCCATGAGTCTACACTTTCGATTAAAAAAGGAAAAAATGTCCTCTTTTTGAATTTATTATAATAACGTATTAGTTCCTCAAGTGTAAAGCATTTCTTTTACATTCATACTTTTTACAAGAAAAGGACATTCTACAAGTAAGATATTCATTATTGATTATTAATATTATTAATACATCAATGTGAGTTATGTTAAGTTTTTGTAAACTTTTCGATAAAATGTTTTAAAAAACGACAGTTTTTTGTTAGAATTGACTAGCCAATATATTTTACATATATTACTTTTCGTGGGGGTAACAATAATGGTCTTTAAATCTAAAAAAGATAAATTTTCCGAAATGTTAATGAATGTTTCCGAAAATTTAAAAGAAGGCGCGCAATTTTTCGTGGAGTATAAAATTAAAAATGCCAGCGATCTAAAAGAATTTTCTATGCGCATGAAAGAATACGAGTCAAAAGGTGACTCATTTATTCACGAAATCATTATGGAGCTAAACAAAGCGTTTATTACTCCTATTGAACGTGAAGACATCCTGCAACTTGCGATGAGCATGGATGATGTACTTGATGGACTAGACCACAGTGCAGGTTTATTCGAAATGTATTCTATTACAGAAGCAGATGAATACATGATTAAATTTGTGGAGGCAATTAATCAATGTGCAATTGAGATTGCAAATTCCGTTGAACTTATGTCGAATAAGAAATTAGTGGATATTCGCACAAATGCAATTAAAATTAAGGATTACGAATCACAGTGTGATGATATCCGTCGCCATGCTATTAAGAACTTATTCTCTCGTGAAAAAGATCCAATTAAGATCATTCAATTCAAAGAGATCTATGAAGAGCTAGAAGAAGTAGCTGATAGCTGTCAAAGCGTTGCAAACGTATTAGAAACAATTATTATGAAGAACGCATAAGGAGTTTGATCATGGATACACTCTTGATATTGACTGTTTTAATAGTCATTTGTGCTTTAGCTTTCGACTTTATTAACGGATTTCACGACACAGCAAACGCGATTGCAACGGCTGTTTCAACGAAGGCATTAAAGCCGAGACAAGCTATAATTATGGCAGCTATTATGAACTTTTTAGGTGCAATGACATTTACAGGTGTAGCAAAAACAATTACAAAAGACATTGTTGACCCATTTGCTTTAGAACATGGATCATATGTTATTTTAGCCGCTCTGCTTGCTGCAATTGCTTGGAACTTAATTACTTGGTACTATGGAATCCCAAGTAGTTCTTCGCATGCAATTATTGGTGCAATCGCAGGTGCTGCAATTGCTGCTGCTGGATTAAGTTCAATTAATTTCAAAGGATTTATTAAAATTCTTGAAGCTTTAATTATTTCGCCAATCGTTGCATTTGTTATTGGGTTTATCGTATATAGTATTTTTAAAGTTGTCTTTAAAAACTTTAATTTAACGAAAACGAATCAAAACTTCCGTTTATTCCAAGTGTTTACAGCGGCACTACAAGCTTATACACATGGTACAAACGATGCTCAAAAAGCAATGGGTATTATTACAATGGCCTTAATGACAAATGGCCTTCATAGTTCTGGAGATATTCCTTTCTGGGTTCAATTCTCATGTGCTCTTGCAATGGGTCTTGGTACTTCTGTCGGTGGATGGAAAATTATTAAAACTGTTGGTGGACAAATTATGAAAATTCGTCCTGTAAATGGGGTAGCTGCCGATTTATCATCATCACTTGTTATTTTTGGTGCTACATTTATTCATTTGCCAGTTAGTACAACGCACGTTATCTCTTCTTCTATTTTAGGGGTAGGTGCTTCCCATCGTGTAAAAGGTGTAAAATGGGGAACTGCGCAACGTATGTTAATTACATGGGTAATTACACTTCCAATTTCTGCTTCATTAGCAGCCTTATTCTATTACCTATTACATTTTATTTTCTAATACAAAGTCGCCTTCCTTATTTTTCTAGGAAGGCGACTTTTTTGTGAACAATCTTATTTCTTTTCAAAAAGCATGTATAATAAATGTTGTATTAGTGATACAGAGGAGTTGGCAATTTTGGAATACATCATGTTACTTTTCATTGGATTAATCGCAGGAACAGTCGGAAGTTTAGTAGGACTTGGTGGAGGAATTATTATCGTCCCCTTACTGATTGGGTTGCATAGTTTATCACCACAACTCGCAGTTGGTACATCAATGGTGACCGTAGTTTTCACTGGTCTCTCCTCTACTCTTACTTATATGAAACATAAGCGAGTAGATTATAAAAGTGGACTTATTTTATTTATAGGGAGCGGCCCTGGAGGTATTATTGGATCGTGGGCAAACAAATTTTTGAATCAGGATTCTTTCTCATTATACTTTGGAATTTTCCTTATTTTCGTATCTATCCTTCTCATGTTACGCGATAAATTGAAACCTCTTTCCCTCTCAAATGCAAATGTTATTAAACGATCTTTCACAGATGCTGAAGGTAACACCGTTCATTATCAATTCCCACCGTTTCTTTCGATTATTATCGCATTTGTAGTTGGTTTTATATCTGGATTATTTGGCATTGGTGGCGGTGCATTACTCGTTCCAGCGATGATGCTTCTTTTTGCATTCCCTGCACAAATTGCTGTCGCAACTTCCATGTTTATTGTCTTTTTATCAGCAATCGTAAGTTCTATGACTCATATTTCTCTTGGCAATGTTAGCTGGATTTATGCATTGATTCTTATTCCAGGCGCTTGGATTGGCGGAAAAATTGGAGCTTTCATCAATACAAAATTAAGCGGTAATGCGATTATCAAATTATTGCGTGTCACATTAATTATTCTTGGAACTAGATTAATTATCATTTCTTTCTTGTAACGCGTTCTTTTTAGAATGCGTTTTTTTATACGCAGGAATACAAAAACACCCCAAAAATAAAACATAATACCGTACACATACAAAACAACGTCAAATTTGAAATATGCAATTTACCCAAGTTGATCACTCCACTTCTATAGCTGTGACTATTACCTTTATGATAGCGAAAAAACAGAGGGTGTGCTGTTACAAAGCGCTAACAATGCAAAAGCAATTATTACAAATTTTATCAGTTTATTGCATCTGCTTGTATAATCTATCGATTCAACAAAAAAAGATGTCATATTGACATCTTTTTAGTGAAGGAGTGACCATCCCATAAAATCTTCATGTACTTGACGTGCTCGTTTATCATTCCTATCATACAATTCAGCGTAGCTATCCGTTTCTTCATCATAAGTCATTGTATAGATAATTTGACCATCTATTTCAACTGATAGAACGACTCCACCTTTCATCTCTTCCACATGTATTACAGCATTAGCTGGAATTTTCATATCAGTCATTTTCGCATCTAACAATATAGTAAACCCCCTACAGCGTATTTATTGCTAGTACTATTACACACTAAATAGTATACTACTGTAATAGCATACATTCCGTCAATTAAATTGCTGTTTTGTAAGCTTATCTTCTTTTATTCATCTATTTTTTAATACAAACAGACTATAAATCGGGTACAATGAACGAATAGAAATGATTAAATGAGGTGCTAACATTGATTCTACATAAAGGGGATACATTATTTCGTCAAGGTGAAGAAGGTCCCTTATATTTTATTAAAACGGGACTATTAAAAGTTATTCGATTACAAGAAGACGGAACACCATTTTTATTTAACATTATTGTTCCAGGTGAGACAATCCCTCACCATTCTTTAATTTCACCAAAGGAGTATCATGGTACAGCAATTGCTTTAATTAAAACAGAGGTCCAGCCCATTGTATGTAATACATGGTACGAAAAACTACAGGAGAATCCAGAATTATACGCTGATATCGCCATGCAACTACAAACAAAATTACGAATGATGCAGCAGCGAATCGATCAATTAACAACTGTTTCTCCGAAAGAACGTCTCTACCGTTTACAAGAGTGGTTCTCACTATATTTAGGGGAAATTCCAATCTATGAAATATTAACACAAACAGAAATCGGACAACTGATCGGTGTACGTCGTGAAACAGTAAATCGCTTGTTACGAGAACAAGTAAAAAACGAGGGGAACTAACACCTCGTTTTTTGTTTGCCTTATGATAAACTTGCTGCCGGACCAAAAAATTCATAATGAATGTGTTCAGGTGAAACGTCCCATTCTACTAAATCCTTATTAATATGTTTCATAAATGGTACCGGGCCACAGAAATAAAAGTCCGCTTTATTTGTAGGAATAATTGATTGTAACCAATCTAAATCAATGAAACCTTCTTTATCAAAGTTTTTCGCTTGTAAATCTTGTTCTGTTGGTGAAGAATAGCAAGTGTATACTTCTACTTGTTCATGGTCGTTCTCTACTTGCTGCACATGTTCTTTCATGGCATGCACTTTGCTATTTAATGCTGCGTGAATAAAGTATACCTTGCGGTTTGAATCTCGCTCAATTAATGTATTTAACATACTCATCATCGGCGTAATACCAACGCCGCCACTGATTAACACAATCGGTAAATTTGAATCCATATTTAATACAAAATCCCCCGCCGGTGCACTTAGTGGCAAGATATCTCCCTCTTGAACATGATCGTGTAAATAATTAGATACCTTTCCATCAGGTGTTTCTGCAGCTATTTCTCGTTTCACACTAATACGATAGTAGCCTTTTCCAGGAGCGTCTGATAAGCTATACTGACGATTATGTGTATATGTTTCACCTTCTATATTTAATTGGATCGTTACATATTGACCAGGTAAGAATGTTGACAGTTCTCCACCATCTTCTGGTTTGAAATAAAACGATGTAATTACGTCGCTCTCTTTCTCTTTTTTCACAACAACAAAGTTACGGAAATCTTTCCAACCGCCTTCTTTTTTTGCCGCTTCATCATACATTTCTGCTTCGATACTAATAAATGCATCAGCAATTACACCATACGCTTCTCCCCAAGCATCTAACACTTCTTGTGGCGCATTTGCTACCTCTTTAATCGCTTGTAATAAACATTTTCCGACGATTGGGTAGTGTTCTGCTTTAATTCCTAAACTTCTATGCTTATGACCAATTTGTTTTACAGCAGGAATAATAGCTTCTAAATTATCAATATATGTAGCAGCTGCATACACTGCACTTGCTAACGCCTGTTGCTGTCTTCCTTTTTTCTGATTTGTATGGTTAAAAATATTTAATAATTCCGGATGTTCCGAGAACATAATTTGATAAAAACGTGTCGTAATTTCAACGCCTTTTTCTTGTAATAATGGTACTGTTGATTTTACAATTTCAATTGTTTTTGCACTTAACATTGTATCCCACTCCTTTATTTCTTTAACTATTGTTAGTGTAAATGAAATGTTCACTGGATGTTGTGATTTTAATCACTATAAACACGGTGTTTTTGTGAAAAATGTATGAACGATTTAGATTTATCCTGTTATTTGCTGCTAAACCAAACAAATTTTTGCTTTATATCCCATCCTATCTTTTCTAAAAGAAAACAAACTAACCAAAATTCCCCAACTTAAGACTGGGCTTGAAGAGATTCTTCGATTACTTGTATACCTTTTCCGTTCCCAAACTCAGTATATCCCCATATATTTGTTTCACCTGTATATTTGTTTATAATACTATTAAGTCGTGGTAAACACGATGAGCATAAACGACGTATTCACTCTTCCTGACTTCTATCCCCTTTTTCAAAACCTTAAACTTCGCCTTACATCTTGTTTTATCTGCTTCTTTTTTATTTCCGGTATTATATCTTTTAAAAACGGTTCTCGTTTTTGAAACCTCTACACTAGATGATTCCTATCTCTCCCTCTTTCTATGTATGTCATATTTTTTCTTTTATCAGAAATGACGTTTATATAATCCAAAATTAGCCAAAAATAAGAAAAGAATATGTTTCAAGCAGTTATTCTTCTTTTTCTTCAATACAATACTAAGATTGATTGCTTGAGAACAGAAAAATAACGGAAGGAGGTAGACATAAAATGTCATTACAATCTCTCATGATTGGCACTTTATCCTTTTTAGCCTCAACACTAATTTTTTATACAGTTGGCTATTTACTATTATTAGATTGGTTACCCAATCATTTGTTTATCGCTCTTATTGTCCTTTCTGCTCTTATGATTTCCTATCTTATTACACGAAAATCAATGAACGAACCATCTGCAAAAACAAAATAATAGAGTGAACCTTTTAGTTCACTCTATTTTTCATTTCCTAGGAAAGAGTTTAGCTATCTTTGCAAATTCATTTTTTCACCATAATCTTTTACAATCTGAATAATATTTTGAAACGCTCCTACTTTTTCTTTTTTGTAATTTAATACTTGTAAATCATACTCATCGTAATAAGTTTCTAATGCTTTTATTTGAGAGGTTGATACATGCTCTACTGGTACAACGATACTCACTTCATATTGTTTATACCCCTCTTTCACTTTCTCACCTTGCATGATTTCACTTGTTTTCTTTCCAATCACTTGTTGTACTTTAGAAGGAAACGTCAATTGAAAATAGTACTCCCTATCTTTCTCCAACGTTTTATATAAAGAATCCGAAATCGTATAAAATACTGTATAATTTATGCTTTTTTCATTTGTTTTAATGTGAAAAGCAGTAATTTGTAAATCCTTTTTTGTCACTTCTGTTAATGTATTTACTTTCGTATCATCACTTGTTGATTCAGGCACAGTCGGAAGTATAGATAACAGTTGTTCTGTATCAGATTTTGTGAGCATATACGCACCCTTTTCATCTTGTAACCAACCACGTCGATCTTCTCCTCTTAACCATGCACGATATGTTTTCTTCTTTCCATTTTTCTCAATTTGTATTTCATACTCTGGCTCTCCAAAACTCCCTGTTATTTGTTGTTTCTCAGCCTTATTAATAATCTCCACTACTTCTTTTGCTTCCTCTTGGCTTAAAACCTTCTCGAGCTTTCCTTTTTGTATAACTGTTACTTGTATACTTTCTTGCACAGAATTCACCGTCTTTTCTACTTGTTTTTTCTCCTTTTTTTGTTCAAACTGACTACACGATGCTAATAAAAAAATGAATATAATTAGCAAATATTTTTTACTCACTCCGCGCCCTCCTATATAGAACAATAAGAAAAGCTTATTGTCCTTGAAAATGAAACAAAAACGCTATGTATGATGAAATGAGATATACTATACACGAAAGGAGGCTTTTACATGTCCATTAATTTTCATGATGCCAATAATAGGTACACTTATGCCACACGAAAAGCAGATATTTCTTGGTGTGAAATAATCCAAAATATAATTGATGTAAAAGGTAAAAGCATAATTGATATTGGATGCGGTGGTGGTATTTATACGAAAGAACTGGCTCTCATGGGAGCTAGCAATGTCGTTGGTTTCGATTTCTCAAAAAAAATGCTACAAGCAGCAATAGAAAATTGCGCTTCCATCCAAAACATCTCATTCATTCACGGTGATGCCCACCATATGCCATTTGCTAATGAAACTTTTGATATTGTAATTTCTCGTGCTGTTGTTCATCATTTACAAGACGTCCCAAAGTTTTTACAAGAGGCCTCACGTATCTTAAAGAAAAATGGCATGCTTATTCTTCAAGATCGTACCATTGAAGATTGTACAATTCTAGGAAGCCCAGAACATATTCGTGGGTATTTCTTCTCCGTCTATCCTAAGCTCATTCCAATAGAGGAAAAGCGAAGACCAAAAGCAACCTATATACAGCAATTAATCACACAAAACGGTATGCATCCACTTCCCCTTCAAACAATTTGGGAAGTTCGAAAAATCCATGATTCCATTGAAACATTACTACAAGATTTATCACCACGGACAGGCCGATCTATTTTATACGAATTAACAGACGAAGAACTTTCTCAATTACTCCACCATATCCGCTCTAAGCTACACAACATAGCTCCCATTGTCGAACAAGATCGTTGGACCATTTGGAGTGCCACAAAATCTTAAGAAAGCCTCACATAATTTTGTGAGGCTTTCTCCTTTCATAACCTAATTTTGCAACACTCTTGATATCCTCCACTTCTAGCCTGTGCACTTCCACACTTTGGACACACTAAGTATCTAGATTGATTGGTCAACAAACTTCCTTTTTGAAAGAGCAACACTTCTGCTTGTTTAAACGAACGCGAATAATATAACCATATGAAACCACAAATTACTACAATTCCAAACAATATACCCATCGCAAGCATTTCCGTCACCTCTTTTTGGTCTGTTCTTTTCCGTAAGTGGATTGTAGTATTATTCGCTATTGATAAAAAAGATTCCTGCCTTTCCATCTCAATTGTCATATTTCTCAAAAAATTTACATTCCCTCTATACTTTACGATTTTTTTACAAAAGATTCCCTTTCACTCCTCATACAATAAAGTGAAACTTCCGCATCCTAAAATATGTTTAATAGAGGAGTGTCAATATGAACTATTTCATATTATTCCCATTTCTTATCAAACTGATTTTTCCCGTGCTATTCTCTCCTTCTCTACCTGCCGACATATCCGTGCAAATCCTTGGCCTCAATGATTTGCACGGCCAATTAAATACCACTTCAACATTGCATGGTAAAGCTGTAGGACGCGCCGATTACATATCCGCCTACATTCAATCCTACCGCGATAAAACCCCCAACACCTTACTTGTTCATACAGGAGATATGATTGGCGGGAGTCCTCCGATTTCGGCACTGTTTCATGATAAACCAACGATGGAATTTTTAAATAAGCTTCAAGTTGATGTTGGTACAATTGGAAACCATGAATTTGATAGAGGACCAGTTGCTCTTCAGCAACTCATTAGTGGTGAATCTACTGCACAAATAAATTCGTTTTCAGGCAGTTCATTCCCCTATGTATGTGCAAATGCTTTAGATAGTAAAACAAAAAAGGCACTCTTTCCTCCCTATACAATTAAATGGATCGATGGTATTCCCATTGCATTCATTGGTGTCGTCACAAAAGATACTCCATTTCTAACAATGCATACCAATATGTCTTCTGTCCTCTTTTTGGATGAAGCTACTTCCATTAATTCCTATGTACATCAACTACAAAAGAAAGGCATTCATGCATTTATAATTCTTGCTCATCTTGGTGGTAATACAACCGGTGATAATACCACTGGAGCTCTAGTTAATTTAGCAAATAACCTAGATACTGACGTCGATATTATCTTTGGTGGACATACCCATTCTTATGTAAATGGAAACGTAAACTGGAAACTCCTTGTGCAAGCTTATTCATATGGAAAAGCTTTTTCAAACGTCACTGTTACATTAAATCGTAAAACCAAAGACATTATAAGAAAAGATGCAACTATTGTCCCAGTCTACCAAAATACGCTTTCTCCTGATTCTCATATAAGAAAATGGATAGATTCTTATACATCTAAAATCCATTCTAAAATAGAAGAACAATTAGGAATAGCAAACTACGAATTAACCCGTGATCGAAACGAACATGGCGAATCAAAATTAGGCGCCCTTCTTGCTATAGCTCAACGTCAAACTATGCAAACGGATATTGCTTTTGTAAATCCCGGGAGCATTCGGCACGATTTACAAAAAGGAACAATTACGTGGGAAGATGCCTTCCTCATACAACCATTCGGTAACCCATTAATCAAGATGGAGTTGTCAGGAAAAGAAATTCGAAACATCTTGCAAGAACAATGGAAAGAAGAAACTCGCATGCTACAAATTTCTGGCCTTCGTTATAGCTGGAAAAATAATTTAATCCAATCTATTTCATTAGAAAATGGAACTCCTCTGCAAGATGATCAAACATACTCTGTTGTGGCCAACTCTTTTTTAGCAAACGGAGGAGATAAATTTATAACTTTCAAATCAGGAAGAAATCGTATAGAAGGCCCGACAGATCAAGAAGCTTTTGCAAATTATATTCGTTCCATTTCTCATATTGATACAATTCCTCAAAATTCTATTCAAAAAACATATTGACTTTTAAATAAGACATATGAAAGTCCTTTCAGAATACTTAAACAAAATTCATCGACGAGAACGTGTACGTTATACAGCTGTTCCCCAAAGAGTAGGCATCTTGCTGAAAGGCGATGCTCAGCGCGTAACCGAAAATCATCTCTAAGAAGTAGAACCGAACGATGTAGCAAGTTCTTACCTGTCGTCCCCCGTTACGAAGAACACGTATCATGTTGTACGTTGCAAAGCTTCGTACATATAAATATATTTCTATATGTATGAACTAGGGTGGTATCGCGGGTAAATAAAAAAACTCCCTTAAACGGGAGTTTTTTTATTTGATAAGAAGTATGATTGAAACTACTTATTTTATATGCTTTTGTATAATACTTAATGTTCGTATCAACTGTTTCCACTTTTACAATATCATATTGTTCCTTAAGTGCTTGCAATACATTCACGTAATTTCCTAACTTTTCTTTTTTACTCGTTTCTACTCAAATGATAGCGCTCTCAAATGAATTCGTCAATAAAGTGAAACTTTAATCGGTGGGAAGTGGAGATCTTTCTGTCCACCAATCATAAGATAAAAAACTTCCACTAATGAAACCAGTCATATCCAGTGGAAGCTCCATCTTATTTCGTTAACTGATGTCTAAAAGCATAAATAACCGCCTGCGTACGATCACTTACATTCAATTTATTTAATATATTACTTACATGTGTCTTCACAGTTTTTAGTGCAATAAATAGCTCATCTGCTATTTCTTGATTACTTTTTCCTTCTGCAATTAATAATAAGATTTCAAACTCTCGTTCCGTTAAATCTTCATGAAGTGGCTGTTCTTTCTTTTGACGCATACGAGACATCATTTTTCCAGTAACTTTCGGCTCAAGTACTGTTTCTCCATCATAAGTCGCTCGTACTGCATCTGCGATATCGCTCGCTCTTGATGTTTTTAATAAATAGCTCGTTGCCCCTGCTTCAATGACAGGATATAGTTTTTCATCGTCTAAAAAGCTTGTCACGACAACAATTTTTGCTTCTGGCCATTCTTGAATAATCGTACGCGTTGCCTCCACACCATCCATTTCATCCATAACAAGGTCCATTAAAATAATATCTGGCTTTAATGCTAATGCTAATTCTGAACCTTTTCTTCCATTTTCAGCTTCCCCAACAACTTCAATATCCGGCTGAGTGGATAAATATGCTGATACACCCATCCGCACCATTTCATGATCATCAACAAGCAATACTTTAATCATGCTACTCTTCCTCTCTCTCTATCATAATTGGTACTTTCACTTCAATTTGTGTACCTTTATTCGGAAAACTTAGCACCTTTAATGTTCCACCAATTTCATGAACACGCTCTTGAATGGACCTTAGACCATATGATCCAGCTTTATTGACACCTACTTCAAATCCAACACCATCATCAATGATTTTCAAAATCGCATATTGATCAATTTGGCGAAGGCGTACCTCCGTTTTCTTCGCTTTGGCATGTCGTAATGTATTAGACAATGCCTCTTGTACAATACGGAATAAATGATCTTCTACACCTTTTTTTAATTGAATCGGTTCAATCAACCATTCAATTTTCATATGTTGTTTTCTAGAAAGTTCTGTTAACAACTCCTCTATACCCTCTGTTAACTTTTTACCTTCAAGTTGTACAGGACGTAAATGGAGAAGTAATGCTCTCATTTCCGATTGCGCATTGACAACCATATTTTCTACAAGTTGTAATTGTTTTTTCGTTGTTTCTGGCATATGATCTACTTGTTCATTAATCGCTGACATCATCATAGACATTGCAAAAAGCTGCTGACTCACTGAATCATGCAGTTCCCTTGCTAGTCGATGCCTTTCCTGAGAAATCGCTTCTTGTCTCATTTCTTCATTCCAATGAGCTCGTTCATTCGTTACCTTTTGAAATAACCCAGCTTGTTCCTCTAATCTTCGAGCAAGCGCAATTACTTTTCGTTCTACTTCATGAAATTCATCTTCTGCAGTAAACGAAACATCCTTTGGAAAGTTCCCACGCTCTACTTCAAACAAGAAAGTATTCAAGCCTTGAATACGCTGCTGCATATAATAACCAATCGCATATCCTACAATTCCACCCATAAGAAGACTTGTACTTATAATTAACAAGCCGATTGGAACAGAAGCAATGGATTCTTTCCATAATAAATCATATACATCCTGTCCGCTTTTCCATACATATACAACTGTACAAATAAGTGCAATACTAACAGAAGATAACATAGAATAACGGATGTACATCCATGAAATATTTCCTTGCTTTTTCATTATACTTTCCTCACTTCCGTATCGCCTACGACAAGCGAAGAAATAATTTTAATTCGGCGAGGAGTTTCTTTATACTGTTCTGTCCTAAACGTCACATTTCGATTAAAACCTGTTTCTTCATGCCCCGGAAGCGAAACTCTCCCCATGATGACAGAATGGTTTAAAGATAGTTCGATATCATACGGAACATATAAACGAATGTTCCCAATAACACCACGAATAACAATGACCGTTTCTCCTTCGGGAATCATTGCCGTTGTCAAATCAATTTCAACATCACCGACTCCGTACTGGACATTAATATCTTCTAACTCATAAATATGGTCCATCATTCTTATGTTACCAACCATTATATTCTTAAGGTATGGTTCTGTGCGATAAATTTGTTTTTCTTCATCTATATATCCTTTTTCCTTAATTTCAACTTGTATAGTTTTTGGTTTCTGCTGTCCTTGAATAAGTTGATAACCAATAAAAGCTATGCAAGCAAATACAACTAGCACGAAGGCCGCTGATGAAAACAGGAAGAATAAAAAAACAATCCCCCCAACAAATAAAAACACATTCCCTCTCACATAACGATTCTTTTTCCGATAATGCCTTCCGAACATAATCATAATAAACGCAAAAATAAGGGCCCCTGGTTCAAAATGTCCGAGAACCATATCAAGAAAAAGACCAAATCCAAATACGATGAGGAGCATCCCCAATAATTGTGTTTTTGAAAATTGTTTCTTCATTTCAGCTCCCCCCTTCTTGTTACATATAAATAGAAGAAAAAGGTATTGCTTTCCAACACCTTTTCTTCTACCACTATATCATAAGCTCATTTTATAATATACTACAATTATTTTATTACTTCTTTGTCTAAAGATACTTCATTTTTTTCTTTCATTTCGCGTTCAAGTTTTGCAATTTTCATATCAAATGTATCACGCTCATGATCCTCATTCATACGAAGCTCTAAATCACGAATGTGATCTTCAATTTCTTCAAATCGTAAGAACGGATTATTCTCATCCATTTTATGAAGAGCTGTATTCATACGACGGTTCGCATGAGCCATATTTTCGCGTGCCATTAATTCCATACGCTTTGCATTCATTTCTTTTAGCTTATTTTTCATTTCAGAAAGACGGCGTTCTAATTCATCAATTTGCTCCACTACACCTGCATACATTTCTTCTAGTCGAGCCACTTGCCCTTCGTAGTATGCTACTTCTTCTAATGCACGTTCATGCAATTGCATTTCTCCTGCTTCTTGCGCAATTACAGCTTGCTTTGATCTCTTATTTACGAAGTAACGAGCCTGTTCAAGTTCACGAGCAAAGTTAGATTTTAATGTTTTATGACGTTGGATTAACTTTTCAATTTTTGTTACTTCACGCTCACTATCGCGTAAATATTGGTTTAACATAGCGATTGGATTCTTTCTTTCTTTCTCATCTAATACATTATGAAAATCTGCTAAAATTGCATCGCGCACACGTCCGAATAAAGATTGTTTCATTATAAATCTTCCTCTCTTTTATTTTATGATTTAAGTTGTTTTATATTAGTTTTTCATTAACTTATTCCATTCATCTTCAAAGTTACTATATGGTTTAGAACCTTCTGAAGCAGAATCAACTACTACATGTTTTTCTTTTTTCCACTCACGGTATCCGTAGTATAGAACTACTAATGCCGCAATACCGATTAATGCCGGTGAATGAGATAGGGCGATTGACAAGCCGATTAAACCACCAATACCCCAAGCTAATTTCCCAAAAAATGATTGTGCCCGCACAAATGATTTATAGCTCCAATACACAATTCCTGCTCCAATTGCGAATCCTACTATACCAGCAAGACTTCCAAGAGCAATTAAAGCCAAAATACCAGCTGCGATAAACGCTAGAAATTGTTTCATCTTGTGCTTGCCTCCCTTCGATTTGATACTCTTATCTTAACTATTTTTTCGTTTTTCCATAACGAGCTTAAGAACCGTTTTCATCTCGGACTTAAGACTGAGTCGCATTCAGCCCTTTACAAATCTCATATATATAGAAACAAAGACTTTTTTGCTACTTTGAATGATAATATTCGCTTTAAAGTTAAATATAGTGAAGTTTACACAAAATCAAAATTTTTAGAAATTAACTTTGAAAAATATGTTAAAATGAGGAAGAAGGCTATATCCAAATAAAGGGAGACTTATATTATGAATTTTCATATTGTAAAAGAAATGAATACTGCCGATAAAAACTATATCAACAATGCTCTTTACGAATATAATTTAAAACATTTCCCACCAGATTTAAGAGGAAGATACTCAGAAATTCATTTATTTCTTAAAGATGAAAATGACAAGGTCCGCGGAGGACTATTAGGTGAAGTTTGCTGGAACTGGTTAGAGATTCATACTCTTTTGATTGATGAAGACATCCGCAAATTAGGATATGGATCCAAATTGTTGTTAGAAGTAGAAAAAATTGCTTTAGAAAGAAGTTGTGATTTTATAAAAGTTGATACTTTAAGCTTTCAAGCCTTAGACTTTTATAAAAAGCACGGTTATCAAGAATTTGGTATTCTTGATAATGTAGGAAGAGACTATAAGCATTACTATTTAAAGAAGGATTTATAAGTAGCAAAAAACGCCCAGCATTTATTGGCTGAGCGTTTTTATATCCTATACGATTCACATTAAGGTCAAGCTGTTTTATGATATTGCTTTTTTTCTGCTACTTTTGAAAATCGCGGAAAGCCTATTAAGATAGAAATCACACCACAAATCCCAACCAAAATTGGATAAAACGCATATGGTAACAATTCAACCGGTGACAATGCTGCAAATCCTGCTGCCGTTAACATTTGAGCACCATACGGAATCAACCCTTGTATACAACATGAGAAAAGATCCAATACACTTGCTGATTTTCGTGGATCAATTTCATATTGATCCGCAATGTTTTTTGCAAGAGGGCCAGTAAATATGATAGAAATCGTGTTATTCGCTGTGCACATATTTGTCATGCTTACTAAACCAGCAATTCCAAATTCAGCACCTTTTTTCGAACGAATATTACGTGTTAATACGTCCATTAAATACTGAATACCACCATTATATTGAATGATTTCAACCATTCCTCCGATTAAAATCGATAAAAGTACTAGCTCCATCATACCATTAATTCCTGTTGTTACACTTTTAAAGAAGCTTGCCAATGTGTAACTCCCATCAATAAGACCAATAATACCTGATAAAACCGTTCCGCCCGTTAATACAATAAGTACATTCCAACCAAGTAACGCGGTTATTAACACACCCGCATACGGTAAAATTTTCACCCAATCGAATGCATGAGCTTTTATTTCTGCATCATTTCCAAGTGTAAGCACAACCAATAATACGATGGTAATAACAGCAGCTGGTAATACAATTAAAAAGTTTGTTTTAAACTTATCCTTCATTTCCGTACCTTGCGAGCGAACCGCTGCAATTGTTGTATCAGAAATAAATGATAAATTATCACCAAACATCGCTCCGCCAACAACTGTTGCCATTACTAGTGCAATAGAAATATCTGTTTGTTGGCTAATACCGACTGCAATTGGTGCTAATGCAGCAATCGTTCCCATTGAAGTTCCCATTGCTAATGAAATAAAGGACCCTATAACAAAAATTCCAGCAACGATAAATCCTTGCGGTAAAATAGACAGCGCTAAATTAACTGTAGAATCAACTCCACCCATTCCTTTTGCTGTTTCAGAAAACGCACCTGCAAGTACAAAGATTAACACCATAATCATAATATCCGGATTACCAGCCCCTTTGGCAAACCGTTCTACTTTTGCTGTAAAACTTTCTTTTCTATTCATCGCTAATGCAATTCCTACAGCAATTAAAATCGCTACTAGTATCGGCAATTTATAAAAATCACCTGTAATGATTCCAGAACCAATAAATAGTGCTAAAAATATTCCAAGTGGTAATAATGCTAAGCCATTTCCTCTCGTTTGTTTCAAAATAACATCTCTCCCCTAATTCTAAACCTTTTCTATCCAATAACAAAAGACCTCTTCCAAAGAGAAGAGGTCTTATACATCTATAAGAAACACTCTCCTCATCTTTCAAGCACATGCTTGCTGGATTTGGCACAGCACTCTATCGTGAGTCCGCTGCCGAGGCATCGTAGGGCCAGTCCCTCCGCCTCTCTTTATAAGAAGGTTTCATATTTTATTTTTTAATAATAATTTCTTCCCTAACTTTACCCGCTTACTAATCAAAAGTCAATTATTATTTGTATAAAAATAGTTGGTATTTTTTTGATATTTATACAAAAGTACGAATAAATCAAGCATTACAAACGAAAAATATTCATTTTAATTTTTGAATTTCTTTTTCTAAAATTGTAATCCAAGGGAATTTTTCTTTTTCAATTACTTCGATAAGCCATTTTGCTGTATCCACCGATTCATTATATTCCTCTTTAGAAATATCTCCATCTCTATATGCCTCTTCTAATTCATCTTCATCAAGCAAATATATATCCCTATTAGGTAATAACACTACATCCAAATATAAATCATCAAAATATGGCATACCTCGCTCATCTATTTTATATTCTTTAGCCACATCAATATAATACTGCACTAATTCCCTTTTTTCATTTAACATAGCTGTGATGGCAAAGTTCTTATCGTTTATAAAATACTGCACCCACGTATAACCTGCATCTACAATACAAAGCTCTCGATCATTATATTTCTTATAGCTCGGCTCTTTTACCTTTTGTATACGCAATATACCTAACATACCTTGCTCTATTGCCTTTACTTCATATGTTTTCTCTATTAACCGATTCCAAGAAGAACCATCCCCATACTTTCTTTTCATTATTCCCTCTCCATTCTCTATGCAGAAAAGCCCTCACTCTATTGTGAGGGCTTTATTCATTACCAATTAAGCTGCTCGCTTCTCTGAAAGTTCTTTTAGATAAGCTTGTCCTTTTGCTTCATCATATTGACCTTCCCACTTAGACATAACAACAGCTGCTAAAGAGTTACCAACTACGTTAACTGCTGTACGAGCCATATCTAAAATACGGTCAATACCTGCGATAAATGCTAAGCCTTCCGGCGGAATACCTACTGTGCCAAGTGTTGCTAACAATACAACGAATGATACGCCTGGTACACCCGCAATCCCTTTAGATGTCACCATTAATACAAGCAATAATGTAACTTGCTGCGAAATTGATAAATCAATACCATACATTTGCGCTAAGAAAATTGCTGCAATTGCTTGATATAATGTAGATCCATCTAAGTTAAACGAATAACCTGTCGGAATAACGAAAGAAGTAATTGCTTTTGGACAACCAAACTTCTCCATTTTCTCCATAATTTTCGGTAAAACCGTTTCTGAACTTGCAGTAGAATATGCTAAAATAAGTTCATCTTTCAAAATCTTGAAGAATTGGAAAATATTAATTCCGAATATTTTCGCTGTCAAGCCTAATACAACGACAACGAAGAAAATCATTGCTCCATATACGACAATGAGCAATTTCCCTAATGGGATTAATGACGATAGACCAAATGTAGAAACTGTAACACCAATTAAAGCAAATACACCAAACGGTGCAAATTTCATAACTTGGTTCGTTACATAAAACATCGCATCTGCCACACCTTGGAAAAATTGAAGAACTGGTCTTCCTCTTTCACCAATTGCTGCAACGCCTAAACCAAATAGTACAGAGAAGAAAATGATAGCAAGCATATCACCATCAGCTAGAGATTTCACAATATTTGTCGGAACAATGTTTACAAATGTATCTGCAAAAGAGTGACTCTGTACTTGTTCTGTCGTGTGTGTATATTTAGAAATATCTGTCTTTGTTAATTTACTCATATCTACGCCTTGTCCTGGTTGGAAAATATTCGCTACCAGTAGGCCTACAACGATTGCAATTGTTGTAATGATTTCAAAATAAATAATTGTTTTTCCGCCTAATCGTCCAAGCTTCTTTACATCACCTACGCCAGCAACACCAACAACGATGCTCGCTACGACAATTGGTACAACAATCATTTTAATTAATCGAATGAAAATATCACCAATTGGTTGTAAGTATCCTACAACTGCTGTATTGCCATAAAAAATCGCCCCTACCGCAATACCCAGCGCAAGACCTATTAAAATTTGCCATGCAAGTCCAATTCTTTTCATACTTGCTGCAACCCCCTTCTTAGATGCTTTTACTCTATTTTTCTCGTTTGTTATGAAACAGTGAAATTAAGAGTATTACATATTATTCGACAATTCACTACATTTGTCCCTGTTTAAAATGATAAATCATAAAATTAAATCTGACAACAAAATAACTTTGCATGAATACAAATAATTTTCTTGACAAAAACAAAACCCATGTCAGAAAACCTAACATGAGAACGATTCCTCACTGGTGATTTATAGGTTTCAAAAAAACGATTTCATTATGAAAAATGCCAACATTTCTCACTCGTTTCACATCAAAAAAATTTTAAAATCCGATTTTGGATCCCATTACATAGTTTCAAACTGATGACAAACTCCTCCAAATCATGCTAAATTCCGACAAATCTTAGCAATTTTATAAAATTTCCTTTACATTATGATTACAACAATAGACACTCTTCTTCTCCTTATGATATATACATTCATAGAGAAGGGAGCTAGACAACAATGAAGAAGAAATTTGCAGCTTTCAGCGTTTTAGCCGCAGGGACTATTTTTGTTTCTCCTTTGCTATCACCAGCATATGCAGAAACAAGTCAAGATAAATTATCTAATATTCAAGCCGAGTTAGAAGGCAATCAACAAGAATTACAGGACAAATCAGCAGAGAAAGAACAAATTGAAAAAGAAATACAAGAATTACAGAAAAAAATCGATGATTTAACGACTTCTATTAATAAAAACGAAACTGAATTAAACGATACAAAAAAAGAAATTAGTAAAACACAACAAACAATTGCTGAAAAAAAGAAACATATTGAGCAATTACAAACTAATATTGACACTCGCCAAGATGTCATTAAACAACGACTACAATCTATGCAAGAGAAACCACGAACAAACATCATAACTGAAGTATTGATGAACTCAAACAATTTTGCCGACCTTGTCGATAATGTGTATTCTGTTAGTTTAATTTTAAATAACGACACAGACATCGTAAAAAAGCAAACAACTGATCAAGAAACTGTAAAGGCAGAAAAAGAGGCCGTTGAAAAAATAGAACAACAACTAAAAGAATCCGAGCAACAATTGGAGCAAAAACAACAAGAACTTCAGAAAAACCAACAAGAACAACAGACACTTATTAACGATTTACATACCAAAGTATCAAAAGTAGATTCTGAGATTGAAGGATTAGAAGAATCAAAAAGTATTTTAGAAAATCAACGTCAAGCTGTTCAAAAGGCGATTGAAGAAGAAAAACGCGCAGAAGAAGCTCGGAAAGCTGAAGAGGCACGTAAGGTAGAGGAAACTCGGAAACAAGCTACTACATCTTCAGAAGCTGCTCTAACACCACAAGATACAAACAAAGGTGGATTTATTAAGCCAGCAGCCGGTTCAAAAACATCTGGATTCGGCGCACGTTCTTTAGATAACCATAAAGGAATTGATATCGCTGCTTCCGGAACAGTTCCAATTATTGCAGCTGCTGATGGCGTTGTCATTCGTTCCGAGATGTCATCCAGTTACGGAAATGTCGTGTATTTATCACATCGTATCAATGGTAAAACTTATACAACAGTATACGCTCATATGAGCAGTCGTTCTGTATCGAACGGACAAACTGTAAAACAAGGCGAACAATTAGGATTCATGGGAAACACTGGCCAATCTTTCGGACAGCATTTACACTTCGAACTTCATATCGGTGAATGGAATGTAGGTAAAACAAATGCCGTTGATCCTTCTCCTTATATCGGATTATAAATAAAAAACTCGGTGCATACCGAGTTTTTTTATTTATGTCCAAATTATATTCTTTATTATAAGCCCCTTTGTTTTTAACACTTTATAGGCATTTTACATAAACTAAAACAAAATGCCTATTCATCTGGGGGGATACACATGAATATAGAACAACAAGCAGAACTACAAGAAGCCAAAGAAACATATGTTGGCCGATTATTTACGCTTGGTAGTGCGATCCTATTTTTAATTGGTTCCGTTATATCAATTGCTACAGCTTATAAGACATATACTCGTTTATTACAAACATCTACATCACAATAAAGTGAAACTTTAACCAACGAGAGTATTACTGTCCGCGAATAGCGGGATAAAATAAAAAGGCAGGGAATCCCCCTCGCCTTTTTATTTTGTAAACATTTTAAACACACCAATTGCATTCAAAAATACAATTACTACTGTTACTGGAATAATATAGCGTAACAAGAAAAACCACACGTTAAATAATGTTTTTCCTTTTGTTTCTGTAACTTCTAACTCCTTCATTAATAAATCTTTACTCATTTTATTTGGCACAAACAATGAAATCGCTAGTACTCCTAACGGCAGCAATACATTACTTACCGTAAAATCTACTAAGTCAAAAAATGTTTTCCCAAAGATTTTTACATCACTCATAACACCAAATGATAGAGCACATGGAATTCCAACGGCAAAAATGAGTAATCCGATAATAAATGATGCTGAAGGACGTTTCTTCTCATTATCTTTCGCTACAGACGCGACAACAATTTCAAGCATCGAGATTGCAGAAGTTAAAGTTGCAAAGAAGAATAAAATTAAAAACATAATAAAGAAAAATTGTCCGAATGGTATTTTCGCAAATACAGCAGGAAGAACGATAAACAGTAATCCCGGTCCTTCTGTTGGTTTAACCCCCAATGCAAAGATCGCCGGGAAAATCGCTAAACCTGCAAGTACTGTAATAAAAACAGTTAAACTTACGATGGATGTTGCTGATTTCGCTAAATGCTCCTCCTTCTTTAAGTACGAACTATACGTTACCATCACAGAGGCTCCTACCGTTAACGAGAAGAAAGATTGTCCCATCGCATATAAAATCGTATCTGCTGTTAACTTTGAAAAATCAGGTTTTAAGAAAAACTCTACCCCGGCCCATGCGCCATCAAGTGTAAGAGAACGGATAATAATAGCAATAAACAAAATAAATAATAGCGGCATCATATACTTACTTGCTTTTTCGATTCCTTTTTCTACACCTTTACTTACAACGAAAATAGTACAAAGCATAAAGATCAGCTGAGCGCCTACTGCACTAGCAGGATTCGAAATTGTTTGTTCAAACAATTTTCCATATTCAACTGCCCCGCTCCAAAAATCCCCTGTCACACTATAATATAGATATAATAAAATCCATCCACCTACGACACTATAAAAGGATAATACACTAAAACAAGTAACAACGCCCATACGACCAATCCATGGATATAATTTACTATTTGGTACTAACAATTTATATGCAGTAACCGCTTCTTTTTGTGTACTACGACCTATAACAAACTCAGCTATAAGAAGAGGCATACCAATAAACAAAGTTAATAATAAGAAGACTAGGAAAAATGCTCCTCCTCCACCATTACCTGCAACGTATGGAAATTTCCATATCGCTCCAAGTCCTACTGCGGCTCCGGCTGCTGCGAGTACAAAACCTATTTTCGACGTCCATTGCTGTGTTTCTTTCATGATAAAATCTCCTTTTCTGAATATTTACACTTTTATTAATTATACACTTTCATTTCATACTCGCACACCTCCTTTAGAAAATAAAAAAGTCCCCTACACGCTACTATGCATGTAGAGGACGATATATGTAATAGAATACCGTGGTACCACCTCAATTGGATTAAACAATCCCACTTGTTCAGGTACAGGAAACATCCGATACCCTATCCTTTTAACGGCGGAACCCGGGCTACCTACTAAAATGTTCAGCATACCTCTCGCAAGCCCATTCTGTATATTTTATCGTACCGGGCTCACACCTTATCCCAGCTCTCTGAACGCATCAAATATACGTACTCTTCTTGCTCATCGATTTCATATATTGAAGTTACTAGTGATTATAGAGTAGATTGCTATGTTTGTAAAGAAGTATTTAATCTATTCTTTTATATCCCCTTTCATCTAACTCTTGTAAAAATCTTTCCCTTTTTTGCGGATTTTGAATGTACTCAGACTTCAACACTTCTTGTAATAAAATGTGCTGTCTTCTTTTTTCTAGAGACAATTTCTTCACCTTCATTCTCGCCTCATATAAAAAATCAAGGTACCCTTCATACACATCATCATATTTTTCCGCAATATCATCTCGAATTTTTTTCGCAAGTTTTGGACTTGCACCTCCAGTAGAAACAGCAACATTGAGCTTCCCTCGATGAATAGTCGCTGGAAAATGAACATTTCCACTTTCAGGGTTAGTAATTACATTAACAAGCTGGTTTAATGATGCATCTTGTGCAATATGTTCATTTAATATCGCATCACTTGTAGCTGCTACTACTAAAAATGCATCTTCTAAATCACTTTTTTCATAGTCCTTTTGAAACCAACGAATTTGCTTTGATTCTACAAGCTTCACTAAGCTCGGATCTAAATCATGACTCACTACAACTATATCCGCTCCTTCTTTTAGTAAAGGAGCTATTTTATATGACGCTACTCGTCCACCACCAATGACAATAACTCGTTTATTTGTAATTCGAACTGTAAGTGGATACACGTTCATCTCCCCTTAAAATTTCTTCCGTCTTCTGGATCAATACCTCTTGAAACACATGATTTCTTCCCAAATAAGGACTTACATATATATTCAAATTACTATAATTGCGAACTTCTCGTTCAATATGTTTCATTAGCAATCCTGTAAATAATAAATAAGGAAGAACGACGATGCTCTCATTAGCTCGTTTTACAACTTCTTTTAACTTTTCTTCAAATCGCGGTTCTGCTGCAGCTAAATAACATACTTCTACCTTTTTAACTTTCTCTTCTTTTTCAAACAAAGAAGCAATACGTTTCATATCTTCTAATGCCCTAGGATCACTACTTCCTCTTGCGACAAGTAATAAGGTCACTTCGCTTTCAGAAACTTTAATGCCACTTCCCTCGTACGTAGCTGATACAAGGGGTTCTGAAACACCAAACGGATTTCCGTAAGTAATTGCAATGTGCGGATATTTATTTTGCAGTTTTTTCAATTCATTTGGAATATCTTCTTTCACATGCCCTGCTGCTAATAAAAAAACAGGAATAACAACAACTTCTGTTGCTCCTCTTCTTACACAAGCGGCAAACCCTTCTGAAATAGAAGGCCTTGTTAACTCTAAAAAGCACAGCTCTTGAATAGGAGCTGACACACGATTCATACAAGAAGAAACAAAATCTATTGCTTCCTCTTTCGCCTCTCGGAGCCTACTTCCATGGCATATATATAATACAGCTTTCATTTTATAACACTCCACTTACTGGATACGTAGTATCAGCCTGTTGTTCAAACCAATGAATTTTTTCACGAAAACGAACAACTTCCCCAATCACAATCATACTCGGATTTTGAATCTGCTCATTTCCGGCAATCGTTACAATTGTTCCCAACGTTCCTGTAATAGTTCGCTGAGATGATGTAGTTCCCCACTCCACAATAGCAACAGGTGTATCTTCCTCTTTTCCATGTTTCAAAAGTTGTTCACATATATAAGGAAGATTACTTACTCCCATATAAACAGCAAGCGTGTCGACCCCTTTCGCTAAGTTTTCCCACTTCACTTCTTCTTCAGCACCATCTTTTCGATGCCCTGTCACAACAGCAAAACTCGCGCTCGCGTCTCGATGAGTAACAGGAATACCTGCATATGCTGAAGCAGCAATCCCAGCTGTAATACCAGGTACAATTTCAAATGGAATACCTTGCTTCGCTAATACTTCTGCTTCTTCTCCCCCTCTTCCAAATACAAATGGATCCCCACCTTTTAAGCGCGTTACAATTTTCCCTTTTTTCGCATATTTAACAAGAAACGCATGAATTGTTTCTTGTTTCATCGTGTGATAGTTTGGGAGCTTCCCGCAATATATTAAATCTGCATTTGGCTTTGCATAAGAAAGTAATTCTTTATTTACAAGACGATCATATAAAATGACATCTGCTTGCTTGATACACTTGACTCCTTTTACAGAAATTAAATCTGGATCTCCCGGCCCTGCGCCAACAATATATACTTTTCCCATCATCTCTCCTCATTTCTACTATAAAGTGAAACTTCCATCCCTATTACGAATGGAAGTTACAATATATACCCATTTTGATTTACTGACATTTACGTCATGACTATAAAGAACAAAGGGGGATTCCCACTCGTTTTCTACCAACTTTCCAATATTTTGTATTACAACGTCTCTTGCTCATGAATGACAAATGCTGCCCCTTTTCGAATCTTCTTTTTTTCATATAGAGAGATTTCCTTAACTTCTGGCAGCGGTAAAAAATACTTCTCTAATTCTACTTCCACAAGTCTAAATGCCTGTTCTTCACTTTGTGCAACAACTACTACAGGAATAACACCATTTTCCAATACTGCTTCAAAACGATATAAATCCATATTGCCCTCCCCCCTATGATGCAATCACTTCTTCTAAAATAACATTTAACGCGGATTGTAAATCTTCTATACCAATGCGTCCAACAAACTCATAAAATGTTTCAGCTGGCAGTTTATGCTCTTTAAAATATGTTAAAAATGATACAAGAACATTTGGAAGGTCTTCCCCATCAATTTTCCCTTTTAATTTTTGGTTATAGACGCCACCATCTAATAACGTACCACCTACATAAATTTCAAACGCTTCCACAATTCCTTTTTCTTTCGTTTTCAATTTCACCCCTTGCAAACCAATGTCTGCAATTTGTCTTTGCCCACATGAATTTGGACACCCTACCATATGAATACGAACCGGAACATCTAAAACAAGCTGCGTATCTAAATAATCTGCAATATTACGTAGTCTTTCTTTCGTTTCCACTAATGCAAGGTTACAATATTCAATCCCTGTACACGATACTGCATATCCTATAAAAGATTTTGGACTTGCAGAAATAGATTCAAATAAAGGTTCTTTTAACAGTCCCTCCACATTTTCTTTCGGAATATTCGGAATGATTAAATTTTGGGAATTACATGTACGAATCTCTCCATTTCCGTACTGTTTCGCAATTCTAGCAATTTCAAAGAACTCCTCAGAATGTAAACGTCCAACAGGTACGTTAAAACCAACGTATGATAAATCACCTTGTTTTTGCTTATGAACACCGTAGAAATAACCCGCGTTCCACCCTTTTAAAGCATCTTTTCCTTTATCATGTAAAGGCCCTGTATATTCTAATAATTTGTCTTTAAATTTTTCCGGTCCCCAATCGGCAACTAAGAATTTCAAACGTGCTAAATGTCGTTTTTCACGATATCCGAAATCACGGAAAACTGTAGCAATTGCAATCGCTACTGTTTTCACTTGCTCAGGAAGGATGAACAAATCTAGCTCTTGCGCTAAATACGGACGGGCAGATAATCCTCCGCCTACTCGTAAATGAAATCCTTCCACTGTTTTTCCATCAATCTCTTTTGTAGCTGGAATAAAGGCAGCACAGTTAATTTCAGCATTTGCTGCATTATATACATTTGTGCTGATTGACATTTTAAATTTTCGAGGTAAATTCGAGAATTCTTCATTATGTTGGAAGAACTCATACACTTCTTTTACAATTGGTGCTGTATCAAATAATTCGTCACCATCAATACCAGCAAGAGGATTCCCAATGATATTTCTTGTAATATCACCGCAAGCTCCAGCTGATGATAATCCTACTTTTTCTAATCGGTCAAAAATATCTGGTATTTGACCAATTTCAAGCCAATGGAATTGAATCGCCTGCCTTGTAGTAATATCCAGAACATCACGACCATAATCTTCCGCAATCGAAGCCAATACCTCCACTTGTTCATTCGTTAAAATACCAGAAGGAATATTCACGCGCATCATAAAATATCCCGCTTCTTTTGGCCGCTGTAAATATAACCCCGCCCATTTAAATGAATCCCATTCTTCTTTTGGAATAGAATCAAATCCATGTTCAGCATAATACGGAATCGCTTTAAAAATTTCTAACCCGTCTTTTTCTAATTTCTTTTTCTCTGTAGCATTTAACTTTTCATTGTTTGCCCACACTTTTTCATAACTCATTTTTATTCCCCCTATATAAAGCTACGCTCTTGTAAGTAACCAATAATTTGTTCTGCACATTGTTCGATTGAATAAAGATTTGTTTCTACTACCACTTCTGCCTCTACAGGCTCCTCATACGGCGAATCAATACCAGTAAATTGCTTAATATCGCCTTGCCTCGCTTTTTTATAGAGTCCTTTCGGATCACGTTTCTCACATTCTTCTATTGGACACTTTACAAACACTTCGATAAATTCGTCCGTTTCAAGAATATCGCGTACTTGCTGACGATCCACTCGGAATGGTGAAATAAATGCTGTTAATACAATTGTCCCTTGATCTACAAATAACTTCGCCACTTCACCAATACGACGAATGTTTTCTGTCCGATCACTTTCGGAAAAGCCCAAATCTTTATTTAAACCATGACGAATATTATCGCCATCGAGCACATAATTCCCTATATTTCTTTCGAACAACTTCCTAGCAACCACATTGGCTACTGTTGATTTTCCAGAAGCTGATAATCCAGTGAACCAGAGCACAAAACTGTGGTGATCACTTTTCTTCCGTCTTTCTTTTTTTGAAACAGATGCTGTATGCCAAGTAATATTTCTTCCCATCTTACTCTCTCCTTATTTTGTAACGACTTCTTTTTGCAAACCACGAATTAATATTTCTATCACCTCTTTACGGCTAAATGTACTTGGCGGAATTTCTCTATTTCGTAACATCTCTCGTACTTTTGTACCAGATAAAATAACATGGTCACCTTTACTATGTGGACACGTTTTCGTAGAAGCCATCGCTTCACATTTGGTACAGTAAAAACTATGTTCAAAAAAGAGTGGTGTAATCCCTAACTCATCTACTGTAAAGTTCGCAAAAATCTCTTGCGCTTCGTACGTGCCATAATAATTACCTACCCCCGCATGATCACGTCCGACAATAAAGTGTGTACAGCCAAAGTTTTTTCTAACTAGCGCATGAAATATCGCTTCACGTGGTCCCGCATAACGCATTGCCGCTGGAAAAACACTTAAAAAGACACGATCACTCGGATAATAATTTTTCAACAGCACTTCATAACTTTCCATACGCACATCAGCTGGAATATCATCTGATTTCGTTTCACCAACAAGCGGATTCAAAAATAAGCCGTCTACAATCTCCAGTGCAGACTTTTGAATATACTCATGTGCACGGTGGACAGGGTTTCTTGTTTGAAAACCTACTACCGTTTTCCAACCTCGCTTTTTAAATTCTGCACGAGTTTCGCTTGGATCTAAGTGATAAGAAGCAAACTTATCATTTTTAAAACGCTTTACAAGCGTGATTGTTCCTCCAACATAAATATTCGGTCTATCATATAATTTTTTCACACCTGGATGGGCAATATCAGTGGTTCTATAGACAAGCAACGCTTCTTTCTCTTTATCCGGTGTAAAAATATCTTCTATTTGAATGGCACCATACGTGATTCCCTCTTTGACAAGACGAACCTCTTCACCAATTTTTAATTGCTTCGCCTTTGCTTCCGTTATTGGTAGTGTGATAGGGATACTCCATACACTCCCTTTTACTAGGCGCATTGTTTCTATTACAGATTGATAATCCTCTTTCCCTAAAAATCCTGTAAGGGGGCTATAACCACCTACTGCAAGAAGCTCTAAATCACTTAAAGCCATTTGGTCTAATTCAATTTCTTTTGTAACTCCCTTTATTTCATATGATTCATCAACGCGATTTACTAATATGTTTGTTTTACTCATTTTCCTGTCCGCCTCTTTCACATATATTTAAAAGTGCTTAAATTCTTATTGATAATGAAGGCCACATTCCGTTTTCGACTTTCCAGCCCATCGTCCGTCTCTGGAATCTCCTCCTTCTCCAATAGGCAATGTACATTTTTCACAACCTATACTTGGATACCCAACGTCGTGCAGCGGATTATACGGTAAATGATGCTTAAATACGTAACGCCACACTTCCTTCCACGTCCAATGAATGAGTGGACAAATTTTAATAGATTGAAAGCGATGATCTTGATTGATAAATCTTGTATGTTTACGTGTTTCAGATTGTTCCCTTCTCAGTCCCGATATCCAAGATTTCCCACTTGATAAAGACTCTTCCAGCGGTAAAATTTTTCTTAATTTACAACAAAGATTGGGATTATGCTCCCACAGATTATCCCCATGCTCCTTTGCTTGCTCTTCAAGCGTTAGCGAGGGTTGTTTTTCAGTAATTTTGAGATTCGGAAACCTTTCGCGCACTCGCTTAATTAAATCGTATGTTTCTTGAAAATGAACGTTTGTATCCAAAAATACAACGTTTGCAGATGGATTTACTTGATTTATAAGATGTAGTAACACCATCCCCTCTACACCAAAGCTACATGCGTACACAATATCATCCTCATAATGTTTATAAGCCCATTCTAATACTTGTAATGCTCCCTTCGTTTCATCTTCCTCAGAAAAAGAAACGAAATCCTCTTTCCACGTTTCATACGTCAGCATGTTATTTCCCCCTATAACACAAAAAGACGGTTTTAACCTAATAAAATAGATTAAAACCGCCTCTAGTTTTTCTAGTCAGCGCTTTTTACTTTAAGCGTACTTTTTCACTTTTCTCAAGCTGAATCACTTTTCCATCTTGCACAACAATTGTAATGGAACCATATTTCATACCTGCAAGCATCGTTTGAATTTTCTCAGCTACTTCGTCAAAATGTCCACGTACTCCCACGAACAGCCCCCCTTTTTATTCATAAAAAAAATCTTTTCCATTTCGAAAAGACTGTTCGGTAATATATTTTACCTTATCTTTCAAAATGGATGCCATTTTGCTGGACTTAGCACCTTGCTTTCATAAGCAGGTTGCTGAGCTTCGTAGGGCCAGTTCCCTCCGCTTCTCTTGATAAGCTTTGTATCTGTATTTTATCATAATTCTGATTTTTTTCAATCCTAGTTTTCCGATATATTTTATATTTTTTCTTTTTTAAAGGAGTTGCTCAGTCTAAGCAACTCCTTCTTATTGATTACACAAGCTCTTTTATGTGTATGCGATCGTTCCCAATTATATTTTCATATGTTTCACGTTCAACAACAACTTGCGACGCTCCATCTTTTGCAAATACTACAGCTGGTCTACGAATGCGATTATAATTGTTCGCCATAGAATATCCATATGCTCCTGTACAAGAAATTGCTAACAGATCTCCTGGAGCAACCTGTGGCAATTCTATATCCCAAATAAGCATATCCCCACTCTCACAACACTTTCCAGCAATTGAAACAACTTCTTCAGCCGCTGCTTTCCCTCGATTTGCTAACATCGCCTCATAACGTGCTCCATATAAAGCTGGTCTTAAATTATCTGTCATTCCACCATCGACTGACACATATTTACGAATACCAGGAATATTTTTTACAGCTCCTACTGTATAAATTGTTGTTCCTGTATCCCCAACGATACTACGACCTGGTTCAATCCATATTTCAGGAAGGGGATAATTATTTCGTGTAAATTGTTCTCTCACTGCATCAGTGACAGCATGCACATATGTTTCAAGTGTAAGTGGTGTATCAGCTTCCGTATATCGAATCCCAAAACCTCCACCGACGTTTAACACCGTTACAACATAACCAGTCTGTTCTCTTATTTCTTCTAAAAAGTTATACAATACTTCAATCGCCCGAACAAATCCTGCTGTTTCAAAAATTTGTGACCCAATATGCGAATGAATGCCTAACACATTATAATTTGATTTTCCTAACGCTATTTGAATTGCCTGCATTGCCTGGCCAGTAGAAACCCCAAAACCAAATTTCGAATCATCTTGCCCTGTTGTAATATATTCATGCGTATGTGCCTCTACCCCAGGTGTAACTCGAATTAATATATTTACAATTTTTCCATACTGCTGTGCTAAATCATGTAATACTTCCATTTCAAAGAAATTGTCTACTACAAAGCATCCAATATCTGCTTGTAGTGCCATTATGATTTCTTCTTCGGTCTTATTATTACCATGAAAATGAATGCGCGATGCAGGAAAGCCCGCCTGCAGAGCAGTATACAATTCACCGCCAGAAACAACATCTAACGACATATTTTCTTCACGAGCTACTCGGCACATCTCCATGCACAAGAACGCTTTACTTGCATACGCTACTTGATAAGAGAATCCACTTTCCTGGAAAGCACGATGAAACGCGTGACATTTTTCACGAATAGAAGCCTCATCGTATACATAAAGTGGTGTTCCATATTGTTTAGCTAGTTGCGCTGTATCGCATCCTCCAATTTCTAAGTGTCCTTGCTCATTGATTCGGCTTGTGCCGTGTAAATACATTTGAATTCCTCCCTTATTCCCTCTACAACTTATAACCCCAGTCTTCTATTCATTGCAGCACGCTTTTGGATAAACAAAAAACGCGCGGAACAATGTTCACACGCGTTTCTTATTAGGAATCATATATCATGAAAAAATAAACGAGTTGTTATCTTCTCAAATAAGAAACCGCATCAACATCTCCAAATAGCTCTCCATAAAATAAAATTTTATGACAGTACTACATTTATTCAATGTAGTCCCAATATATGAATGATGTGGTCAATCTTATATTTCGGCAATAGTCCCTTTCAATCTATGATCACAGATTCCACTAAATCTCCCATAGCTTACTCTTTCCTATCGCGGCCTCTACCTTTGAGAGTAGATGAGGTAATACTATTTAATTTTCAAACAGCTTATATTGGTATTAACAATACCAAACGAATAATTTATTTGTCAAACAATTTTTTACATTAATTTTTTACAATTTAATTTCGTATCATTCGGCAAGCGCTTTATATCTATTTTTTTCACAGTCCATTCTCCCTCATCATTATCAAACGTAATTCTTATTTTTTCAAATGGCGGAAGCACCTTTCCCCTTTTAACTTCATATTTTGTCACTTCAATTACAGCTTGAAATACATATGTACCACTATAAATTTTTTTTAAACTCACGATTTTGGGACAATCATATGGCTTTAGTTTTCCATAATTCTTTTCAATCGCAGCGTTTATTTTTGGAAACAATACAGAATAGAGGGCATCCTCCATTAAAGGTACATCATATTGTGCTGCAATCGCTGCTGGAGAAGAAAATAATATAAAAACACTACATAATGCTAAACAAAGTAACTTTTTCATTACAACCTCCATATTCTTACGCAACGTTTTCATCCCATTATTTTAATCAATGGATCAGCATCCATGAATTAAAGTTTCATTTTATTTTCTCCCACTTCTCTTTTTCTACTCGATTATTACAAAAATCATCCACAATCCCGCTTTGTTCTCGTATAATAGTACACATAGTATAATAATCATAATCATATAGGGCTGTTCGTATATATAGTGAAACTTCTATTCAGTAAGGTACAATCACTATAACTGTCATAAGTATAGGAGAGGAGTATATTATGTTACAACATTTGTTCCCAAAATTACGATTTGCACTTGTTGCAGTCGTTTTATTATGGATCAAAACATATATTGTGTACAAGCTAGCCTTCGATATTAAAATTGATAGCTTCTTCGAAGAAATGATGCTTTTGTTTAATCCAATTGCTTCATTGCTTTTATTTTTTGGTCTAGCTTTATTAGCATCAAAATATCGAAATCGAATTATTATTGGAATAAGCTTTTTGCTGTCATTTATTTTATTTGGAAATGCAATGTTTTATGGATTTTATAATGACTTTGTCACATTCCCTGTTCTATTCCAAACAAATAACATGGCTGATTTAGGAACAAGTATTAAAGAACTATTTACGTACAAAACATTACTTCTATTTGCAGATGCGATGATCTTAATTTTTATTTCACGTAAGTTCCCGAACTTTTGTGATAACACACCACTGTCCCGCTCTGAAAAACGAACCTTTTTTAGTGGTGTAACAGCTCTATTAGCATTGCAAGTTATTGTTTCTGTCATTCATAAGCCACAGTTATTTTCACACTCTTTTGATCGTCAAACTGTTGTGAAAAATCTAGGTTTATACACGTATCACCTATTTGACATTACACTTCAGTCTAAATCTTCTGCAGAGCGTGTATTTGCAAGTGGAGACGGTTTTTCTGAAATTAAAAACTATGTGAATTCAAAAGATAAACAAGTTGATAAAAATTTATTCGGAGCTGCAAAAGGAAAGAACGTCATTTTAATTTCAATGGAATCCACACAAAATTTTGTTATCAACAAAAAAATAAATGGAAAAGAAATTACTCCATTTTTAAATCAATTTATAAAAGATAGTTATTACTTCGATAACTTTTATCATCAAACTGGACAAGGAAAAACATCCGATGCCGAATTTATTGTAGAAAATTCATTATACCCATTAGACCGCGGCTCTGTATTCTTTACGCATGCAAAAAATGAATACACAGCAACTCCTGAACAGTTAAAAAAATACGGATATTATTCCGCTGTATTCCATTCAAATGATAAAACCTTTTGGAATCGGGATGTAATGTATCCAGCACTCGGATACGATCGTTATTTTAACCTCAATGATTATACAGGAACAGAACAAATGTCTGTTGGTTGGGGACTAAAAGATAAAGAGTTCTTTGAACAATCGATTTCAAAGCTTAAATCCTTGCCACAACCGTTTTACACAAAATTTATTACATTAACAAATCATTTCCCATTTCTTTTAAATCCAGAAGATCAATACATTAATGAGTATAATTCTGAGAGTGGTGTATTCAATCGTTATTTCCCAACCGTTCGCTATACAGACGAAGCTCTTAAACTATTTATCAATCGATTAAAAGAAGAGGGGCTATATGATAATTCAGTTATAGTTATTTATGGAGATCATTATGGTATTTCTGAAAACCATAATACTGCGATGGCACAGTTTCTCGGTAAAGAATCCATAACTCCATTTGATTCAATGCAGCTGCAACGTGTACCACTTATTATTCACGTTCCTGGTCAAGAAGGAAAAATCATTCCCAAAGTATCTGGACAAATCGATTTAAAACCAACATTGCTCCATTTACTTGGTATCAAAACAAACCAATCCATTGAATTTGGTACTGATTTATTTATAAAAAATGAAGATCCACTTATGATTATGCGTGATGGTAGTTTCGTAACAAACGATTATGTTTATACAAAAAATATGTGCTATAAAAAAAGCACAGGTGAACCTATTGATTCAGCAATTTGCCAGCCATATATTGAAAAAGCAAAAACAGAATTAAATTATTCCGACAAACTTATATATGGAGATTTATTACGATTTGATCCTAACAATACATATAAAACAGGATCAATGATAACTAAATTTGAATAAATTTCAAAGAAACCTCAAATGATAACAACTTGAGGTTTCTTTTTTCTTAATTAAATCTTTACTCTTTCATAAACATGACGATCTTATCTAGCACCCCTCTCTCTCCCTTAGCTCAACCCTCACTTTATCGAATCCCACCATTAAGCTAAATGAGGGTTTCACGTTATGAAATCTTTCACAAAATGGGAATTTTTTCGTACGTCGAAAGAAATTTATGTTATGATAAAATAAGTAAACTTTCATACACTAATTAAGAATTTATTACAGAAAGCAAGGGATCAGATTTTGTATAGAGCAGCAATTCCAAACTTATTTACGCTCGGAAATTTATACAGTGGATTTTTATCAATCGGCTATGCATCTTTAGGGTATTATAAACCAGCTGCTATTTTAGTACTAATCGGGATGATGTTAGATAGTCTTGATGGTCGGGTTGCTCGTTTATTGCGTGTTGATTCACAAATGGGAAAAGAACTTGATTCACTAGCAGATGTTGTAACATTCGGTGCTGCGCCTGCGGTTTTAATGTACTACACCTCCTTTTCCAATTACGGAATTATTGGACTATACATAGCAGGACTATTCCCCCTATTCGGAGCATATCGCTTAGCAAGGTTCAATGTAACGCCATCCTCTACTTCTATGAAGTATTTCACTGGTGTTCCTATTACTGCAGCAGGAGGACTTGTTGCCTTCTTAACATTGTTTTCAAATACCATTCCAAAAATCGTCCTCATTACGGTATTTGTAACGTTTGCATTTTTAATGGTAAGTCGTATTCGAATCCCAAGTTTAAAAGATGTACCAATTCCACGTTACAGCATTATTGTTACGCTATTTTTAATTGGTAGTATTTATACAATGTATAAAACGAGTTTTGGCAACATTTCAGTATTTCTATTCATTGCTATTCCACTTTATATTTTGTTTATGTTATCTCAATTTCTTAGACAAAGGCCATCTCATAAAAAACGAGCAAATAAAGAAAAATAGCAAGAACCCTTCCGAATTCGGAAGGGTTCTTGCTATTTTGTAACTAATACTTTTTGTTTCACAGGTGTTAATGGTTCCTCTCCTTCTAATACAGCTAAAATGTTACGTACTGCCATTTCAGCCATAGCGTCACGTGTTTCAAACGTTGCGTTTCCAACATGCGGAGTAAGAACAACATTTTTCAGTCCCTTTAATCTCTCTGTAATTTTCGGTTCAAACTCAAATACATCAAGAGCCGCCCCTTCAATTTCATTTGTCTCTAACGCATGAGCAAGCGCTAGTTCATTCATAATTGGACCACGTGCTGCATTTATGATATATGCTGTTTTCTTCATCATTTTAAATTGTTCTTCATCAATCATATGATGAAGACTTGGATTATACGCACAATTAATCGTAATAAAGTCTGCTGTTTGTAATAGTTCTTCTAATGTTACATATATTGCTTCTAATTCACTTTCTGCCTCATCCTTACGGTTTGGTCCTGTATAAATCACATTCATTCCAAATGCTTTTGCACGTTTCGCAACTGCTTTTCCAATTTCACCAAGGCCGATGATTCCAATTGTTTTCCCATATATTTCTCGGCCTAGGAAAAAGAGTGGTGCCCAGCCATTAAATCCTACAGTACGACATAATGTATCCCCTTCTGGAATTCGTCTTGCAGCTGCTAAAAGAAGGGCAAATGTTAACTCTGCTGTTGCTTCTGTTGAAACTTTTGGTGTATTTGTAACTGTAATTCCTTTTTCTGCAGCATACATATAATCGATATTATCGTAACCCGCACCATAGTTGGCAATGATTTCCAAATCAGGTGCTACATCAATTACTTCCTTTGTTACCTTTGTTGAAAGTAAACTTAACAGTGCATCTTTTTCCTTTACTCGTTCTGCTAGTTCCTCTACACTAATTAATCCTTCCTTATCATACATTTCCACATCATGATTTTGTAATAATTGTAGTCCGATTTCTGGAATTTTTCCTGCCACTAATATTTTCGCCACTAATAAGCACCTCTTCTATTTAAAAATGAAAACTCCTTTATATTTTATTGTAAGAAATCTATATCAAAAAAGCCAAGAAATTTGATTACAGTTCCGAAAACTGACACTTTTCCACATAATAAAAGAGGAGATCGATATCTCCTCTTTTATTTATTGCTCTTCACTAGATTGTTTTCCAAGCTTTACATCAATCGTTCCTTCTGCTACCGTATCACTAATTTGTTCTTGCACTACAGAATCAACTTCCTCGTTCGTTTGGGAAGCATAACTTTGATTCGTCACTTTCATGTTCTGTTTGTTGTTTTGTTTTGTCATTTCAAACCCTCCTTTATCATTCTTTTTTATTTTGAGCAAAAAGAAAGGTTTTCATCACAAAATCATTTTTACTTTGAAACAGTTACCGATTCTTCTTCAAGCAGCTTCATCTTCCTCACCCGTTTTTCAAATGTAGCAACATGAGAAATACCATGATTACGTAATGTTTTCACATTTTCCCGGATATAATTTCCTAAGTCATTTGGGTAATGAGCATCTGATGAAAGAGTAATCGGTACTTTATGCTGCGCTAACGCTTGTAAATAAAGCGGACTTGGACACATCTCTCGAACAGGATAACGATAATATAATCCAGCATTTACTTCCGTTGCTGTATTTGTTTCTATTAATGCCTTAGCAATTCTTTCGTAATATGGAATCTGTACATTTTCATCTAATCGATAATTAAATACTTTTATATTATCAAGGTGCGCTACAATATCAAATAATCTCGAACGAACTGCCTTTTCTACTGTTGTGAAAAAGGCACCATACAATGTATTTAGCTGATGTTTTTCGAAATATTCTTTCGTATCTGGGTTATCAAATCCCCATCCATCAATAAAATGGACAGAACCAATTACATAATCCCAATCTCCTAATGCTAACAAATCTTCTAGCTCTCTCTCTCCATCAATAAAATAATCCGCTTCAATCCCAAGGCGCAGTACTACTCCTCTTTTTCTCCAACGCTCCTTTGCCTCTTGAATTGCTTTTGTAAAATCAGAAATGGAAGCTACCCGCACTTGATCTAGCCATTCTTTCTGCAGTCGACCGAGCTTTGAATCACTAATGTCTACATATTTTTCGTAATACTCTTTTGCCTCATAAAAGCGATAGAGATGATCAACAATCCCCACTTCTTTTATTCCTTTTTGCAGTGCTTCTTCTAAATATAAATCAATCCATTCCGCTGTAAACGGACCGTCTTGCACACGCTTTTGCAAACGTTCTTGTGTTTTCATGAGCCATTCAATAGAGTGCTTTTCTTCTTTGAGTGGTTGAAAATGTTCTAGCGATTCATTTATTCTCGCCAACCATCCTATTGAATACGGACCTTCTTCTAAATGAAGGTGATAATCTACTTTCATACTCTTCCCCCCTTATAATGTATCAATTTCTTTTCGTTCCCCTGTTTTTGAGAGCTTTCCTTGTCTCTCTTTCACTTCTTCTAACACATCTTCTAATGGAATATTTTTTGTGGCTAGTAAAACAAAGCAGTGATAAATCACATCGACCATTTCTTTTATAAGTTCTTCTTTATCATCGTTTTTTGCAGCGATCACAACTTCTGTACACTCTTCCCCTATTTTTTTTAAAATCTTATCTTCACCTTTTGTAAATAAATAACTTGTATATGATTCCGAAATTGGACTTTCTTTACGCTGCTCAATAGTTTCATATAAAGACTTCAGTACGTCTTCCATCCTCAGATCCCCCTATATGATTTTATAATGAAAGCATGTTTTCTCTCCTGTATGACAAGCTGGTCCTACTTGCTTAACCATAATTACAATCGAATCTTGATCACAATCTAAATACAGAGATTGAACATACTGCATGTGCCCAGACGTTTCTCCTTTATTCCATAACGCTTGCCGCGAGCGTGAATAAAACCATGTTTTCTTCGTCTCTAACGTTTTTTTATATGCTTCTTCATTCATATATGCTAACATCAAAACTTCTTTTGTTTCTTCTTCTACCACAATAGCTGGCAACAATCCCTTTGAGAAATCAGGCGTCATATTCTCACCTCAATTTTCGCTTCTTGTAATTTTTTCTTCACCTCTTGCACTGTTGCCTCACCATAGTGAAAAATAGAGGCTGCTAATGCTGCATTTACCGATGTTTTTTGAAACACCTTTACAATATGTTCCGCGCTTCCACATCCTCCTGATGCAATAACTGGAATCGAGACAGCTTCTGAAATTGTTTTAGTCAAACGAATATCATAGCCATCCTTCGTCCCATCTGCATCCATACTCGTAAGTAAAATCTCGCCAGCCCCTAACTGTTCTACCTGCTTTGCCCATTGTACAGCATCAATTCCTGTATCAATCCGTCCACCATTTACATATACGTTCCATTTATTTTCTTTTACTTTCCTTGCATCAATTGCGACAACAATACATTGGGAACCAAAATGTTCGGCTCCTTCCCCAACTAATTTTGGATTTCGTACTGCCGCTGAATTAAGTGAAACTTTGTCCGCACCTGCTCTTAGCAAGGCATATATATCTTGAATAGTGGAAATCCCACCCCCAACTGTAAGCGGAATAAACACTTTTGACGCCGCTCTCTCTACAACATCTATAATTGTTTTTCTCCCCTCATGCGTCGCCGTAATATCTAAAAAAACAATTTCATCTGCACCTGCTTTATTATACAAATCAGCTATTTCAACAGGATCACCAACATCTTGTAATCCTACAAAATTCACACCCTTTACAACACGGCCATCTTTCACATCTAAACATGGAATGATTCGCTTCGTTAACATATCTTTGTCACCTGCAATGCCTCTTCTAAATCAATTGTTTTTTCATATAACGCTTTTCCGATAATAACGCCATAGACATTCATATCGTTTAACTTCTGTATATCTTGCAATGAGCATACGCCGCCTGATGCAACAATACGGATCGCCACCGCTTTCTGTAGTAATTGCAGTTGCTCGAAGTTCGGACCCTCTAACGTACCATCTTTTGCAATATCTGTAAAAATGATTGTTTGCACGCCGGCACTTTCCATTTTCTTCGCAAGGTCAATATAAGAAATTTCAGACACATCTAACCAGCCTCTTGTTGCAACAAAACCATTTTTCGCATCAATACCAACAATAATATTTTCTCCATATAAACGAACTGCTTCTTCTAAAAAAGGACGATCGTACAATGCTGCCGTTCCTAAAATAACTTTTTCTACTCCTACTGACAGTAACTTTTCAATCGTTTTAAGAGAGCGTATTCCTCCGCCTACTTGAACCGGAATTCGAACTGCTTTACATATATCCTCAATTACAGAAAGATTCATTGATTGACCTGCAACCGCCCCGTCTAAATCAACAATGTGTAATGTTCTTGCACCTAATTTTTCAAATAATAATGCTTGAGCAACTGGATTTTCATTCATAACTTTTTCCTTATTAAATTCTCCTTGATAAAGCCTAACACACCGCCCTTGTTTTAAATCGATAGCTGGGAAGATTTCCATGATTCTACCACTCCTTTAAAGTTTCTTAACATTTGTATTCCGATATCACCGCTTTTTTCAGGGTGAAACTGCGCTCCAAATATATTCCCTTTCGCAACAATCCCTGGAATATCAATCTTATAGTCACTACTACCACATACAATCTCACTTGGACAATCTACATAATAGGAATGAACATAATACACAAATGAACCATTTTCTACTCCATTCCACAGCTCCATTTCCCGTTTCTTCTTTAATTGATTCCAGCCCATATGCGGTATTTTATAAGGGACTTTCAGCTTTCGAACTACTCCTGGCAACAAACCTAATCCTTTTGTTCTCTCTATTTCTTCACTTTCTTCAAATAAAATCTGCATCCCTAAACAAATACCAAGTAGTGGTTTTCCTTGTGCTCCAATTTCTTGAATTACTGAAACGAGATCTTTTTCCTGCAAAGCAATCATTGCTTTTGGAAAAGCTCCAACTCCTGGTAAGATCACACCGTCACTTTGTAATATCTTCTCTTTATCATCTGTTACAATATGCTTAGCCCCAATACGTGTTAACGCCTGTTCAACACTGCGAATATTCCCCATTCCATAATCTACAATTGCAATCAATTACAACAGTCCTTTCGTAGAGTTTACACCAACAATTTTGTCATTTTTGTCCACCGCTTCACGCAGTGCACGTCCAAACGCTTTAAATAACGCTTCAATTTTGTGATGGGTATTACTTCCATATAATATTCGAGCATGTAGTGTGATATTGGCAGCGTGGGCAACCGCTCTAAAAAACTCCTCTGTCAGCTCTGTATCAAAATCTCCTAACTTAGGATTTTTCAATTCACCTTGAAAGACATGATAAGACCTTCCGCTTATATCAATTGCTACAAAGCCTAATGCTTCATCCATTGGTACATATGCCGCTCCGTAACGATTAATCCCTTCTTTATTTTGCAGTGCCTCTTTCAAACAATTTCCAAGTACAATACCAACATCTTCAACAGTATGATGAGCGTCAACAAACACATCACCTTCTGCTTCGATTTGCAAACCAAATCGTCCATGTCTTGCAAACAAAGTTAACATATGATCAAAAAACCCCACACCTGTTTGAATCGCAACATTTGTACTTTCATCTAGTTGTAAACTCAGTTTGATTTTTGTTTCTGTCGTTCCTCGTACTTGACTTGCCTCACGCATTATTTCTCCTCCTCAAATCGAATTTGTATTGCTCTTGCATGCGCATGTAGTCCCTCTTTATCAGCGAGCGTTGTAATATGATGTTGAACGTTTTGTAACGCTTCTTTTGTATAGGATACAAAGCTCGATTTTTTCACAAAATCATCAACCGATAACGGTGAAAAGAAACGCGCCGTTCCGCTTGTTGGCAGTACATGATTGGGTCCTGCAAAATAATCTCCAAGTGGCTCTGGTGCATACGGACCAATAAAAATCGAACCCGCATGCTGAATATATGCCAAAGCGTTCATCGGCTCTTTTATGTGCAACTCTAAATGCTCCGGTGCTATTTCATTTGACAATTGAAACGCGTGCTCTAGCGAAGGAACAACGAGAATTGCTCCGTTTCTTTCTATTGATTCACAAGCTATTTCACTTCTTGGCAATTCCCGAAGTTGCTGCTTTATTTCTCTTTCTATCTCTTTAGCAAGTTCTACACAAGTTGTAATACAAATCGCTGTTGCTCTCACATCATGCTCAGCTTGAGATAATAAGTCCGCTGCGATAAAAGACGCATTTCCAGTTTTGTCAGCAATTACAACGATCTCAGATGGTCCAGCAATCATATCGATATGAACAACTCCAAATACCTCACGTTTTGCAAGAGCCACATATATATTCCCTGGACCGACAATTTTATCAACTTTCGGAATCGATTCTGTCCCATATGCTAATGCTCCTATCGCTTGTGCACCACCTACTGTATAGATTTCATCTACACCGGCAATTTCAGCAGCTGCTAAAATATGTGGATCTATTCCCGCTTTCCCTGGCGGTGTTACCATTACAACCTTCTGAACACCGGCAATTTTAGCAGGTAATACATTCATAAGTACAGATGACGGATACGATGCAGTTCCTCCTGGTACATATACACCAACTGTTTGCAATGGTCTAATCAGTTGCCCACGAATCACACCCTCATTTTCACAATCTAAAAAGGATTGTCTTTTTTGTTTTTCATGGTATGAGATGATGTTTTCCTTTGCGCATTGCAATGCTTCTAGAAATGAAGATTCCACATATTTACTCGCTTTTTCAACTTCTTCTTTTGCAACACGTAATTTTTGTAATTCAATTCCATCAAAAGTTTTTGTATAAGAAAATAGTGCCTCATCTTTCCCTTTTCTCACACCCTCAACAATTTCCCTTACGCGTATCTGTACAGTTTCTTCTATTATATTAGCCTGTTCTCTTAACTGTTTTATTCTCTTCAACGCTTCCGTGTAGTTTTCAGATATTACTTCCACCCAGAGTCCCCCTTTATTTATCTGCAGTGATGACACGCTCCATTTTATTTATAATATTGAATATTTCGTCTTTTTTTGTTTTTAAAGCAGCTTTATTTACAATCATGCGAGCTGATATTGAATACATTTCTTCAAATACAATCAATCCATTTTCTTGTAATGTTTTTCCCGTCTCTACAATATCAACAATCGCATCTGCTAATCCAAGAAGTGGAGCGATTTCTACTGAACCTTCTATTTTAATAATTTCTACATCTTCTCCCTTATCTCGAAAATAACCGGAAGTAATATGCGGATATTTTGTAGCAATTCTCTTTTTTCGATAGCCTTTCGGATTATATGTCGGAATAGAAGCGACACAAAACTTACAACATCCTACTTCTAAATCAACCATTTCATATATATCTTTCTCATATTCCATTAAAATATCTTTTCCAACAATACCTATGTCTGCAACACCATGTTCTACATATGTTGCAACATCAACCGCTTTAACAAGAATGAACGAAATATTAGCATTTTCACTTTGAAAAACAAGTCTTCTTCCTTTATCTTTCAGCTCCGAACAATCTATACCGATTTTTTCAAAAAGCGGGATAGTATGTTCCTCCAATCTTCCTTTCGTTAACGCAATTTGAATGTTACGCATGAAGTTTCTCCTTCTTTCTGTATCACCCATTTTTCTTTCCACATATATTCCACTAATGCTTTTCCAGTCGCTTCAATCACTTTTGTAATCCCATTCTTCTTCGCAAACTGAAATGTATCTTGCAAATTCTCAAACATAGATAACTCCACTTTCCAACCATCTTTCTGAAGTAAACCACATAGTCTTTCTGCTTCTGCTATCCGATCCAAAGAATAATGAATGATCATATCTAATTTTTTTCGTTTGAATTGTTTTTGCTGTTCTTGTAATATCCGGACAATTTGATTTACTTGTACAGCCAATCCAACTGCTGGCATCGGTTCCCCAAAATTACCAAGCAATTCATCATATCTTCCGCCACTAACGATTTCTCCTCCAACATCATATATATATCCTCTAAAAATAATTCCTGTATAATAATGCAAATGTTGAATCATTCCAAGGTCAATCGAGATATACGAAGCATATCCTAATTTTTCAATCGTTTTATAAATTTCTTTAACCCGCGCAATCGCTTGCTTCATCTCATAATTCGAAGCAAGTTTTTCCGCTTCTTCAATTACTTCAAGTTTTCCGAATAATCTTGGTAACTTTTCAAGTAACTGTACAGTTTCATCACGTCGATCTAAGTTCCTTTCTTGTAAAAAACGGGATAGTTCTGCATAATTTTTACTTTCAATATACGTACGTAAAAGCGACTCCTCCTCTTCTCCAAATGACAGCTTTTTAACGATACACTTGTATAACTGAACTTGCCCTAATTCTATTGTAAAAGATTGAATCCCCACAGCTTGAAGAGCGTGAATTGCGCTTACGATACATTCAATTTCAGCACGTATATTATCTATCCCAATTATTTCAATACCTGTTTGAATGATTTCATTGTATTTTCCAGCTAGCGACTCGTTCGCTCGAAATACATTCCCACTATATGTTAATTTCACTGGTGCCTCCTCACCATGAGTTCCTATTACTCTTGCAAGTGGGATTGTCATATCAGGTCTTAACACGATAATGCGTCCTTGCTGGTCAAAGAACTTATACATTTTCTCTTCATCTATCGGACGATTCCGAAAAGAAAAGACATCATAAAATTCAATCGTAGGCGTTCGGATTTCCTCATAGCCTCTTTCTAAAAAAGTACGTCGTAATTTTTGTTCAACTTCTTCTATTAGCGTACACTCTTCAAATACATAATCTCTTGTTCCATCTGGATTTGCTCGCTTCCATTTTGTCATACCGATTCACACTCCTTTAAGCTCTCATCAGTAAATTTCCCCTTTTAATATATGCCCACCATAGCAATCATGAACAAAATAAAAAGGGCCTTGTAGAAAAAATACCTACAAGGCCCTTTCATAGGGTGTAGGTACAACGGGACTAACCCTTGTACCTACACGTTGTTCACGCTAGGTTCAAGGGTTTATGTATGATGATGTAGTTGTGTAAGCATATTAATAGATTGTAATGTAAACATTATCCTTACTCCCTTTCTCCTCTTATTTTCACATAGTATATAACACAAAATTCAGAATGTAAACAAAATTCAAACCTTATTTATATTATATTACAGCTCGCTAAACAAATTAGCGAGCTGTATTTCGTTCATATTCTTGAATTTGTTGCTCATATTGAAGTGTGATTCCGATTTCATCTAAACCATTTAATAATTTTTCTTTCCACATGTTCTCAATTGTAAAATGAAAACGATGTAGCGAGGTTGTAATCACTTCATTCTCTAGATCAACTTCGATGACATCTCTTGGATCAACAGCTGCTAGCTTTTCACGCATTTCTTTTTCCATAACGATTGGCAGCATGCCATTTTTCGTACAATTCATATAAAAAATATCTGCAAATCCCCCCGCAACAATAACACGAAATCCATAGTCAGCGAGTGCCCATGGCGCATGTTCTCGTGATGAACCACAGCCAAAATTTTCACCTGTAATGAGTATACTTGCACCTTTTCGCTCAGGTGCATTTAATGGAAAATCCGGATTCTCTTGCCTGTCATTCCCATAACGCCATTCATCAAATAAAAATTGCCCAAAACCCGTTCGTTCAATCCTCTTTAAATATTGTTTTGGAATAATTTGATCTGTATCAATATTATCGTTCATTAGTACGGCAACAGTACCTTTATGAATACGAAACGACTCCATCATAACTCTCCTTTCTTACATCAACGAAATGACCATAAAGTGCTGCGGCGGCTGCCATAGCAGGACTGACTAAATGTGTTCTTGCACCCTTCCCCTGCCGTCCTTCAAAATTCCGATTGGAAGTAGATGCACAATGTTCTCCTTCAGGCACTTGGTCTGGATTCATCCCAAGACACATAGAACACCCAGGTTCTCTCCATTCAAATCCCGCCTCTTCAAATATACGGTGCAATCCTTTTTCCATTGCTGCTTTTCGTACTCTTTTAGACCCTGGTACAACAAGCGCTCGCACCCCTTCTTTTACCTTTTTTCCCTTCACAACAGCCGCGGCGATTTCTAAATCTGATAAACGAGAATTTGTGCAAGAACCAATAAATACATGCTGAACAGGAATATCAAATACACTCTGTCCCGGCTGAAGCCCCATATACGCTAAAGCTCGTTCATCATTTTTATCATGTGTTTCTGGAAGCTTCTCATCAATACGCATACCCATACTTGGATTTGTTCCCCATGTTACATATGGTACTAGTTTAGCAACATCTACTGAAATATAAGTATCGTATATTGCATCTGGCTCAGTATAAAGTTCCTTCCACTTTGCTACTGCCAAATCAAATTCTTCCGGTGCATACTCACGTCCTTTTACATAAGCAAATGTTTTTTCATCTGGCGCAATAATTCCTGCTTTTGCTCCGCCCTCGATTGCCATGTTACAAAGCGTCATTCGCTCTTCCATTTCCATATTTACAATTGTTTCTCCGTAAAACTCCATCACATATCCCGTTCCAACTGCTATCCCATGCGTAGCTAGGAGGTGTAAAATAATATCTTTTGCGTATACTCCTTTAGGCAATTTCCCCTTTAATTCAATCCCCATTGCCTTTGGCTTTCTCTGCCATAATGTTTGCGTCGCTAATACATGTTCAACTTCACTTGTACCAATTCCAAATGACAACGCTCCAAAGGCTCCATGTGTTGCCGTATGACTATCACCACATACAATGGTCTTTCCCGGTTGTGTAAGTCCTAGTTCCGGTCCAATAACATGAACAATCCCTTGATGTTCATCCTCAATATCCGCTAATGGAATATTAAATTGCTTACAATTTTCACGAAGTGTATCTAATTGTTGCTTAGCAATACGATCCGTAATGTTCCAAACATCCTTTGTTGGAATATTATGATCCATCGTTGCAAATGTTAAATCCGGCCTCCGAACGTTCCGATTTGCAAGCCGCAAGCCTTCAAACGCTTGCGGCGATGTTACTTCATGTACGAGATGAAGATCGATATATAATAAATCTAATCCATTTTCATTTGTCGCAACAACATGTCTCTCCCACAACTTATCCAGTAACCTTTTAGCCATTATCTTCCTCTCCCTACTAACGCTTGTTCTTCCATTTCTTGAAGTACAGCCTTTGTAAACGAAGTTGTTGTTTCATTTCCGCCGATATCAACTGTACATTTCCCAGAGCGAAGAACTGAAGAAATTGCTTCTTCAATCGCTTCTCCCTCTCTTCTTAGTTCAAAAGACTGTCCAAGCATCATCGCAACTGAACGCATCATCGCAATTGGATTCACTTTATTTTTCCCTGCAATGTCTGGTGCTGATCCATGAATTGGTTCATAAAGTGAAGGCCCATTCTCTGCGTGACTTGCCGAAGGAAGCATCCCTAGTGACCCAGCTAATACAGAGGCCTCATCACTTAAAATATCACCAAATAAATTTTCTGTTACAACAACATCAAACCTGCCTGGGTTGCGAATCAATTCCATAGCCGCTGCATCTACTAAAATATGTTCAAGTTCAATATTAGGATAGCGAAGTGCCACTTCTTTTGTTACTTCCCTCCAAAGCTTACTCGACTCTAAAACATTTGCTTTATCAATAGAAGTAACTTTTTTACGACGTTTACTCGCTAATTGAAAAGCGTATGAAACAATGCGCTCAATTTCATGACGATGATAAGTAAGCGTATCTGTAGCTACTTCTTCTGTTCTTTCTTTTGGAAAAGAGAAATAAATACCACCCGTTAATTCACGAACAACAACAAAATCCACCTTATCAGCAGCCTTCAATGGAGATAAATGAGCAGTCGCTGCATCTACAGTGACAGGACGAACATTAGCAAATACACCAAGCCCTTTTCGAAGTGCAAGCAATCCTTTTTCCGGTCTTTCTTTCGCGTCGTCCCAGCGCGGTCCGCCAACCGAACCTAGTAATACCGCATCACTTGCTAAACATGCCGCTAATGTTCGAGGTGGCAATGGTTGCCCAAACGAATCAATCGCAGCTCCTCCAAATTGTTCATCTTGTAAATAAAAATGGTGACCATATAACCTTTCTATCATGTGCAGTACTTCCTTCGCACTCTCCATAATTTCTGGTCCAACACCATCACCCGCTAAGCAAACAATACGTTTTTCCAATGATCAGCACCCCTTTTTGTTTTTACTGATTATTCTGAATTTAATCGAGTGAAGTGGGGGTATTCCCCCACTTATCAAACATTACTTTGCAAGCAATAACAAAGCCTTTAACTTTCCAGCTGCATGTACATAAGCTCTAGCTGATGCTTCTAATACATCTTGCGCCACACCAAAACCTGTAACTTGATGAGTTCCTTCTTTCAATTCAACATGAACATGAGCAAGTGCATCTTGACCTTGTGTAATAGATTGAATACGATAATCAGCTAACTCACACTCAAGTCCCAAAATCCTTTGAATTGCATTGTAAATCGCTTCAATACTCCCTGCTCCTGTTGCTGCATCTTCGTACACATTACCTGCCTCATCTGTTAGTGCAACTGTTGCACATTGCGTACTATTTGATACAAAATGTACTTGTAATTGTTTAATTTTATACTGCTGGGTTGAAAATGCTGTTTCTCCCAGTACTAATGCACGTAAATCTTCTTCTGTAATCTCTTTTTTTCGATCTGCTAATCTCTTAAATGCGCTGAATGCTATATCTCGCTCTGCTTCCGTAAACTCATAGCCAAGTTCCTTCATTTTTTCAGTAAACGCATGGCGACCAGAATGCTTTCCAAGTACAAACAAATTTTGCGCTTCACCAATGAGCTCTGGTGCAATAATTTCATATGTCGTTACTTCTTTTAATACACCATCTTGATGAATACCTGATTCATGAGCAAACGCATTCGCTCCAACAATCGCTTTATTTTTCGGTACAACCATTCCTGTTAAACGACTCACTAATGTACTTGTTGCCTTAATCTCTTTCAATACCATAGAAGGATCGGCTTCATAATAGTCTTTTCGAATATGCAAAGCTACCGCTACCTCTTCTAAAGCTGCATTACCTGCGCGCTCTCCAATTCCATTAATTGTTCCCTCTATTTGGAGGGCCCCGCCTTCAATCGCCGCTAATGAATTTGCTACCGCCATTCCAAGATCGTCATGGCAATGGCAAGAGAAAATAGCTTTTTCATAAGAAGGAACGGACTCTTGTAAGTATTTAAAAAGAGAGTAGTATTCTTCTGGATTGGTATAACCAACTGTATCCGGAATATTAACAACATCCGCTCCAGCACGAATCGCAACTTCCACAGCTTCTGCTAAAAATGCACGAGCCGTTCTCGTTGCATCTTCTGCTGAAAATTGTACTGTGGGAAATAACGATTTCCCTAAAGTTACAGAGCGATGAATACTATCTAATACATCTTCTTTTGACATACAAAGCTTATATTTCATATGAATATCACTCGTTGCCAAAAAAACGTGTAACCTTGGAGATGCTGCATGTTTTAAAGCTTCATATGCTCTTTGAATATCACTTTCCCTCGCTCTTGCTAGACTCATAACGGAAACGTTTTGAATCGTTTCTGCAATACGTTTTACTGAGCGAAAATCACCTTCAGAAGCTGCTGCAAATCCTGCTTCCATCACATTGATTCCTAGTTTTTCTAACTGTTTGGCAATCTGTAACTTTTCTTGTTCATTTAAATTGACTCCGGGTGATTGTTCGCCATCACGAAGCGTCGTATCCATGAACAAAATCTGTTTCATATTATTTAACCTCCGCCTTTACTTTCGGTTGTACAAACGGCATCATTTCACGTAATTTACGTCCAACAACCTCAATTTGATGTCCATTCTCCTTAGCGTTCGTTGCATGGAAATGTGGTCTTCCTGCTTTGTGCTCTGCAATCCATCCTCTTGCGAATGTGCCATCTTGAATTTCTTTCAACACTTCATCCATTGCTTTCTTCGTATGTTCTGTTACAATACGTGGCCCTGATACAAAATCCCCCCACTGCGCTGTATCAGAAACAGAATATCTCATATTTTCAAGTCCACCTTCATACATAAGATCAACAATGAGCTTTAGTTCATGTAAACATTCAAAATAGGCAAGTTCTGGTTGATAACCAGCATCTACTAATGTTTCAAATCCTGCCTTTACAAGTGCAGTAACCCCTCCACAAAGTACAGCCTGTTCTCCAAATAAATCTGTTTCTGTTTCTTCTTTAAATGTCGTTTCTAATACTCCAGCCCTCGTTGCTCCGATTCCATCTGCATAGGATAATGCTTTTTCAGTTGCTGCTCCTGTTGCGTCTTGATATACAGCAAATAATGCCGGAACTGCCCCGCCTTCGGTAAATGTACGACGTACTAAATGCCCTGGCCCTTTTGGTGCAACTAGAAAGACATCTACATCTTCTGGTGGTGTAATTTGATTAAAATGAACGTTAAACCCATGTGCAAACACGAGTGAATTTCCAGCTTGTAAATTCGGTTCGATTTCTGCTTCATATACCTCTGGTTGTAGTTCATCAGGTAATAGAATCATTACTACATCCGCAAACTTTGTTGCCTCTGCCACTGAATATACAGCAAAGCCATCCCCTTCCGCCTTTTCCCATGACTTTCCTGGCCTTAATCCAACTACTACTTCAAAATTGTTATCACGTAAGTTTTGTGCATGAGCATGACCTTGTGATCCATATCCAACAATTGCTACTTTCTTTCCCTTTAATACATTTACTGCTACATCTTTCTCATAATAAACTTTTGCCATATTCTTTCTCCCCCTATATTTAAATGATTACTGAATTAACATAATTTGTTTATCTTGTTTTTTCATGCTACGCGTGAATGCTGTGACACCTGTTCTTGCAATTTCTTTTAAGCCATATGGGCGCAAGAGCTCAATTAACGCTTCTACCTTTTCTTGCGTACCTGTTACTTGCACCACGATGGAATCCTTTCCAATATCTATTACAGTGGCTCGGAACGGTTCAATTAAGCTATACAATTCGGCTCTTGATACACTTGTTGTTGCTACTTTAATGAGAGCGAGTTCCCTTGCAATCATCGCCTCTTCCGTTATATCAGATACTTTTAACACATCAATTTGTTTATGCAGTTGCTTAATGAGCTGTTCCACTTGTTGTTCGCTTTCAACATGAACAACAAATGTCATCCGTGAAATATCAGACGATTCTGTATGCCCAACAGAAATACTTTCAATATTAAAATGCCTCCTCGTCATAACACCGGTAATTCGGTTTAATACGCCGCTTTGATTTCGAACGGTTGCCGTAACAATCCTTTTCATCACTTTTCCACCCCCTCCATTTGATGAACCCCTTTTCCAGGAGCAACCATCGGCATCACTTTTTCGGACTGTAGTACCCTGCAATCAATTACAACTGGTTCTTGTAAAGCAATCGCCTCTTTTAACTGTTCCTTTGCTAATAATGGATTTTCAATGCGAATCCCTTTTAGCCCATACGCCTGTGCAAGTGCTACAAAATCCGGTTGACAAGAAAGCAAAGAATGAGAATATCTTTGATTATAAAATTCATCTTGCCATTGTCTTACCATGCCTAAAGCTTCATTATTTAAAATCAAAACTTTAACCGGCAAGGAATGTTCTTTTAATACACCTAATTCTTGTAATGTCATTTGAAAACCAGCATCCCCAACAATTGCAACAACTAACTCATTTGGCTTTGCAATTTGTGCACCAATAGCAGCTGGAAATCCAAATCCCATCGTCCCAAGCCCTCCAGATGTTACCCACTTATCTGGATCTTTAAGCGGATAATATTGAGCTGCCCACATTTGGTGCTGTCCAACATCTGTTGTAATAATCGCCTTGCCTTTTGTGATTTCGTATAGCATATCAATTGCCGATTGTGGTTTAATCTCATCAGAATCTTGATCGTAAGAAAAAGGATATTGTTCTTTTCTACTTTTCAAAAGTGATAACCATGCACTATGATTCTCTTTTTTCCCTTTAGAAACAAGAAGTGACTCCAAAGCATGCTTTGCACTTGCTACAATCGGAATTTCTGTAGGGACATTCTTTCCAATTTCTGCTGGATCAATATCAATATGTGCGACTATAGCCTCTTTCGCAAAATATTCCAGATTTCCTGTGAGACGATCATCGAATCTCGCACCGAGATTTATGAGTAAATCACACTCATATAACGCCATGTTTGCTGTATACGAACCGTGCATCCCTCCCATTCCTAGAAACAACTCATCATGAGGAGGAAATCCACCTAATCCAAGAAGTGTATGAACCACAGGTATACGATACATTTGTGCAAAATCTGTTAATTCTTGTGCAGCTTTTGCATGCAATACGCCTGCTCCAGCTAAAATCAACGGCTTCTCAGCAACATCAATCGCTTGTAATAATTTGTTAATTTGCAATAAATTTGGTTCATAGTTTGGTTGATATCCTGGCAAATCCATTTGTACGTTACTACATCGCTCTCCTTTTTCTACTACCATGTTTTTAGGAAGATCGATAACTACCGGTCCTGGTCGACCCGTTTTCGCAATATGAAAGGCCTCTTTAATAATTCTTGGTAAATCTGATGCCCTGCGCACTTGATAATTATGTTTTGTTACTGGCATTGTAAGCCCCATAATATCCGCTTCTTGGAAAGCATCACTTCCAATCAGCGTTGTAGCTACTTGACCAGTAAAAACAACAAGCGGTAATGAGTCAATCATTGCATCTGCAAGACCCGTAATTACATTTGTCGCACCAGGACCACTTGTCGCAATAACAACACCAGGTTTTCCTGTAACTCGTGCATACCCCTCAGCTGCATGAATCGCTCCTTGTTCATGTCTTGTTAAAATATGAGGAATTTCGCAATCATAAATTGCATCATAGAGCGGTAGAACAGCACCTCCTGGATAACCAAAAATAACTTCTACGTCTTCCTTTCCTAACGCTTCTAACAATAGTTGTGCACCAGTTGCCATTTTATCTTCCGTTTTTGAAGGCATTTTTCTTATGAACCTCCTTTAAAATTGTTTTTTTACAATAAAAAAATCCTACGTCCACACTCCAGCTATGTGCTGAAGGGACGAAAGATTTCGCGGTACCACCCTTCTTCGCAAGAATACTTCTTGCCTCAGTGACTCAGGGGATGAGTCTAGCTAATAACGGAGCTACCGTCTAAACCTAGACAAACGCTTCAGTTTAGCACTCAAAGGCGATGTTCGTCGACGTGAACCATCGGTTTCCAGCAACCACCGACTCTCTGTGAGGCTTCACAATCAACTACTCCTCCCTATCAACGCTTTACAAATTTATCATTCATTACACTGCTATCATTAAACTTTATTTTCTTCGTAAACTTTCTCTCCATCTTCTATAACTAATTTACGAAACTCTTCTAATAAACGATTTGTATGTAGACCCGTTTTTCCGGCCCCAATCGTTCTTCCGTCAACTGTTGTCACTGCAATAACTTCAGCAGCAGTTCCTGTTAAAAATACTTCATCTGCTACATATACATCGTGTCTTGTAAATAATTCTTCTCTTACGTCATACCCGAGTTTTTCTCCAATTTCCAAAATGGAATTTCTTGTAATACCTTCTAATGCCCCTGCAGAACTTGGTGGTGTAATTAATTTATTGCCTTTTACAATGAACACATTATCACCAGATCCTTCTGCAACATAACCTTGTTCATTTAACATAAGGGCTTCTTGTACACCAGCAAGCTTCGCTTCAATTCGAACTAAAATATTATTTAAATAGTTTAAAGACTTTACTTGCGGTGTTAATACATCTGGACGATTTCGACGTGTGGCAACTGTCACAACCGGTATTCCTTTTTCGTAATATTCCGACGGAAATAGTGATAACTGTTCCGCAATTACGACTACATTCGGTTTTGAGCAAGAATCAGGATCTAATCCAAGGTTCCCAGCACCTCGTGATACAACTAAACGAATGTATCCGTTAGATAGCTTATTTTGACGAATCGTCTCAATAACAATATCTATCACTTCATCTAACGTATATGGAATTTCCAACATAATGGATTTTGCTGACTCATATAAACGAATAAGATGTTCTTTAAGTCTAAAGACATTGCCACTGTAGACACGAATCCCTTCAAACACCCCATCGCCATATAAATAACCATGATCATATACTGAAACTTTTGCTTCGTCTTTTGGAACAAATTCTCCATTTAAGAAAATCCGTTGCTCATTCACTTAAAAGCGCCTCCTATGTTCTGTGAATTTTTTATTGTTTCCTAGTTTACTCTCCTTTTTAAATAAATCAAGATAATTTTTAGAAAATTTTTAATTTTTAATTTATAGACACGCTCATTTATATTGATTTATCAACATTGTTAACGTTTACAAAATGTCAAAAATTTTTTTCGTCATTTTTCATCAAAAAAAATATTTGTTTAGAAGAAGGATTTTTGTCAAATAATGCGAATCTATTGTATTCAATAAACGGACGTCCGATTTCATATATTCGGCAATAAAAACGACTTTTAATTAAAAAGGAGGAATACATTCAAAATAAAATTGTATAAAAGTAACAATCATATTTTTCACGCAGCTTTCATAATCCTATTTTAAAAAAACAAATTGTCAAATGAAGGAGGAAAATAATATGGCGTGTGTACAAATTAAAGGAACAAGACAAGAGGTAGTAGAAATGTTACAACTATTTGATTTAATGGATACGAAAGGTTTTTGTAAATTCGACAATTACGTAGAGGTGTATCCAAATGAAAAACAAAATAACAACTTCATCGCCTCAATTGATATTCAATCCAATGATGCTTCTGCTCAAGATCAATTAAATGATCAGTTCGTCAGTCAAATGCTTACAGGTGTGTACAACGACTAATATATGATTAAAACTTCAAGGAGCACTGATCGTGCTTTTATAGACAGTTATCCCCTACCTACTTCTACGTCTCAAGGTGGGGGATCTTGCTACCGCAAGCAGCTCTCCTTTTTCTACCATCTTTTTCTTACAAACATAAATATTTTCCAAAAAACAGTGCATATTACTAGATGGTAGGAGGTGAAGGAAATGGCGAAAATTGGTGTTGAAAATTCATTAACAGATGTTCAACAAGCATTGAAACAACAAGGACATGAAGTTATTTCACTGCAATCTGAAAACGATGCGCAAAACTGTGATTGTTGTGTTGTAACTGGACAGGATTCTAATGTGATGGGAATTAGTAATGTAACGATGAAAGGATCTGTCATTGAAGCAAGTGGCTTAACAACTGATGAAATTTGTCAACAAGTCGAAAGTCGACTTTAAAAAATGATATGACTACAAAATGCAAAAATTTATAAAAAGAAAAGTCTCCTATTCAAGGAGACTTTTCTTTTTATATTCACCTAACGGGAAAGTAACATATACTGGATGAAAGCCCTACCTCTCTCTCATCAACACGGTTCCTCTGACCGCTCCTTGATACACTAGTATGTGTATAAGCTTACAAATACAACTTTTTGGGTTTATTCACAAAAGTTGTTGGTAAAATTACCCGATCCTTCGCAAATTTTTCATGTCGCATTTATAAAAAATATCCAATATATACTAGCTGTAACCGAGACACGAAATATAATCTTAACACTTCATAATAAATTCGTCAATATTTATTTTAACAAAATAAAAACAGACATCGTAATCTGTCTGTTTTAGAATGGAGCCTTTTCTTTTACTACATATACAACAAATCCGCTTACTAACATACATAAACCGACGGTAAAATTCTTGATGTTAATCATAACTACCTCTCCCTTATTTCATAAATCATATATATTTACATTTCAATTATATTCATTATCCCGAAGCACACTTTTTCTAATATATCACAATTCCTAAAAAATGCAACTTTACTTTTTAACGACCATTTACAAACTTATCAACTGTACTTGGAACCGCATTCAAAGCCTTTTCAATCAAATGTGTACCACTATGTAAATGTAACACTTGCACACCACCAGATCCTACTACTAAAAACGCAACCGGGTCAATTGAAACTCCTGCACCACTTCCGCCTCCAAACGGGTGCCCTTGTTTCAACTCTTTTTGCTGACCTTGTCCAGTCACACTTTTTCCTATAGACCTTTCTCCTTTAAAATCACTACCCCCTGCCCCAAACCCAAAAGCAACTTTTGAGACAGTTAAAACAACATGTCCGTCCACTGTTGAAACAGGACTTCCGACAATTGTATTTACATCAACCATCTCTTTTAAATTTGTCATTGCGGTTTTCATTAAGTTTTCAATTGGATGTTCCATCATTTCAGCCACCTTTTTCCTCTTAATTCTTTTTTATGCTTTCCAAAATAGAGAAACTCATACCAAGTTTTACAATTCATAAACAACACTGCTCTATTATCAACTTTCTTCAACTTGATTAAGCGAAATGTAAATCGACTATCTATTTCTTACGGGATAAAAAAAGAAAAAGATATACATACTACTAATGAACCTTGTTATGAAAGGAGACATTGCTTTGACTGATAAATTTGATGAACAACATAGAACTGAAAAAGGGGACTATAAAGAAGAGTACGCGGCAGAGGTTGCTCCTCAGCATGTCAACTATAACGATAAAGATGAAGTAAAGTCAAAAACAGCGGGTTCAACAGCTGGTTTCATCGCACTTGCTCTTGCCCTATTATCTCTCTTTACATTCCCGACACTTTTTGGACTTGTTTCCGTTTTACTTGGCATTTACGCCTATAATCGTGGTGCTACTGTAACCGGTAGTATCGCAGCTATTATCGGTGGTATTTCTGCAATTGTCGCTCTCATATTCCGAGCTGCAATTATTGGTTTATTTTTCTCACTCTTTTAAAGAAAAAAGGTATCTCGCTTTTAGCGGGATACCTTATCCTGTGAAAACATCTTCTGATGGATATCGAATTTTTTGCTTCGCTGGTCGCGCCAGTGAAAATACAAGCGTTAACGGACCAATTAATCCACAAAACATAACAAACATGATGATACATTTTCCAACAGCTGATAATTTAGCAGTAATTCCCATTGTTAATCCAACTGTCCCAAACGCTGAAATTGTTTCGAATAAAAGTTGAATAAAACTAAAGTTTTCTGTAAGCATTAATAAAAATACTGCTGTAAAAATAAGAATTTGACTAGCAACCACAATTGCTAACGCTCTTGTTACCGTTGCCATTCTGATTGTACGCTGGAATAAAACAAAGTCTTCCTTCTTTCTAAAAAAGGAAATAACCGATGTAATTAAAATTACAAAAGTCGTTAACTTAATTCCTCCACCTGTTGAAACACTTCCTGCACCTATAAACATTAAAATCATTGTAAACAGTATGGATGACTCTTCCATTCCTCCATAGTCAACTGTATTAAATCCTGCAGTCCTTGGTGTAATTCCTTGGAAGAATGAGGCCCATAACTTCTCATTTAAAGATAAAGGCCCTAATGTTTCCACATTGTTATACTCCAATATAAAAATTACAATCATCGCAATAACATTAAGCGCTACTGTTCCGATAATCATAATTTTCGAATGAAGTGATAGTTTCCGAAAACTACGGCTATACCATATATCAATTAATACAGTAAATCCTAAACCACCTATAACGATTAAAGAACAGATCCCAATATTAATAATAGGATCCCCTACATATCTTGTTAAATTATCTGGCCATAAGGCAAATCCCGCATTATTGTACGAAGCGATAACATGAAAGATACTATAATATAAACCTTTACCAAAACCGAATTCTGGAATAAATCGAATGGATAGAAAAACAACTCCCACTAACTCAATACAAATAGAAAAAATAAAGACTCGCTTCACTAACTTTACAAGCCCACCTATATTCGTTTGATTAAATGCCTCTCCAATTAATAATCGGTGGCGAAGTCCAATTTTCTTTCCTAGTACCCAAACAATTAAAATTGCAATTGTCATTAATCCCAGTCCACCTGTTTGAATTAATAACATAATGATAATTTGGCCAAATGTTGTAAAAGTACTAGCAGTATCTACAACTCCTAACCCCGTTACTGTCGCTGCCGATGTTGCTGTAAAAAACGCATCCACCCAACTAATTGATTCTTTTGTCGCGAATGGTAGTTTCAATAACATTCCCCCGACAACAATTAAACAAAAAAAGCCCATTGCTAAAATTTGCGGCGGACTTAATCGTATAAGACGATTATAAAATCCTTGTTTTTTTGTTGCTTCCATATCACTAACTCCCTTAATAAAGTAAAACATCTATCCGTAGGCTGATAGCTTATTTCACTTGAACAAAATCTCATAGAAAGTAATTCTCCACCTAACTTTTTCAATTCCTCATACTTTTAGAGTGAACTCATTAGTGCGGATTAATCTTTATACCCTCATAATATAGTTGAGCATAATCCTTTTTTCCATAGATTTCAACTTTTATTTTCACAGGCAGTATAACAAGTATTCATTCACTTAACGCACCCATTCTACCTATTAGAACCATCTTACTAAAACAGAGTTTTACGATCATTCTCGTTCTTCACTCTCATTCTGCCTAAATATGCTCATGATAATCCTTACTTTTTTCTAAGAGAATACCTAACTACTTTTTTATTTTCCATCTATCATTCAAAAAAAATTAAACATACCTCTGAAATCCCCATATCTTTCACTCCAAGTTCACATTGAAATCACATCTATCTTTTATATTATAACTATCGAAGCTGTTCCTCCCTAATAATGAGACATTCCCCAGTGTCTCGAACAGCTTTCTATCCCTAATTAAAATTGACATAAATTGTCCCCTTCCCTGACCATCTTGTATGAACGAGATGGTCTATTTTTTTATCACCTACTACTAAATAATCTCCTTATCCATTAACGACAAATTATTCATCTATAGATTACCTAACTACCTTCTATCCTTCTTCTATTTATCAAAAAAATATAAAACAATTATTTTAAATTCCCCATACCTTTCACTTCAAGTTCACATTGAAGTCACATCTATCTTTTATATTATAACTATCGAAGCTGTTCCTCCCTAATAATGAGACATTCCCCAGTGTCTCGAACAGCTTTCCATCCCTAATTAAAATTGACATAAATTGTCCCCTTCCCTGGCCATCTTGTACCAACAAGATGGCCTATTTTTTATCACCTACTACTAAATAATCCCCTTATCCATTAACGACAAATTATTCATCTATAGATTACCTAACTACTTTCTATCCTTCTTCTATTTATCAAAAAAATATGAAACAATTATTTTAAAATCCTCATACCTTTCACTTCAGATTCACATTGAAGTCACATCTATCATTTATATTATAACTATCAAAGCTGTTCCTCCCTAATAACGAGGCATTCCCCAGTGTCTTGAACAGCTTTCCATACCCAATTAAAATTGACATAAATTGTCCCCTTCCCTGGCCATCTTGTACCGGCAAGATGGCCTATTTTTTACCTTAAAATACAATTCAAATTTCGGAACAAAAAAAAAGGAGTGAGAATCCTCACTCCTTTTTTGATTTACTTCCTTTTTTCGAACGATATTCTTTCCCTTTATTATCATTACCAGTTGAAAACTCAGAACTAAACTCTTGTTGGAACTGTCCTGTTTTCGGTGAACCTTGGTTTCCACTTCCTTGACTCCCATTGCGATTCGTCATCTTGCCCCCCCTTTCTTCTTCCATTATTGTTAGTATGGCTTTCTTCTCATAATCATACTCATAGCGTGCTTCTATATAACAAGTTTCAACTTTTCATTTTATCCCGACTAGTGAAGTCTGATAATCAATGGTTGTTGAGGCACTCACCGATTAAATAAAAAAATCCTGCCCAAAACATGGAAGGATCCTCTATTAGCTATAATTCATATGGCTTTTTCTATATAAGTTTTTTTGAAATAGATACCATTACATGCATTTCTTCTTCAGATAGTGCTGAAAACCTTTCTTTTAAATACTGCTTTTTTGCCAATTCCATTTTTTCAACTAACTCTTTTCCTTGTTCCGTAATTTCCAAATATACAACACGACGATCAGATGTAGAACGTGAACGCGTCACAAAACCTTTATGAATTAACTTTTCTGTAACAGCTGTAATATGACTGTTTGATACATGTAGTTCATTTGCTACACGAGAAACCATTTCTTTTTCATTACGATTTAATATACGGAGCACGAGAAACTCATTCCATGGTATGTAATCTCCAAAAATTTTTCCGATATCATTACGCAATGAACGAAACATAGCGAAAACATTTGCAGATAAATCCTCCATTAATTGTTCACGATTATGAGACACCGCTTACATCTCCTTTTAATTCATGTAGTTAAATAAAAACTTTATGAATTATATTACCTCATATTTTACATTTTGTCACCTTTTTTCCTATACAATTCATCTATATACATATTGACACCGTTAAAATTATTCTTTATTTATCAAAGTACGTATCGTTTAATATCCATTTGGAAATAAATGATACAGGTTGCTTTTCTAACATGCTGAAGCTCACATCAGCCACAAAAAGGGATGCGATAAATCGCACCCCTTTTTGTTTTGGTTTCTTATTAAATATTCATGCTATAATGGATTATGAAATATTTTCCATCCCGCAACCCGAATTATTTGGAGGTGTAGTATGAATCTAGATAAAGAGAAGTTTTCAGATTTAAATAGCAAAGATAAAACGATTGCTATTAGTAGTATTACCCTTCTTATAATGATTGTTTTTGCCCTTATCTTCTTTATACATGTTGGAGTTTTTCGCCTCATCGGTGTTGAATATACATCAAGAACTGCACTATTTTTCTTTTTTATTTTACTCCTATTTTTGGATGGCGTTAGTCATTTTTTTATGTTATTTTTTAAAGCACTTTTACAACCAATACTGAAACAAATGCCAAAATGGCTCACCTTTTTTCTGCTTTCTATCATCGAAATCTCACTTGATTGGCTCGTTATTCACACTGCAGATGATTGGATGGAAAGCATTACAATTTCAAATAGAGCTGAACTGCTCATTGTCCTTGTCTTTTTTATGTTAGATAAATTATGGCCTACTGATAACAAAAAGAAAGAGTAAGATTACAAGCTTTTCTCTATAAAAATTGATACAATAAAAGCAAAATATATTGAAGGGGTGTTACATATGACATTACAACAATGGGCCAATAAAGGTATATCCTTTAATACATACGTAAATAACATGACTGTGAATCAATATGAATTACTACATATTTATAATAACTTTTTAATTCCAAACGAATTACTTCCTGTTTTAGAAGAACGCCAAAATGACGGCTGGCGCGTTATTGTACTAACCGCTGATTGGTGCGGAGACGCCCTTCTTTGCGTACCTGTTATGAAACGTATTTGTGAGGTTTCCAATATTGAAATGAAATTACTCATCCGTGATGAAAATTTAGAACTAATGGATCAATATTTAACGAATGGAACAGCACGTGCCATTCCAATCTTTATTTTTATTGATAAGGATGGAAAGGAACAAGCTGTTTGGGGACCACGCGCTCCAAAAGTACAAGAATTAGTTACTTCTATGCGTGCTACATTACCTGAAAAAGACGATCCACAATTTGAAGAAAAACAGAAAGAAATGTATGCGAATTTCCGCGCTACATTAGCTGATGACACATCACTTTGGGCACATGTGATGGATAGTATGATCGAAAAAATTGTAAAATAAAAAAACTGCCAATGGCAGTTTTTTTTATTACATAATGAAGAAATAATAGAACACCGCAGCTAACACAAAACGATAATAAGCAAATGGTGTTAACTTTACACGAGCTAATAATTTTAAGAATGAAACAATCGCAAGCATTGCTACAAGGAAAGCTGTAATAAAACCAGTTGCAAATAATGTGATATCTGCTGAACTTAATACGTCCCAGCTTTTAATTAAATCTAATCCTGATGCTGCAACCATCATAGGTACCGCTAAAATAAATGTATATTCAGCTGCTGCTGTATGAGATACACGAGCTAATAATCCACCACTTATTGTAGATCCAGAACGTGAAAATCCTGGCCATAACGCTAAACATTGGAACATGCCAATTGTGAATGCTTGTTTATACGTAATCTCGTCCAATGTCTTTGCTGTACTTGGTCGTGAAAACTTCTCAGCTACAATCATTAAAATACCACCAACGATTAAACTCACAACAACGGGTCCTGGTCCAAATAAAACTTCTTTAATTTTACTATGGAATAAAACACCTAGTACACCTGCTGGAATCATACCGATAATGATATGTAATAAATTTAAAGATGGCCCTTGTGTTACCTTTCCAATTCCAACTAATGACCATAAACGTTTCCAAAATACAACAACAACTGCTAAAATCGATCCCAATTGGATGACAACTTCAAATACTTTTGCTCTATCATCATCAAACCCTATTAAATGTCCTGTTAAAATCATGTGTCCTGTTGATGAAACGGGTAAAAACTCCGTTAACCCCTCAACAGCTCCCATGATTAAACCAATTAACCAATCAGCCACGGATAGTGCCTCCTTAATACCTTATATATACTTTTTTCACACCTTATCATAATACCTCATCTATTTTCAAAGTGCATCTTTTTTTTCAACCGTTCAAAATATAACAATACGTTCACATATGTGTATTTCTTTTCTATTTTCTTATTAAATTGTATGATAGAAAGAGTTTGGTCTCGCGTAGAAAGGAGCTTTTATGAAAGAAACACATTCATTCTTACAAAAAATAAAACAATTTGTATTACTATTTTTCCCAATTTTTATAACGCAAATGTCTTTATTTGCAATGAGCTTTTTTGATACTACAATGTCCGGACACGCAAGCGCTACTGATTTAGCCGGGGTTGCAATTGGAACAAGCGTATGGATTCCGATTAGTACTGGACTAACAGGAATCTTAATGGCTACTACTCCTATTATTGCTCAGCTTGTTGGCTCAAAACAAAAAAAAGCTGTTCCTCATATCGTAATACAAGCCGTATATTTAGCAATTGGAGTAAGTTTACTCGTTATTCTCATCGGCTTCTTTGCCGTTTCACCCATTTTAAAAGGCATGCATTTAGAACCGCCGGTTGAACACATCGCTTCTCAATTTTTAAGTATTATTGCAATTGGTATTATTCCTTTATTTGTCTATACTGTATTGCGTGGATTTATTGATGCATTAGGGAAAACACGTACAACGATGATGATTACATTACTTTCCTTACCGATTAACGTCATTTTAAATTATGTATTTATTTTTGGGAATTTTGGCTTTCCGAAACTAGGAGGCGTTGGTGCAGCAATTGCTTCTACCGCAACATATTGGTGCATTTTATTTATTACCATTATTATTATCAGTACGAAAGAACCATTTACATCTTTCGGTATCTTTAGGCGCTTATACCGCCTTTCTCTTTCAAGTTGGAAAGAATTATTAAAGCTTGGAGTACCTATCGGGTTTGCCATCTTTTTTGAAACGAGCATTTTCGCCGCCGTTACACTTATGATGAGTAATTTTAGTACAACAACAATTGCTGCACATCAAGCGGCGATGAACTTTGCTTCGCTTCTATATATGACACCTTTAAGTTTAGCGATGGCCCTAACAATTACAGTTGGCTTTGAAGTTGGAGCAAACCGCTCTGAAAATGCAAAGCAATACAGTTTTATCGGAATTAGTTTGGCGCTCACTTTTGCCTTATTATATTCTATTCTACTCTTTTTCTTTGACGATCAAATTGCATCTATTTATACAACAGATATTGCTGTTCATGATTTAGCAAAAGAGTTCCTTATTTTTGCGATTTTATTTCAAATTTCCGATGCAATCGCTACTCCCGTGCAAGGTGCTCTCCGTGGTTATAAAGATGTAAATGTTGCTTTAATAATGACACTAATTGCCTACTGGATCATCGGTCTGCCACTCGGTTATATATTAGCAACCTATACCTCTTGGGCAGCTAAAGGTTATTGGATTGGTCTTATTATAGGGCTAGCATTTGGCGCTACCTTTCTTCTTGTTCGTCTCTTTCAAGTACAACGTAAATATACCTCACAAAAAAGTCGCTAATCGTAGCGACTTTTTTCATCATGCATAGTTCCTCTTTAAACGTGTAACATAATGAAAAAGAAAGGTGTAAATCTATGGATGAAAAGAAAAAACAGCAGCTCTATGATGAAGAATTTGCTCCTGAAATCTCACCTGGATATAGGCAAGATATTCATGAGCCATCTCAATATAAAAACACTTCCACTTCGTTTTTAATTGGAATTGGTATTTTCGGAGCAATATTACTTGTACTTATTATTTTTGTCTACTTTTAATGAAGGGAGAACTATATTATGACAAAGCAATCCCCAACTTTCTCTAAAAGAGTTGTAAAAACACAAAAAGGTTATGCTGGTGATTCTGTAAATGCGCATAAGCAAGTCGAACAAGGCAATCTAGAAATCGCCAAAAAAGAAATTGGACAACAAAACGAGAACCTATGAATGTCCCCTTTCTTGCAAGTGTTTAAGGAAAGAGACTTCTTTTAGAATACTGTAAAAACCGAAAACATCCTCAGTTTCTGAGGATGTTTCATTCTACATATTGCCGCTGCTCTGCGATCTTGAATGTATGCTTCTCTTTTACAATCTTCATTTCATAGTTTAAACTCATTTCATCTCTCTTACCATTCTCAATACCTGAAACATAAGCTATGGCACAGTAAGTAAAACTTTCATCAGATTCTTCACATATTTCTTCATTAGAAAATTTATACTCTAAAGTATGAAAACGATTTGGATAATAATTTCTTATTAATTGTCCATAACCGCTCTCTATATGATCTTCCGAAAATATTTCCATCCCTATCTTTTTTATCTCCTCTTTATCCTGAATCTCAAAAACAGATAATTGTGCTGTAATAAAATACTCACCGATTTTTTTCTTTTCATCAAAAGTTAGCTGTTTTACTTCTTTTCCCTTTAATTCCTCAGATATCTGATACTCACTTTTCTGCTTAAATTTCGCAAAAGCTTGAATTTTATACATTCCTAAAAACAAAACACAAACGAACAATATCCACATTGCCATCTTTTTGTTTTTCTTTCGCATCATTTACCCTCTCTATTCCATCATTTATATTATCTTATCACAAAGAAAGAAAATTCTGTTATTATAAAATAAAACGAACGAATCAAGGAGAGAAATGAGGAAAGTTATATGTACTCTTACAGGACACATATAGAACAAGCGCTACCAAGTATCACCATACACTCTTATGAACAAAATGATAATGGCTGGGATAATGTAGCCATTATCATTAACAAGGAATGGCTCTTTCGTTTTCCACGTAATCCCCAGTATGCATGGCGAATACCTTGCGAAAAAGAGCTGTGCAAGAGACTTTCTCAATCATTACAAGAGGTAGAAGTTCCTAACTACCATGTTTTATATAAAAACAAATCAGATTTAATTCCATTTTGTAGTTACTATAAACTCATTCACGGAGAACCACTAACAGTAAAAACAATAGAAAGATTAACTGTAAAAGAACGTGAAACAGTAATCACACAACTTGCTACCTTTCTTGCTTCTTTACATACTATCCCAATAGAACATGCTATAAAATGGGAGTTTGATATCGAGAAGCCTATCTCATATTGGCGAGAGATTCAAACGAAATTACACGATTATCTTGCACACACGCTTACATCGTTAGAAAGAAAAGCTTTTGATTGTTTATTTGAAGATTTTTTTGAACTTATGCATGCATCTGATTTCCAAAAAGCAATGATCCATGCTGACTTTACACATCATCACATTTTATTTGATGAGGAGAAAAGAAGCATTGCTGGTATTATCGATTTTGGTGATGCTCAAATTGGAGATCCTGCCTTTGACTTTGCTGGATTATATAGTGATTTTGGTAGTAAATTTACAAATGACATCTATAAACAATACTGTGCTCTCACTCCCCACCATGATTCAACTTTCTTTAGGCGTGTCATGCAATTTTATCAATATAGCCCATTACTCCATAACCTTGTTTACAGCTTTGAAACAAATAATGAACAAGAGGTACAGAAAAATCGAAGACATTTACAAACTATACTTTAGGGAATAAATTCATTTCTTTCTCTATTCGCCTTTTCCTCATAGATTATTAATTTTTTATCCATTTCTATAATTAATTTATACATTTGAAACGCCTGCAAAATCTGCAATTGGATCCAAAAAGGAGCCTGTTGTTCTTGTAACCACTGAAATACTCTCGCTTCATTTTTCATTGATCATTTCTCCCTTCACAAGTTCCCCTACATCTATACCGTAAATGATGAAAAGCTTTTCATGTCAATAACAAAAAAGGGATACAATTTTGCACCCTTTTTTAATGAAATATAGAATTTTTTCGAACTGGTAGATGTTGTACCTCGTCTACTTTACATTCATTACGAAAGGTACATCCAATACATTCAGAACGAACTGTACGTTCTGTGTACAGTCCGGTTGCTGTAACATCTCTTTCATTCTATATAAATCCTTCATTCCGTCCACAATCTCTCTCTCTTTTGGAACATATTCATACCTAGTTCCTTCTATTAAATTAACAATTTCAATTCTTTCAGCAAGAATTCCAAAAGCTTTGTAACTAAACACTGCTGTAAGCTTTTGAAAAAGAGCTAGCATCTCTTCATTTGCATCAACAACATACTTTTTAATTACAAACGATTTTGTAGACCATTCCCCCACTTCAAACGTTAATGAAATATGCACCCCTAGCTCTTCCATATAGGTTTGTAACTTCTCATATAAAAATAAAGGTGGTATTTTACTTGCGTCATTCTTCACAAACTGTAGTAAATGGTCCGTTAACTTTGCGAGAACAATATAATATTCCGCTTTAGAAGAGAACATATCAATACGCACATTCCCCCAATGTCTCTCTAATCGTTCTAACAGAAGCATTGTTGTTTGTTTTTCTACGGGTGATGTGTAGTAATCAATAATAATTTGATTTACAATCGCTTGAACCATTTGTTGCCATTCAAATGAAGAAGGTTCTCTTCTTTTTATATGGCGAAAATAAAACTTATGCGGACAACGCATAAAATCATATAAATGATAATCTGCCATCGTTTTAATTGATATTTTCCCCTGCACCCATCTTCATCTCCCTCTCGCCATTAAGAAAGGTGTTTTATGAATTCAGCACCAAACTGAAGACATTTCTCTACATCCTCATCTTCTGGCGTTAATTCTATTTTTAGCCCTTCCATTACAACTTCAGCACCGCGCTCTCGTAATTTTTCTTCTAAAATGTCAACAGCTGCTCCGTATTTCGGATAAGCAGAGTCACAAGATCCAAATACCGCTGCTTTTTTACCAGTTAAATAAATTTCTTCCATTTCATCATAAAAATCTAAGAAATCATCAGGAAGTTCACCGTCTCCCCACGTGTATGCTCCTAAAATAATTCCATCATATTCTTCTAATATAAAAGCCTCTGGCGTCGTCATAATGTCAATGACTTCGATTTCATTTCCTGTTTCCCGAATGGCTCCAGCTATATGATCAGCCATTTCCTCTGTATTTCCACTCATACTTGCAAAAATCATTACACATTTACCCAACTGGCTCTCTCCCTTGATTATATCTATTTTTTCTGTGTTATTTGTTTTTCTCATCTACATATTCAGCACGGATTATTCGCCGTTACCATACTATATCTTTATCTTTCATTTCCCATTGTCGAAAGCGGAATATTATTTCATTTCTCTCATCCATTCTACCGCCTGTTAATTAATTGATAATAATTATCAATTTCAACTATGCATTTAGATTAATTGAAAAAGATTATCAAAGTCAATGTTTTTTTTGAAAAAATAATGAAAAAGTACAAGCTTGTCCGGTAACAGTTCATATACTATAAATGAGCATAGTTCTTTCTCAGCCCTCTCTAACGGAAAGAAATAGAAGCAACTGCAGTAATTGCAGTTGCCCTTTTTTATTTTTAAGCTTTTAGTAAATTCATTGTCGCCCGTAAAAATAGCTCTGCCCCACTAATTAAAGCTGATTCATCCACATCAAATTTTGGATGATGGTGGGGATAACAAGTGTTTGTTTTCTCATTTCCAGTTCCTAATTTAATAAAGCAGCCTGGTGCTTCTTTTAAATATGCAGAGAAATCTTCTCCTCCCATTGAAGGAGCAAGTTTTACAATTCTCTCTTTTCCAAACAACTCTATCGCGCTTTCTTCTACTATTTTTGTAATAAACGTATCATTGATTACCGGGTCATATCCATAACGATATGCGTACGTATACGTTGCACCATGTGCCTCTGTAATTCCCTTAGCAATTTGCTCAATCCTCTCCTCTGCTTCTTTTCTCAATGCTTGATCGAAAGAGCGAACTGTTCCCATCAAATATGCTGTATCAGGAACAATATTATCCGCTGTTCCCCCATGAAATTGTGTTATTGAAACAACTCTTTGCATAAAAGCGCCTGTATTTCTAGAGACAATATGCTGTAAATTTGTAATAATTTGTGCACCAATTGCTATCGGATCTACCGTTTCTTCTGGCCTAGCAGCATGCCCTCCTCTTCCTTTTACCTCTATTGTAAATACATCGGGGGCAGCCATCATCGGTCCATATACAATCCCAATCTTTCCCGTTTCTAATCCAGACATAACATGCAAACCGATAATATAATCTACCCCGTTCATGACACCTGCTTTCACCATTTCCTGTCCCCCGCCAGGATACACTTCTTCAGCATGCTGAAATAAAAGGCGAATTTCTCCTTCCCACTCCTCATCCATGTTCCCTAGTGCTTCTGCCGTGCCTAATAAAATAGCAGTATGGGCATCATGCCCACATGCATGCATAACTCCTGGAGTAAGTGATGCATATGCTTTATACGTCTCTTCCTGAATTGGCAATGCATCCATATCTGCACGAATTGCTACAACTTTTCCAGTCTTATGCCCTTTTTTCTTTGCCATCACACTATATGGCGTCGGTCTTGTCACCTCGAAAGCTGAAAATGAACACAATGTATCATATATAAATTGTGAAGTTTTTTCTTCATAGAATGATAGCTCAGGAAATTGGTGAAGATGCCTCCGCCACTTTATAATATTTTCCTCTGACACGTATGTCGGCCATCCTTTATTCACATGCTCCATTCCTGACGACCTCCTTTTTTATTGTTCACATTTCTTATTTCACTGTGATAATTCAATTTTCTTGTAAGATTTTCATTTATAAAAACGCTTTATTTATTCCCTGCTTATTTAAAAAAAGACAAATCCATTACAAATTCATATAGAATGTAATATAATTGCTAAGTTAGGGATTTTCTTTTTTAGTATTTAGTGCTACTATCAAAAAAGAGCCTTTTTGTCTTATATTTACCTAAAATGTGGAATTTTGTTTTTTTCACAACAATGTAGGATATGATATCTACATACAGTTACTATTTCATAAGAGAGGGAAAGACATGGAAAGATTAAAAGAGATATGGTCTCGACCACTCACACAATGGTTTGCAAAAACTTTTTATTACCTTGCAATTTTATTTGCTTTGCTTTGGTTGTATGGTTTCCATGATACAAACACAAGCACATTTATTTACAATGAATTTTAGGGTGGGAACGTTATGAAGTTATTAGAACAAATCGAAAAGTGGGCAGTTGAAACTCCAGACCAAACCGCTTTCGTTTGGCGAGATGCGAAAATTACGTACAGACAATTAAAGGAAGACTCCGATGCACTAGCCCATTGGATTTCTTCTGAGTATGCCGATGATCGCTCACCAATTATGGTTTATGGCCATATGCAGCCAGAGATGATCACTAGCTTTTTAGGGTGTGTCAAAGCTGGACATGCTTACATTCCAGTAGATTTATCTATTCCAGCTGATCGTGTACAACGTATTGCTGAAAGTTCTGGTGCGAAATTACTTCTATCACCGGTAGAAGTAACAGTAACTGATTTACCAGTTCGCATCATATCTGAAAACGACTTAAAAGATATTCTCTTTACTCATAAAGGAGAAACACCAAACCCTACTCATGCGGTAAAAGATGATGAAAACTTCTACATTATTTACACCTCAGGGAGCACAGGTAATCCAAAAGGTGTACAAATTACGTATAATTGTCTTGTAAGTTTTACAAAATGGGCGGTCGAAGATTTCAACTTACAAACAGGGCAAGTTTTCTTAAACCAAGCACCTTTCTCATTCGATTTATCTGTGATGGATGTTTATCCATCGTTAGTAACAGGTGGTACGCTTTGGGCAATTGATAAAGATATGATTGCACGTCCAAAAGACTTGTTTGCTTCTTTAGAACAATCTGATGTACAAGTATGGACATCCACACCATCTTTTGCAGAAATGTGTTTAATGGAGCCATCTTTCTCTGAAAGTATGCTACCAAACATGAAAACATTCTTATTCTGCGGTGAAGTATTATCAAATGACGTTGCAAGAAAACTAATTGAACGTTTCCCAAAAGCAACAATTATGAATACGTACGGTCCAACAGAAGCAACTGTAGCTGTAACAGGTATTCATGTTACACAAGAAGTCGTTGATGCCTATCAATCACTTCCAGTTGGCTATTGTAAATCTGATTGCCGTATTCTTATTATGAAAGAAGATGGTACGATTGCGCCAGATGGTGAGAAAGGTGAAATCGTAATCGTTGGTCCAAGCGTAAGTGTTGGATATTTAGGAAGCCCTGAATTAACAGACAAAGCATTCACGGTTATTGATGGCGAACGTGCCTACAAAACAGGTGATGCTGGCTATGTAGAAAATGGTCTTCTTTTCTATAATGGTCGTCTTGATTTCCAAATTAAATTACATGGTTATCGAATGGAATTAGAAGAAATCGAACATCACCTTCGCGGTTGCTCTTATGTAGAAGGAGCTGTCGTAATTCCCATTAAAAAAGGTGAGAAATACGATTACTTATTAGCGGTTGTTGTTCCAGGAGAGCATTCATTTGAAAAAGAATTCAAATTAACATCTGCAATCAAAAAAGAACTCAATGAGCGATTACCAAATTACATGATTCCAAGAAAATTCATGTATCAATCTTCTATTCCAATGACACCAAATGGAAAGGTAGATCGCAAAAAATTATTGAGTGAGGTTACAGCATGACCGCATACGGATCATTTTATTTTTTCGCCATAGTGGGCATTTTATTAATACCTACTATTATAGCTGGATTAAAAGGTAAAATGTTGCGCAAATATAATGCTGTTCTAACATTAGTTATGCTTGCAATTATCTTCTCTGATAAACCAAAGCAAGCGTTGATGTTGGCAGTATTTATCATTTGGCAATACATCCTGATTAAAGGCTATTTACTATTACGAAAACAAAATAATAATACGTTCATGTTTTGCATGGCTGTTATTTTATCGATTTTGCCACTAGTGTTAGCAAAAATCGCACCATTCGTACCTGAACTAAAGTTCATTGTTTTCCTTGGTATGTCTTATGTGACATTTAGGGCCGTACAAATGGTGTTTGAAGTTCGTGATGGTTTAATTAAAGAATTCACATTCTTTAACTTCTGGGAATTCGTTCTGTTCTTCCCAGCTATCTCAACTGGACCTATCGATCGTTATCGAAGATTCCAAAAGGATATTCAAAAACCGCCAAGTGCTGAAGAATATCAACAATTACTATACACAGGGATGAACCGTATTTTCCAAGGGTTTCTGTATAAATTTATAATTGCTTATTTACTACAGAAGCATTTTGTTGATGCAGTATTTGCAAATCAAGATACGTTTTTATCTAATGTTATTTATATGTATAGTTATAGTTTATACCTATTCTTCGATTTTGCTGGTTATAGTGCATTCGTAATCGGTGTAAGTTATATGATGGGTATTAAAACGCCAGAAAACTTTAATAAACCGTTCATCAGTCGCAACATTAAAGATTTCTGGAACCGTTGGCACATGAGCCTATCTTTCTGGTTCCGTGACTTTATTTATATGCGCTTTGTCTTTTTTGCAACAAAGAAAAAGTTAATTAAAAATCGATATACGATTTCATATATCGGCGCATTCTTAAACTTTTTCATTATGGGCGTATGGCACATTTTAGGTGAACATGTATATCAATACATTATTTACGGCCTATACCATGCAGCTCTGTTTATTTTGTTTGATATTTTTGAACGAAAAAACAAAAAGCATAAGTTTTGGCCAAATAATAAATTCATGCATGTCCTTGCAATTGTAATTACGTTCCATTTCGTATGTTTCGGTTTCCTAATCTTCTCTGGTCACCTTAACAGATACTTTTAATGAATAACTTCTTTTCTTACAGCTAAGAAGTTACACATAATATATTTCGGATATAAAGGAGATTTTAAAAATGGCAGAATTTAAAGATCAAGTATTAGATATTTTAGAAGAAGTTTGTGAAAATGATATTGTAAAAGAAAATCCAGATGTACAATTATTTGAAGAAGGTATCCTTGATTCTTTCGGTACAGTATCTTTATTAGTAGAATTCCAAGAACGTCTAGATATCGAAGTATCTATTTCTGATTTTGATCGTGATGAGTGGGCAACACCAAACATGATTATCAAAAAGTTGGAAGAAATCCGATGAAAAAAGCAACCTTTGGACCGATGCTCTTAGCATTGGCCCTTTTTGCTGTATTCTTACTTATTCCAACACGCTTTCTCCTTCCACTTGTAAGTGATAAAAAAGTAGAGGAAGCGGCAACTTCTCTAAAACCAGAGAAAATACAAAGTATGGTTTTACAGCAAAAAATGTTAGAAGATCCGAAATACCTTCCGATGTATGGTTCATCGGAATTTGCAAGAATGGATGCTTTTCACCCATCCAATTACTTTAAAGTAAAACCCGCAGGATTCACGCCATTCCTTCTTGGTCGTGGCGGAACACAGGACCTTGTCCATGTGCTAAACTTTGCATCTACAATGGATCAATTAAAAGATAAAAAAATGATTTTTGTCCTTTCACCACAGTGGTTTGTACCACAGGGAATTGATGAAACACACTTTGCACCTAACTTTTCAAAACAACAAGGCTACCACCTCATTTTTAACAATGATTTAAAGCCTGAAATGAAAAAGAAGATTGCAAAGCGTTTATTGAACTTTGAAATTGTAAAGAAAGAAACGCTATTAAAAACATCTTTAGAAGGTATTGTCTATGATGATACGAAGCATCAAATAAAAGCACTTGCTGCGAAACCTTTCGCTTATCTTTACCGCAATATATTAGATCGTAAGGACATATTTACAGCAATGTTCGATATTAAACCGCATAAAGAAAAGCTTGATCCTTCATTGAAACAAATGAACTGGGAAGAAGTACGTAAACAGGCAGATCAAACTGGTAAATTAGAATCTCAATCAAATGAATATGGTATCGAGGATGGTTATTTCAATAGCAAAATTAAACAGAAATTGAAACAACGCAAAGGTTACTTAAAACATGATTCTTATGAAAACTCTCCAGAATATGAAGATTTACAAATTGCGCTTGATTTATTAAAACAATCCGGTGCAAAACCACTCTTCATTTCTGTTCCTGTAAAAGGCCCTTGGTATGATTATGCTGGATTCCCGAAAGAACGACGCGAATTATACTATAAGAAAGTTCATGAGCAAATTCAGCAAGCTGGCTATCCAATTGCTGACTTCTCAAACCATGAGTATGACAAGTACTTCTTAAAAGATCATATGCACTTAGGCTGGAAAGGTTGGGTATACATCGACCAAGCCATCCAGCAATTTTATAAAGCAAACTAACAAAAAGACCGCTTGATTTATTCAAGTGGTCTTTTTGTGTATGCATCTTGCAATTTGTTTACCGTTACTTCTACTTCTTCAATCACCTGTTTAACAATTTGCTCTGCTGAGTCTTTTCTTGCTAATGAGGAAGCTTGTCCAGCCCAAAGTGACATATATTCTCCTTTATTTTGTTTTGCTGCTTCTTGACGTATTTTCGAAGTTAATACATTTTGCACTGGATACATGGGGAGACCGCCTTCTTTTCCCTCATGCCGATCTATAAATATATTCCGAATACCTCTTGCGTATTTCCCAGAAAATGCCCTTGTTACAGTTGTACTTGTATCTGTACTTTGTAATACTGCTTCTTTATGCACATCGTGTGTAATACTCTCTTCGCTTGTTAAAAAGGCAGATCCCATTTGAACGCCTTCTGCACCTAATACATAAGCTGCAACAACACCTTGTCCATTCATAATACCACCTGCCGCTATAATTGGGATATGTGGTACTGCGGCTACCATTTGTGGAATTAATGCAAATGTACCAATCATAGAATCTTGCTCATTTCCAATAAATGTCCCACGGTGTCCCCCAGCTTCGCTACCTTGTCCAACAATTACATCTACCTCTAATTCAGCAAGCACCTTCGCTTCTGCTACATTTGTAGCTGTGCCAATTATCTTTATGTTCTCTTTCTTCAATAATGCCATTTCCTCTTGTTCTAACGTGTGAAATGCAAAGCTGACAACTGGAACTTTTTCTTCCCTTAACACTTGTAGTTGTTCTTTATAACTTTTCGGAAGTTGCAAGGGTTGATTATACTCATCAATATCTAATTCTTTTCGTATCGACGCTAATAAAATTCTAGCTGTTTGTACTTTTTCTTCTTCAATTTGTATTTCCTTCGTAAGCAACAGATTGACTGCGAACGGCTTATCTGTTAACTCTCGTATTTTATAAATAGATTGACGAATTTGTTCTGGACCCATATAGCCAGCCCCAAGTGTTCCTAATCCCCCACTATTACTTACAGCCGCAACAAGTTCTGGTGTCGTAATTGCTCCTGCCATGCCCGCTTGAATAATTGGATATTTTATTTGTAATATATCAGTTACTCTGCTTGTAAACATCATTCTTCTCCCTTCCTATCCCCTCTTATACCTTCTTGTTTCAACAAGTTTTTCCTTCTTTTAATAGGATTGAACTGGCTATAAACGAATATATTGAAAGTGAAGGAGGAGATTTACATGATTCAACCAACTGCCTTACAACAAGGCGATACGGTAATGATTATTGCTCCAGCAGGACCACCAGTAATAGAACAGGTCCTTACAGGAAAAAAAGTATTGGAAAAAATGGGTCTATCCGTAATAATTGGTCAAAGTGTTTACGAGAAATACGGCTATCTAGCTGGAAATAATGCAATCCGCCTTCATGATATACACGAAGCATTTGCAAACCCTAAAGTGAAAGCTATTTTTTGCGCAAGAGGTGGATATGGGAGCGGTCGTCTTCTCCCTTATATTCAATATGAACTCATTCAAAATAACCCCAAAATTTTTTGGGGGTATAGCGATATTACTTCTTTGCATATTGCTTTTTCACAATATACAGGACTTGTTACCTTCCATGGACCGATGATTGAGGAATTAGGCAGAGGAATTGATTCTCTCTCATTCTCCTCTTTCAATCAACTATTCCATCCGTATTCTACTATTTTACAAGCAGCAGAATGTATCAATGCCACATCTACCTGCATTGTTTCTGCACCATTAACTGGAGGCAATTTAACCGTATTGGTAAGTACACTAGGTACATCCTATGAAATCTATACAGCAAATAAAATTGTATTACTTGAAGATGTTGGAGAAGAGCCGTATCGTATTGATCGCATGTTCAACCAATTACATTTAGCAGGAAAATTGAATGAGTGTGCAGGGATTGTATTCACAAGCTGCCATAACTGTATTACCTCAAAGCAGTCCCTATCATTACAAAACATATTGTATGACTATCTCGCACCATACAATATTCCTGTATTATTCGGTCTTCCTATTGGGCATGTACAACCAAATGTCGGAATACCACTCGGTGTGACTGCTACAATAAATACGGAAAAAAATACATTTTCTATTCCTTCTGGTGTAACATGCATATAAAATGAACTTTTAATCCGTAATGTTTTTCTTCCCCTTCATTAATTATTAGCCTTGTTACTGACCAATATTGCGATAAATAGAAGTGTTCGATGCAATTTTTTATTTACACAAAAAAAGGAAAAGTATGTATCGCTTTTCCTTTTTGTTATGCTGTGTTAATTGCAAAAAAGTAATTTCAACACTTACTCTTTTATTGATAATAATTGAAAATTCTTCCAGATGCTATATCCGCAATTTCTTCTGGAATAAATGTTTTACTAATCTCCGTACCAACATTCAATACCGCTGTTGCTTCTTTATCTAGATTTTCAAACAATTCTTTTCCACGTATCGTAATAAGGGGCGTTTCTTCCGGCAACACTTCTTTCACAAATTCTAATTGTGTAAAGAATGGTACAATCCATCTACCCTCTCCTTGGAAATAACGCAAACAAAGTGTTCCTTCTGATGCAGAATCATCCGCCTCTATAGATCCAGCAACATAAAAATGAGTTGTTAGCAACAATTCATAAAATTCCTTTTGTTTTTGTTTATCCTCTTCTGCTAAAACAAGTACTGTTTCTATTTTCTTTACTGGAATTTGCTCCATATGCTGCCACCCCTGTTTCAAAATAATTGTACTTTGATTATACAAAATATTCTTATTTTTTTCTACATAATTATTCAAATATTTTATTAAAATAGTATCAATTTAACTGACTCAACCTTATCTTCTCTACTGTCTCCAATGTTGTAACAATAGTAGCAAACTCTTCATGCAGATTCACTAGTGTCATATTATGAATTTCGTCAGCACAATATTTTACTCCATCTGGTCCTTTTCGGTTAAATGTAGCTGTCGCATCACTTACTAAGTACGTTGAAAATCCTAAGTTTCCAGCCATCCGAGTTGTTGTCTCGACACAGTGATTCGTCGTTAATCCAACAATAACAATCGACTCGCAGTTTTTTTCGTTTAATTGCTTTTCTAAATCAGTTCCAATGAATGCACTGTTCACACTCTTTTGAATAACAATTTCACCTTGTAATGGCTGGACTTCTTCTTTAAAGTGAACGGTTTCTGCACTTAGATAAAACATCGACTCTACATTTTCTTTATTCACATGCTGAATATGAAATATTGGTAGCCTTCTTCTTCTCCACTCTTCTAATAAACGCTTCATATTTTCTTCTGCTAAAGGGTTATTTCGCTCTCCCCAGTACGGGAGATTAAACGCTTTTTGTACATCAATTATAATTAGTGCTGGTTGATTCACTACTTCTCCTCCTATTCTCCTGGCTGTAATTGAAATAAAAATCCAAGTTGTTGTGAAGCTGTAATAAAGCAAATATATGCACAGAGTTCTACAATCTCTACCTCACTCCAATACTGTTTTAACACATCAAACATCTTATCATCTATCGCTGAACGATTATGTACAAATACATGTGCAAAAGTAACAGCGGTACTAATCTCCTCTATTTTTTGTACATCATCTGGTTTTCCCTTTGCCATACAATACATACATTCATTTCCAAACGCAAGTGTTCTCCGTACTTGCTCCTTTAACTCTTCAGAAAGACTTCCCTTTTCATATAAGGTCCTTTCAAGTGTACTCCAAGATTGTAATATAGCTGGGCTATGCCCTAATAATTTTTGAAACTTTGTTTCTCCTGCATCTGATAATGAAATTCTCTCCATCATTTCTCCCCCTATTCCTTTCTATTTTATTGTAAAATAAAATGGACCCGTTTTACATTTCATATGAATCTTAATTTATATATTTTCTTTACAAAAATTATTAGTTTATTGGAGGTATATTTACAAATGCAATTAGATCGTATTGATCGTAAAATTTTAAATGAATTATATAATGATAGTCGTCTCTCTATGCGGGAATTATCAAAACGAGTAAATTTATCCGCACCTTCTACTGCAGAACGTGTTCGTAAATTAGAGAGTGAAGGCGTCATTCAAAAGTATACAATTGATATTGATTATAAAAAAGCTGGACTCGTTTTAGACTGTATTTTAGAAATAACCTTAAAAAATGGTGATACAACGCGCATGCAACAATTTATTCAATCGTATCCATCCGCAAGCTTTTGCTATCGCGTAACAGGAAGCCTTTGTTATATCGTTAAAATTTCTGTCCCGTCATTAGTTGAACTTGAAGAATTTATTAATGATGTTTCTTCATATGCAACAACCGTTTCTCATATCGTATTATCAGAAGTATCCCTTACTCCTGATATCGAACACATTTTCCCAGAAAAATAAAATTAATTTTTATTCAAAATTCCATAAAAAACCCCTTACAAAAAGAATAAAAATGATTTATTATGTATTAAAATACATAAAGTTCGAGAAAGGGGCATTACATTGAAAATTGGGTTTTACGAAAAAACAACTCAAGTAGATGATTTACTTGGCATTTGGGACAATGTTCCCACCATCCCTCGAATTGGGGAAAAGGTGGAAATTTTAAAAACAGTTCGTACAGTCACAGATATTAAATATGTAAAACACGGTAACAACTTTCACGTTGAAATTGTTATCCATTAAAATAGTAGCTCTCCTTAGTAATATTGGAGAGCTGCCTTTTCGTTTCTTATACTTTTATTACTATTTTGCTTTTCTTATAATAATTTGATTATCCTCTACCGTAACCGTTACATAATCATTCTGTTCTAGTGCTAACTGATTCACGGCTTCATCCGGCAATTCTACCGCCATGAGTCGATCTGTTACAATGACTTGACTATATGTTTCATTTTTCTGTAATGGTATAGAGGCCTTATCTTCATTGATGAAACGAAGAGACGGTACTCCTACTTCTTTTACAGTTCGCCAATTTTTTCGAATAAAAGGTACTAACCATAGTAAACTGATAAGAATCACAATAAGTCCAATCCATAAATTACTTTGTCCTTGTAATTCAGCAATCGAAATAGCATCGTCTGTTCCTTCTCCACTCGTTAATTGGATGGTGGTTGCAATACAATTATTCAATGCATGAACAGCAATATTCGTCCATATATTTTTCGTTTTAATGTAAAGAAGGCACATCACAACACCGAATACAAAAGCACCAACGATATCAAAATGACCTAAACCAAAAATAAGGGAGGACACAATCACAGCTCGTTTTATTCCCCATTTAAACGTCATACGCTGTAAGAAGAAACCTCGAAAAATGACTTCTTCCATGATTGGTGCAAAAATACATGCTGAAATGACACCGAATATCTGTGTAGAAATACTGCTCATATCAATCACACCATTATCGTTCAACATGTCAACCAAGAAATCAGGAAAAATATGTGCTAGTATGTAAAATTGAATAAAAGATACACCGAATGAAAAAATCATTCCCATTGCAGTTGCAATTACAATCAACTTCCAGTTTAATCGTGAAGATTTATCAAAGAAACTAGTAAATATAATATTGTTTTTTCTTGTTTTAAAATATAACCATAATAGTGGAAATACAAAAAACACCGAAATTTGCACCGCAACATCCATGACACTATCTGAAGCTCCCATAATGTCCAGCGGCAGCACCGTTACTAACATCCCTAAAATCATCCATGCAAAAAAACTTCGAAGTCGTATACGTGAAAATGCGTACTGAATATAAAACACCCCCAAGATGATATTCATAGTTATATTGTAATATGAATATCATCAAAATTCTTCCTATTTTTCTCAGTTTACTCTTACATAATATATCTATTAAACTATATAATACGAAATCTGTTTTTCGGAATTTCTTCTTTATCAGATTTTCTGTTTTAATGTTAAATGTCGTTTTTTTATACCTATTTTCCCAAAATATATTATTATAATAGGAATAAAGAGGATTATGCACCTGTTGTCGTAACAAATATTACATTGATTCCATTTACCTGCTCCTATATATTAGCAGTTTATAATACATCGCGTTTTTGAAATAGTACGCTTGATGAAACAAGTAACACTACAAAATAAGCAAGTACGAGCAGTAATGATGTTGTAAAAGTGAATTCTGTAAATGGTGGTGTAGCACCACCGCTAATTAGTTTATTACCATCATATATACTTAAATCTAAATGCGAGAATACAACAAACTTAGCTACTCCTTTAACAAACATCATGAGCATCATGCTAATTGCTCCTTGCAAGAAGAATAGAAACAGTGCAATGATTAATGGTAATACTGATTTTCGAAAAACATTTGCCAAGAAGAAGGAAAGTGTTGCAAAGAAGAATGGAGACACAAGTTTATATGAGAGCGCTTTAAACAATACCCCTAGCGTTAATTCTGTTTTACCACCATCCATAACGATTGCACCCATAACCATTGTAATTAAGGTACCTGTAACGATAACAAAAAGCATCGTTAATAAAACCGAAACATATTTAGAAAATAAAATCATAATCCTTTTTCTTGGGCGAATTAACAGCTGCTTAATTGTTCCTTTTTGGAATTCATCAGTAATCGTTCGCGATGCAATGGTAATACCAAAGATTGTTACAAATAAAATAACTATACCTGTATCTGTCATCGTATAATCTAGATAGGTTCCTTTAAGATCTTTCGCTTCCCCCCATTTCACCATTACAAAAGCACCAAGAATTTCTAACGTAGCAATCACACCTATCAATATATACATCCCTTTTTTCGCATGTAACTTTAATAATTCATTTTGAATTAATTTTAACATTATGCTTTCACTCCCCCGGTAATCGCTAAGAACTCATCTTCTAACGTTTTATTTTGCACTGTAACGCCATATACGAGAATATCCGAATGCACAAGTTGTTTCACAATCTGCGGAATTTCTTCTTTCATTACGGAGACAACAACAACATTTTCTTGCACTTTACCTTTAATCACTTCATTTGCACGCTGAATCTGATTCACCTCAAAAGTTACAGCAACCGTTTCATCATTCTTCGCTTGTTCATGTAAGTTATATGCTTGTACAAATTGACCATTCTTAATGATAACAACACGATCACACATCAGTTCAATCTCGCTTAATAAATGACTCGATACGATGACAGCGATATTTTCCTCTTTCGCTAATCGTTGTAAATAATCACGAATTTGACGAATACCAGCTGGATCTAATCCGTTTGTTGGCTCATCTAGGATAAGAACTTTCGGATTATGAAGAAGTGCTTGTGCAATTCCAAGACGTTGCTTCATTCCAAGTGAATATGTCTTTACCTTTTTATGAATGGCATGCTCTAACTCCACAAGTTTTACAATTTCAGTAATACGTTCTTTACTAATCGGCTTAATTGCCATATTCGCAAAATGCTTTACATTTTGCATCCCTGTCATATAATCATATAATTCCGGATTTTCGACAATAGCCCCAATGTGTTCTAACGCCTTCTCACGTTCTGTACGAATGCTATGACCACAAATTGTAATATCTCCTTCTGTCATTGCAATAAGACCGGTCATCATCCGAATTGTCGTCGTTTTCCCGCTCCCATTTGGACCAAGAAATCCGTATACTTCCCCTTCACATACCTCAAACGAAAGACCACGAATAATTTCGTTTTTCCCTATTTTTTTATGGACATTCTCTAATTTTACTACTACGTTTCCCAATGATTGTTCCCCCTTTAGACTTCTAGTTTTTTATCGATGATATGACTTGTTATTACCACCAATAAATAAATTGATAATAAATTAAAAATTAGATAAGAAATATTTGAAGTATCACTCAAATAAAAAGATGTTTCAAAAAAGCCATTTTTATCTATTACCCCAACATTTTTTATCGAAAACACATATATATTTATTTTATCTATCATATTAGTTATAAAAAACTGAATTCCACCGAAAACAACAAATAAAACGATAAATAACATTTTATTTAATGAAGATTTCAAATTAAATAGTTTTACAACTATGATTATGAAATACAGAGAAACTAATGTACTTACTAAATCTATAATCCATAAGAAGAGGGAGAACAGGTGGTGTAATAGGCCATAATTGTATAAGCTACTAATGGCTTGCTGTACCTCTCCATTTGCTTTATTCCCATATATGTTTATGGAAAGAAAATGTAAAAAAGCAATTCCTATTAAAGACAACAAGCTAAACATGATTACAAATAATAACAAATTCGCGTATATATATTTCTTTGATGGAATTGCTGCATACCAAATCATAGAGCCTCTTACTATTTGTCGGAAAGAAGAAAGCGCTAGTAAGAAGATAGAAAATGCAGTTATACAAAATAAGAATATAAATATGATTAATGTTATATCTTGTCTACTTGAAAACCTTACTCCCGTACATCCCTTCATATTAAATAATAGAATTAATGAAATAGTAATAAATCCAAAATAAATCGCCCATATCTTCTTTTTATTACAATTGTATAAATATCGAAGGGTTTGACTCATTTTCCAAACACATCCTTAAACAATTCAGTCACCGCTTTCCCTCTTTTAAAACGAAGTTCTTCTACATTCTCATGTAGTACAATCTCTCCATCCTTCAAAAAAATAACTTCATCAAAAATATTTTCAATTTCACCAATTAAATGAGTAGAAATTAAAATCGTACTATCCTCACGATAAAACTGCAAAATAAGTTCTAGCACATGCTCCCGTGAAACAGGATCAATCCCGCCAAGCGGTTCATCTAATATATATAGTTTCGCTTTTCTTGAAAATGTTAAAATAAGCTGCAGTTTCTCAACCATTCCTTTTGACAAAGCTGTAATCTTTTCCTCCAGCGGTATTTTAAATTCAGCGACCTTATCAACCGCCTTTTGAATATCAAAGTCTGGATAAAAGTCACGATAGAAAAATAAAGCATCCTTTACAGTCATCCATTCATCAAATACTGGTCGATCTGGCATAAATGAAACAATTTTTTTTGTTTCTAAGCCTACATTCTCTCTTGCAATTTTGATATTCCCTTCTGAAGGATGCTGCAAACCTGCAATCATTTTTAATAATGTTGTCTTACCACTGCCGTTATCGCCAACAAGACCAATGATTTTCCCTTCTGTAATCACTAGATTTACATCGCGAATGACTGCCTTTAACCCATATCGCTTCCATAATTCCTTAATTTCGAGCAAGTTCATCATCATTTCTCCTCCCTTTTCTCTTCCAATGAAGAACGAAGAATCGAGAGAATTTCCTCTTCTGAAAATCCTAAATTATCCATTCCATTTATAAAAGAATGAAGCAACTCTTTCGCCATACCTTTGCGCAGCTCCATAATTTTCTCCCCTTCGCTCGTTACATATCTTCCCATTCCTCTGCGTGTTACAACGATCCATTCTCTCTCTAGTTCTTGAAATGTACGCTGAATTGTATTTGGATTGACTTGTAACTCACTCGCTAATTCGCGTACAGAAGGAATTTTTTCACCAGGTAATAAATGACCTGTTACAATTTCTTTTTTTATGTATTCCATCACCTGAATATAAATCGGTATGTTAGGAGAAAACTCAATTTTCATTTCCCCCCTCCTTTTGTCTTAGTGTACTAGTTAAATAGTACACTAAGACAAAATACATGTAAATACTTGTAAGTTGAAAAGATAACAAAAAAGGCAGTGCAACCTTCGTTGCACTGCCCTCCTATTTTATTTCGTTACCATTTCTGCCTCACTTTCTTCAAAAGGCCACTTCGGTAACATATTACGAAGTTCCTTATCAGAGCGATAACCAAGTGCGTATTCCGCTTGCATAATGGTATGAATCTCACGTGTTCCTTCGTAAATAACTGGAGCCTTTGCATTTCGTAAATATCGTTCTACTGGAAATTCATTTGAATATCCATATGCTCCGTGCACCTGCACTGCATCATTTGCCGCTTCAAATGCAGCGTCACAAGCGATCCATTTTGCTAAAGACGTTTCACGCGTATTACGTTTCCCTTCGTTTTTCAACCACCCTGCTTTATAAACCAATAAACGTGATATTTCAAGATTTACAGACATTTTCGCAATCATTTGTTGTACAAGCTGATGTTTTCCAATTTCTTTTCCGAATGTTTGACGCTCTTCACAATACTTTACACTTGCTTCCAGACTTGCTTGAATAAGTCCACATGCACCTGCAGCTACTGTAAAGCGTCCGTTATCTAATGAAGACATAGCAATTTTAAACCCTTCCCCTTCTTCTCCAAGGAGATTCTCTATCGGTACTTTTACATCATCTAAAAACACTTCACCTGTATTTCCAGCTCTAATACCAAGCTTTCCTTTTATTGCTTTTGTTGATACTCCTGCAAATGTTCGTTCTACAATAAAACAAGAAATACCTCGGTGCTTCAATTCCGGATTTGTTTTTGCAAATATTAAGAAGTGATCTGCAACATCACATAACGAAATCCATGTTTTAGATCCATTTAATACGTAGTAATCGCCTTGTTTTACTGCTGTAGTCTGCATAGCAACGACATCTGATCCTGCATTTGGTTCCGTTAAACCGAACGCCCCAATCTTTTCACCTTTCGCTTGTGGAACAAGATACTTTTGTTTCTGCTCTTCTGTTCCCCATTGAAGAAGTGTCATGCTATTTAGCCCCGTATGTACAGATACAGCTGTACGAAAAGCAGTATCACCACGTTCTAATTCTTCACAAATAATAGCTAGTGTATTATAATCCATGCCCACTCCGCCATATTGTTCTGGGATACAAACGCCCATAAATTGTAATTCTGCTAAACGCTTCAAGATTTTTTGTTCAAAATGTCCTTTTTCATCCCATTCTTTAATGTATGGAATAATTTCATTATCCACAAACGATCTCACTACTTTTCTAACACTTTGTTGTTCTTCTGTTAATGAAAAATTCATTTGTACTGCCTCCTCATATGTATTGATTTTTTGTCATTTCCATAATGATTTCCTGTGAATATCCAAGGCTTTGCAAAATCTTTTCTGTATGTTCCCCATGGAGTGGCGGATGTTTCTGCATCTGAACTGGTGACTTTGAAAGCTTTAGTGGTGAACCTACAAGTTTAAGGTTTTCGATTGTCGGATGGTCCATATGAATTGTCATACCTCGCGCCACTGCCTGCTCTGTTTCTAGCGCTTCTTTCACATTAAGGATTGGTCCATTTGGAATCCCCGCTTCATCCAAAAGTTGTTTCCATTCTTTTTTCTTTTTCTTCTTCATTTCATTTGCAATCATATTGACGAGCTCATCTTTATGCTGAAGACGGCCTGCATTTGTTTTATAACGTTCTAGGCTGGATAAATCTTGTCTATCTAACAACAAACAGAACTTATAAAACTGCTCATCGTTTCCGACCGCAACAACAAGATCACCATCCTCCGCTTCAAATACTTGATACGGAACAATATTCGGATGCTGATTGCCCAGTCTCTCTGGTAATTCACCTGTACATAAATAATTGCTCGCTACATTTACTAATGCTGCTAACTGTGAATCAAATAATGAAATATCAATTTCTTGTCCTTCTCCCGTTCTATTTCGGTGCTGCAAAGCGGCTAAAATTCCGATACACGTAAAAAGCCCTGTGAGTACATCTGAAATGGCAACCCCTACTTTTGCAGGCCCTTCATCTCTACCTCCGGTTATGCTCATAAGTCCACTCATTGCTTGAATCATATAATCATAGCCAGGAAGTTGGGAAGTAGGACCACTTTGACCAAATCCACTAATAGAGGCGAGAATAATATCTTCCCTCATCTTTTTTAATACTTCATACCCAAGTCCCATTCGCTCAAGTGTTCCAGGCTTAAAATTTTGCACAACGATATCCGCATGAGAAATAAGCTTTGTCAAAACTTCCTTTCCCATTTCTGATTTTAAATTTAATGTAATAGATTCTTTATTACGATTTGCACAAAGAAAATACGCACTTTCTCCTCCTACAAAAGGGGGCCCCCACCCTCTCGTATCATCACCATTTCCTACATTTTCAACTTTTATCACTTTGGCTCCTAAATCACCAAGAATCATCGTACAAAAAGGACCAGCAAGAACCCGAGATAAATCAATAATTGTAATCCCTTGTAGTGCTCCTTCCACTTCTTATCCTCCTATAGTAAAAACCAGTAAAACCAATTAGAAAGAAAAGCGGCATGATGGTTTTACTGGCTTGTATTTAAAAGTTATTGTGTAAAAGAATTATTGTGCTTTCACTTGTGATAACACGGATTTAAATGCATTGATTACTGTATCTACTTCTTCATAACTAATTGTTAGCGATGGCTCAATACGAATTGTTTTTGAGTTAATTAGTGTTCCGGCAACAAGAATACCTTGATCAAACATTGCCTTCGATACTTCATAGCCAATTTCATCTTTATGGAATTCAATCCCAATCATTAAGCCTTGACCACGAATTTCAAAAACTTTGTCCTCATGTCCTTCCGCTGCTTTTTTCAATCCATTTAAGAAATACTCTCCAACTTCCGCAGCTCGTTCTGGTAATTTATCTTCCAATAACACATGAATGGTTGCGATTGCAGCTGCACATGCAAGTGGGTTCCCACCAAACGTTGTTGTATGCATGAATGGATTATCAAACCAACTTTTAAATACTTTTTCTTTCGCCACAATTGCACCTGCTGGCATTACCCCTCCGCCAAATGCTTTCGCAAGACAAATAATATCTGGTACTACATCGTATAATTCCGCAGCAAACATTTTCCCAGTGCGTCCCATTCCAGTTTGTACTTCATCAAAAATAAGTAGTGATCCGAATTCATCACAAAGTTCTCTTACTTGTTTCAAGTAGTTTTCTGGAGGTAAAATAATACCACCCTCGCCTTGAATTGGTTCTAAGATAACAGCTGCAACATCTTCTCCTACTAAAGCACACGTTTCAAATGTTTTTCTCATCATCTCGATATCACCAAATGGAACGTGACGGAAGCCTGGAATTAATGGTAAGAACGGCTTACGGAACATTCCTTTTGCTGTTCCAGATAATGAACCAAGGCTCTTACCATGGAAGGCGCGCGTTGTTGCAATAAAAGTTGTTCGCTCACTATACATTTTTGCTAGTTTTAATGCTGCCTCTACACTTTCTGTCCCGCTATTTGTAAAGAATGCATATTTCAAATCTCCCGGTGTAATATCCGCTAAAATCTTTGCAAGAATTGCACGAAGTGGATCTAATAAGTCTTGACTATGCAATGCTTGACGCTTTAATTGATCCGTTACAGCCTTTACCACTTTTGGATTACGGTGTCCAACATTATAAATCCCGAATCCACCTAAACAATCAATATATTTTTTACCATTGATATCCATGAAGCAAGACCCTTCATCAGACCATTCTACTGCCGCGAACTGTCCATCTTTTGTTACCGTTTTTCTATATGCAAGGAAGCCTGGGTTTACATGTTCACGGAACCCATCTACTGTTTCTTTTGTAATCCAGCTTGCTTCTTCCTCGGACACTTTATCTTTTTCAATTAATTGCAGTACTTTCGTAATATACTCATTTACACTTGTATTGTTCACATCTTGCTCATTTGATTTACTTTTCACATTCGTTCCCATCTATTTCACCTCTATAGTTTTTTTATTTGCAAACCAACCAATTGGTTCTACTTCTAGATTTATATTAATCTGCTTAATTTCTTGAAATTCCTCTAAACCAAACGTTCCTAAACTACGACCGATACCACTTTGCTTATACCCACCCCAAGGTGCTTCGTTGTATGTTGGGTGATAACTATTAATCCACGTAATTCCTGCGCGAAGCTTGCGGATTACACGCATCGCTTTGGCACCATCAACTGTAAATACACCTCCGGCTAAGCCGTAATCTGTACCATTTGCTAGCTCAATCGCTTCTTGTTCATTCTTAAACTTCTGGATTACTACAACCGGTCCAAAAATTTCTTCCTGTACAATACGCATATCAGGTTTCACATTGACAAAGGCCGTTGGTTCAATAAAGAAACCGTCACCTTTCCCATTCGCCATTATACGCTTTCCTCCGCAAGCAATTTCTGCTCCTTCATCTTTTCCAATCTCTATATAGCGTAATACTTTTTCCATATGCTCTTGACTTACAAGTGGCCCCATCTCTGATTCTGGATTATCACCAGGTCCAACATTAATTTGGTTCGCTCGTTCTACAAAACAATTAACAAATTTATCGTAAACGCTTTCTTCTACAAGAATCCTTGATCCTGCTGAACATACTTGTCCAGTACCTGCATAAATACCAAACAGCGCATAATCAACAGCTGTTTCAAAATCTGCATCTGCAAAAATAATATTTGGAGATTTCCCACCAAGTTCTAACGAAATCTTCTTCATATTATCTGCCGCTGTTCTCATAATGTGCTTTCCTGTTTTTGTTCCACCTGTAAAAGAAATCATATCAACTTTATTACTTGCTGCAATCTCATTTCCTACTATTGGTCCGGCTCCCATTACCATATTGGCAACACCTTTTGGCAATTCTACTTTTTCCATTATTTCAAATAATTTTGTTGCAGTGATTGGTGTAACCTCAGAAGGCTTAAATACAATTGTGTTTCCAGCTGCTAAAGCAGGTGCAATTTTCCAAACACTCATTAATAACGGATAATTCCAAGGAACTATTAAACCACAAACACCAACTGGCTCTCTCACTACCATAGCTTGCATCGGATCGGCTACATGATACGTTTGTCCGTCTGGTTTTGTAATAAGCCCCGCATAATAGCGAAAACAGGCTGCCGCATCTCCAATATCTCCTTCTGCCTCTCGATATGTTTTTCCATTGTCCATTGTTTCAAGTTGCGCAAGTTCTTTTAAATTTTTATCAATTTCATCTGCTATTTTAAATAAATAAGATGCTCTTTCCGCAGCGGATGTTTCTGACCAAATTCCGCTATCAAAAGTAGCTCGTGCCACTTCAATCGCGTATTTTGCATCCTCGATTGTTCCTTCAGGTGCATATGCGATAACCTTGCCATTCGCAGGGTTAATAATCGGTCTTTTCTCTTGATTACTAGAATCTCTCCATTCACCGTTTAGATACATTTTTAAATCTAGCACTGTATATAGTCCCCCTTTGTAAATCATTCATATATTATATAAGCAAGAATTGTGCCAACATTTAAAATACGAAGCAACCATACAAAAATTGATGATTTCCTTAAATAACCTACACAAAATTATGCATATTTGCATAGGTTATGATATTTCGCATAATTACACCAAAGAGAAGAGGCAGTCTATGTAGACTCCCCCTTTCCCCTTTAAAAATATGAAATTGTATCAATTGCTATTTCCTTTTCATTCATGATTTTTTGATATTTACGACTTACAGAAGACTGGCTTATCCCAAGAGCTTTTGCTGCCTTTGTTGTCGTTTTATACTGCTTCATTGCAAGTAAAATTAATTGTTCTTCTACAGAATGCAGTGCTTCTTGTAATGGCAAAACCCTTGTGATCAATGGTTTTGATTTTTTAAAATCATATCCAGGATTAAGGAATTTACTAACAAATTCAGCATCAATGACTGAATCATCTGCAGATACTACTAAACGTTCAATCATATTCTGCAATTCTCTTACATTCCCTGGCCATGAATAAAACTCTAGTAAATTCAGTGCATCAGGAGTTAAATGATAGTTCTTGTTATATTTCTCATTCAACTCTTGTAAAAAATGAAACGCGAGTAGCGGAACATCTTCCATCCGTTCTCTTAGCGGTGGAACTTGCAGTGGAATGACGTTTAAGCGATAAAATAAATCTTCCCTAAACGTGCCAGCCTCCACCATTTTTTCAAGACGTTTATTCGTCGCGGCAATAATTTGAACATTGATTTTCGTAGGTATTGTGCTACCAATCGGAATTACCTCTTGTTCTTGCAATACTCTGAGTAATTTCACTTGCAGATGTAAAGGCATTTCTCCAATCTCATCCAAAAATAAAATCCCTTGATCCGCTCGCTTAAAATATCCTTCTTTTCCATTTTTATCAGCACCGGTAAAAGCACCCTTCGTATAACCGAACAGTTCACTTTCTAATAATGTCTCTGGGATTGCACCGCAATTTAATTTTAAAAATGGCTTTGAAGATCTGTTTCCAAGTTGGTGAATCGCTTGTGCAATCACTTCCTTTCCAACACCCGATTCTCCAGTAATGAGCACATTTGAAGAAAAGTCAGCTATTTTTTTTGCTTGATTAATAATTTGCTCCATTTTCGGACTACAATAAATAAGTTTCTTCAAAAAACGATCTTTACTTTTAAAGCTGTCTAACTCTTTCTTATATTGTTCAGATATCTTTTTTATCTCATGTAATTCCGTCTTTAATCTTGTTGCTTCTGTAATATCTCTTGAGGCAATAATAATGCGGTGAAGCTCCCCATTTTCATTAAACACAGGATTTCCAACTGCTAATATCTTTCTGCCACTTTTTGTTTCTTGTACAATCGATACCTTCTTCTTTTGTTCTAACACTAATCGCGTAACAGATGGACTAAATAACCCTTGTTTCTCTAAATCTAAAAGATTTTTTCCTAAAAGATCCTTCAAATCTCTTCCCCAAAAATCATTAACAACGGTTTCACTATAACGGATTAATTCCCCTTTATGATTGACCACTAATATTTCATCATAAATGCTAGATAAGATTGCATGTAAGTCTTTATTTAAATCCTTTATATATTCAATTTCCATAGCCATATCCTCGACCATCGGTAAATCTTGCACAATAATAACCATTCCTTCGATGCTTTGATCGAAGCTTGGTATAGGACTGTAGTCAACTAATACTCCCATCTCATTTGTTATTTGTAATTGATTTAAAATCGTTTTTCCTGTTGCAAATGCATTATTTATATGTTCCCCATTAAAAATCTGTTCTGCTGGTACATTCATTACTTTTTCAGGAATAGATTTAATCATCTTCAAACCAGATTCATTACAATTTACAATTTTCTTTTCACGGTCTACTACAAAAATCCCCATTGGAATGGAAGTTAAAATAATTTTCAGTATATCTACACTTTTATTTTCTTGTTTAAATAGTTCTGCAAAAACATCTTCTCTTCTTATGTATCCCGTTAACTCTCCTCTTTCATTTTTCACTATCGCAATGGGTGCCCCAATAATTTGAAAGAGAGCTGTTAAGGAAATATTTTTGCTAAGATGACATATTGTATCTAGTGAAACAGCATTTAAAAGTAACGTTTGAGTGGTTAAGCGCTCCTTTCTCGATAGCAGCTCCTTAACATGAACGTATGCAAATAATTGATCTTCCCTTTTTAGAAACAGAAAAGATTCTTTCATATTTTCAACATCTATATTCCATTCCTTTTCAGATTGGTCGATTGACATGGAAACAATAGGTCTAATTTTGTTATGAGCAATGGAAAACATTCTGTTACTCCTCCTTTAAACTGCTTAACTTGTATTGTATCATTAAAATCGGATTTTTTTAATTAATCTGACAATATACTTTTTTACTTACTTTAATAAAAAAAGGAAGATGAATAGTTCCATCTTCCTCCTAAAATCAATCACTCCCACTAATTAAAATATCTTCCTGAATATATGCTAATACCATACCTGGAATTACTTTATCTCCTTCTTCTACTTCTAAAGACTGCACTTCCCCGCTACACCCTATTTTAATTACTTCCACTTTTCCATTCGCATTTTTAATTGAAAACAGCGGTTCCCATTCGTAAATTCGGGAGTCTCTATCAATAACTACCTTCTCAATTGTTCCATAACATGGGCTTGTAACTATCTCATAATACAAAATAAATCATTCCCTTCTTTTATTCTATTAATATTGTTCTGCCAACATTTGTTCCTGAAGAATCATATGAAAAAAGCTTTGAAAATCTTCTACATCTTCTACTTCAATCCCTAGCTTAGGGGCCCAGTATTGCTCCTCTCCAATATCCTCTTGGCTTAATAAAATCATTCTTCCATTTTGAATAGAAGTAACCATTGCTTTTCCAAAAAACTGCTGTGAATATGCAACTGCTATATCGTATCGATGATGATTCGACACAATACAGTAATAACCAATGGGTTGTTTTTCAATTTGTTCTAGTAAAATATCAAGTTTCATATGTTCCCTCCCTTTATATTAAAAATGTAACCAACCTCTAAGACGTGATGCTTCTACAATCTTACGGATCCCTTCTATATACGCAGCAATTTTCATATTTACCCCGAAACGCTTTGAAGTATTGAATACATCAAAAAAGCTAGATGTAATTTTCTCTTTTAAACATTGATCAACATATTGCTCTGTCCAATAGTATCCTTGGTTATTTTGACACCACTCAAAATATGAAACAATAACTCCTCCAGAGTTCGCTAAAATATCTGGAACAACTAAAATGTCTTTCTCTTCTAACATTGTTATCGCCTCTTTTGTTGTTGGGCCATTTGCAGCTTCAATTACAATCTTACATCCAAGCTTTTCCGCATTATGTTTCGTAATTACCCCTCCAATTGCAGCTGGAATGAGTACATCACATTCTTTTTCTAACAACTCTTGGTTAGAGATTGTTTTACTAAAGAGGTTCGATACAACGCCAAAAGAATCTCGATTTTCTAGTAAATAAGGAACATCTAAACCGTCTGGGTTATAAATACCACCTAAAGCATCAGACACTCCTACCACTTTCACGCCAGCATCATATAAATATTTTGCTAAATAGCTTCCAACGTTTCCAAATCCTTGAATGATTACTCGCATATTTTGAAGCGGAATATGTTTTAGCTCACTGACTAATTGAAGCGTATAGAACACTCCTTTAGACGTTGCTGTTTCTCGCCCTTGTGATCCTCCTAACATTAACGGCTTTCCAGTAATAAAACCTGGAGAATCAAATTCTCTAATATGATCATATTCATCCAGCATCCAAGCCATAATTTGCGCATTTGTATACATATCAGGAGCTGGAATATCTTTAGTAGGTCCAACAATTTGGCTTACCGCTCTTACATAGCCACGGCTAAGTAGCTCTAGTTCTCTGAAACTCATCTCTTGTGGATTACAAATAATTCCGCCCTTCGCGCCTCCATATGGAAGCCCCGTCACTCCACATTTCAAACTCATCCAACCAGCAAGCGCCTTTACTTCCTCTGGTGTAACATCTGGATGAAACCGAATGCCACCTTTTGTCGGTCCTGCTGCATCATTATGCTGAGCACGATACCCTTGAAATACTTTGGTTCTTCCATTATCCATCCGAACAGGAATACTTACTTCTAAAAAACGCATCGGTTTTTTAAGAAAATTGAATACTTCCTCTGGATAACGTAAAGCCCGGAGTGCTTCTTTTAATATGGCCTGAAATTCCTCTAAAGGATTTTCTACCTCAACTTTTTCTTGAATAGATTGTGTTACATCTTCCTTCTCTGATTGAATTACCACGATAACACCTCATTTATTTATTTTTACTAGTATTAGGAAGCAATAATCGTGCCAAGTGATAAGAGAAGGATGATCCTGCCGTTTCAGCCTTCTCACTTATACTTTTTCTTTCCTTCCTTATGAATAGTTGAATGATTTATGCAAACTTGCATGACTTTAAAACCTCCAAAATAAAAAACACCGGATACATCCCGATGTTTTTGTTATTTTACATTTCCTGTACTTCTTCAAAATGCATTTGCGGGGGTGCTGAACGAAACATGTTCGTAATATATAAAAGATAACCGATTCCAATAGCAGCCCAGCTAATTCCAAGAATAAGCGAATGAATATTGAGGTTAAACCAGAGTACAGCTACTGTACCAGCTCCCAAAATAGGCATAACTAAGAAATTAAAAAAGTCTTTAACAGTTTTATATCGTTTTTGCTTAATCACATAATAAGAAATAACTGATAAATTAACAAATGTAAAAGCAATAAGTGCTCCGAAGTTAATGAGAGAGGCTGCTGTTTCTAAATCAATAAACATAGCTGAGAGTGCAATAATTCCTACAATAACAATGTTATATACTGGCGTTCGCCAGCGAGGATGAATGTATCCAAATATCTTTTGCGGGATTACATTATCTCGCCCCATTACATACAATAATCGCGATACACTTGTATGAGACGCTAAACCAGAAGCGATTGTACCCATAAATGTTCCTACTAAAAAGAAAGTTTGAAACAATTTCCCTCCGACATATAGTGCAATTTCTGGAGCTGCTGATTCTTGATCTTTAAATACGGATGCATCCGGGAAAAAGGATTGTGTAAAGTAGGTAGTGACAATGAATAAGATTCCGCCAATTAAAGCAGTAAGAAAAATAGCTCGAGGAATTGTCTTCTTTGCGTTTGGCGTTTCTTCAGAAAAGGTAGTTACTGCATCAAAACCTAAAAATGAAAAACAAAGAATTGTAGCCCCTGCAACTAACGGTGATATTTGTATATCTGATTCAAAAAACGGCTGAATGGAAAAAACTTCTCCGGTTCCTTCTCCTGCTATTAAACCTTTTATAACAAGAAAAACAAACACAACCATTACTAGCACTTGAAATGTTACTAAGAACGTGTTGAAATTTGCAGTAACATTTACACTAATAATATTTATAAGCGTAATCAGTAGAACAAAGCCAATGACCCATGCCCAATCTGGAACACTCGGAAAAAGTGCCGACATATAAATTCTCGTTAATAATGCGTTCACCATTGGTAAAAACAAATAATCCAATAACGATGACCATCCAACGAGAAATCCCAGCCTTGCACTAATTGTTTTTTGTGTATACGTATAAGCAGATCCTGCAGTAGGAAAAACCTTTACCATTTTGCCGTAGCTTGCAGCTGTAAATAACATCCCCGCTAACGCAATCAGATAAGCCCCTGGAACATGCCCGCCCGTTTTCTCGGAAACAATTCCAAATGTATCAAACCCCACCATCGGTGTCATATACCCGACGCCTAGCATAACAATTGACCAAAGTCCCAATGAACGTTTTAAACCAACCTCTTTTCCCACCTATCATTCCTCCTACTTTCTCTCTCTAATTTCCATCTGAAAATTGATAGCCAATAGAAAACGCTTTCAATGAACGTTGCATGTTATACGTCCTATCACAAAAACCTCCTTTTATTTTTAAATATTCATGCAATTTTTAAGCCAACATTGTCTTCGATGAAAAATTAATAGAGCAGCTCTATTTTTTCCTGCTCCAAAGAAATAACAGGTGGAATCATTTTTCTAAAGTTTTGTTTGATTTTCTATTCATTTTGACATAACTTATTCAATCCCTCATACCACTACATGCAAATGAAGCAGAATTTTAATCGGTCGGAAAATAAAAAACTTATCACGAAATAATAACATTATGTAAACTATATCTACCAAAAAAAGCTGCCTTCACATGAAAGACAGCTTTTCCAATACTATTTATTAAAAATCAAATACGAAATCATCATCTGATAACTTTTCAACATTTGTTGCCTTTACATAGCCATTCCCTTTTACAGAGAAGAAATCATGGTTTTTCGTATCTGTACGTAAACCATTTAATACGATTGGGTTAATTTCTTCTTCTTCAAAGCGTGGCTCTAATCCTAAGTTCATAAGCCCTTTATTCGCATTGTAACGAACAAAACGGTTTACATCTTCAACAAGACCAATAGACGTATAAATTTCTTCTGTATATGCAGTTTCAATTTCATACAGTTCCATTAATAGTTCTTGTGTTTCTTTTTGTACTTCTTGTTGCTCTTCTGCAGAAAGTTCTGCGAAGATTTGTTGTGCTAAAATACCGACGAATACGCCGTGAATTGACTCATCACGAATGATTAAGTTAATAATTTCACCACTTGCAGTCAACTTTCCTTGTCCTGCTAAGTATAGCGGATAGAAGAATCCACTATAGAATAAATAACTTTCTAAGAATACACTTGCTACCATAGCCATATATAATTCTTTTTTCGTTACTTGTGGCTTTAATAACTTGCGATAATACCCTGTAATAATACCTGCTTTTTTCTCAAGTAGCGGATGACTATCTACCCATTCAAAGATGTCATCAATTTCTTCTTCTGTTGCGAGTGTTGTGAAAATATGACTATAGCTCTTCGCATGGACTTCTTCCATAGCACCCATGAAAGCTAGTACACTTTTCGCTTGTAAATTCTCAAGATGAACAAGTACAAGTGGCATCCCTTCGCCACCTTGCTTTGTATCTAAAAGTGTTAAACCACCTAATACACGTTTATAAGCAATTTGCTCTTCTTTTGATAATTGCACCCAAGTATTTTTGTCAGAAGATACTGCGATTTCTTCTTCTGTCCAAAACTGAGCGATGTTTTGCTTCCAAAACATTAAACTAAAATCGTCTTCTTTTTTGTTCCAGTTTACCGCGCGCATTGAATCGCCCCTTCTCTATCAATAAGCTCTTCTAACATGCGGTAAAGCTTTCAGTTTGTAATGAAAACTTAACCGCATGTTAGACGTCTTAAATTTTATAACTAAGCATGAGCAGGGTCAGAAAAACCCTGCTCATGATGTCTTACTCTATCATTCAATCTTATTTTACATCAAACCGTACAAGCTACACACTCTTCCACGCTTAGTTTACGTGTTCTTGTATAATACAAGCTCTTCAGACCTTTTTTATGTGCATAGATATAATAACGTGCTAACTCACGCGTAGAAATATCACTATTTACATACAAAATTGTACTAATTCCTTGGTCAATATGCTCTTGAATTTCTGCAATCAAATCAATTAGTTTAAACTGATTCATATCGTAAGAAGATTTATAATACCAGAATGTATCTTTTGATAAATACGGCATTGGATAATATGTTGTCGCATTTGCATACGTTCTTGATTCGATTTGACTTACGATTGGCATTACGCTTGAAGTTGCATTTTGGACGTAACTAATGGATTGTGTTGGCGCAATAGCTAAACGATATGAATTGTATAGACCATGCTCCTGAACTTGTTCTTTTAGACTTGTCCAATCTTCTTTTGTTGGAATATAAATCCCTTCAAATAACTGTTGTACTTTCTCTGTTACAGGGCTATATTCTGTTGTTTCATACTTTTCAAAGTATGTGCCGTTTGCATAATCAGACTTATCGAAGTCTTTAAATGTTTCGCCCTTTTCTTTTGCAATCCCCATACTCTTTTCAATGGAGTAGTAGTTTAACATCATGAAGAATGTACGAACAAACTCTTTCGCTTCTGCACTTTCATAAGCAATTTTATTTTTCGCTAAATATCCATGCAAGTTCATTGCACCAAGTCCAACTGAATGCAGCTCATCATTTGCTTTTTTCACAGTTGGTGCGTTTGGAATAATAGTCATATCAGAAACAGCCGTTAAAGCTTCCATTCCTGCATGAACCGCTTCACGAATTTCTTTATTTTCCATAACGTTTACAATATTTAGTGATCCTAAGTTACAGTTAATATCACGACGGATAATGTCATCTGTACCGTAGTCGTTAATTTCGGATGTTTCTTGTAGCTGGAAGATTTCCGTACAAAGGTTTGACATCTTCACAGTTCCAATATCCTTTAACGGATGTTGTTTGTTCGCATTTGATTTAAACATTAAGTATGGATAACCAGACTCAAGCTGAATCATTGCAATCTTAATAAGCATATCACGTGCACTAATATCAAGTGGCTTCTTCTTCACATTTGGATTGCTCATCAGTTCATCATACATTTCGTCGATATCTATATCATCTAAATGTTTTCCGTACTCTTTATATACTGTAAATGGCGCAAAAACATGGAATGGTTCATTCTTCTCTGCAAGCTCAAAGAACTTACTTGGAACGATAATACCGATTGATAGAGACTGAATACGGCTCTTCTCATCAGCATTTATTTTTTTTGTATCAAGGAATTCAATAATATCCCAATGGAAAATGTTTAAATATACTGCTCCGGCACCTTTTCTTTGCATATTGTTACTCCATACCTTTAAAACATATGGGGGATAGTCATTTCTGCTACCCTCTCTATATCGCTATAGAGTTCAGACCATATCTTCTTCTCTTTCCTACAACCTTAGTTTGAGAAGCCAGGTTCGAGCTATATAGTCACCTACATAGCCACTTGGTCGTTGAACCTTCTCCCTATCTAATAGACTTAGGAGCTCGGCTGCTGATTTCCTGCAATCTTGGATTTTTAGGGGGCGCTACGTAATTTCTTCGTAGTATCCTACCTCGATATACTCAGGCGTTCCAGCAATTGACCCGGTTTTATAGTTGAGCCATAAGTTAACCCAACTGATTCGCATATGAAAACGAATCTTCAAGCAATTTCATAACTGGTACCACACCGCTTGCTGCGTTCTCGATACCTTTAATTTGCTCTCCGCGTGCGCGTAGTTTGGACAAGTTTAAAGCTACTCCTCCGCCAATTTTCGATAACTGCATCGCTGTATTAATATTAAATCCGATCGAATTTAAGCTATCATCCATCTCTAACAAGAAACAAGACACCATTTCTCCTCTTCTGCTTCTTCCCGCATTTAAAAAGGTTGGTGTCGCTGGTTGATAGTTTTGTTTTACGATCATGCTTGCAAATTGTTTCGCTTTATTAACATCACCACGTCCTAAGTATAATGACACAATTGATACGCGATCTTCGTAGCTTTCTAAGTATTGTTTTTGATCATTTGTTTTTAACGCATAGTCCTTATAAAACTTAGATGCCGCCATATAAGATTGGAATTTGAAGTTCTCACCGTATGCAACGTTGTATACTTCTTTGACTTCCTCCAACTTATACTCGTCCAGAACGTTGTAATAGTAATCATGTTCATTCATATACTCGATTCGCTCTGCCACGCTATCAAAATGAACGGTATTCGCTCTCGCTTCTTCCATAAAAACTTCTAATGCTTCTTTATCTTTATGAAGCTGATAGAAACCGTCTTGCATTTGCGTGATTTCATTATTCAGTTCAATGTGTCGCAATCTCCCGCACCCTTTCCTTAAAATATTCTACATCATTATTTGTTCCAGATAACTCGAATTTTGATACAATAGGTACTTCGTATCTGGTTGAGATTTTATCTGCACTTGCTCCGAACATATCTCCCCAGTTGCGATTGCCACTTGCAGATACGCCTTTTAAATTTGCATTATTGCGTTCTAAAAATTCTAAAACACGTTCCGGCACATTTCCAAAACCTGTTGTATAAGTAATAAGAACAAAATCTTCGTCTAATACTAGATCCTCATTAATTTGAACGGCCGGCATATTTAATTTGTGAATGAAACGCTTCACGTTTCCTGTCATAGAATCATATGCAATTAACATCTCCGACCCTCCCTTTCTTCCTTTTATATCTTGATGCCGATTCATGTTTTCCCTATATATTGTATTATGTTTCGAAACAAGACACAAGATATATGTATAAATTCTTTCTTTTTTTAACTTTTACTTTTCGACATCACGAGCCGTTTTTTTCAATACAAAGACTATGAAACAACATTCTAAAACTCATGTCAATAAAGTGCTTTTCAAAAAAGTTGTCAACGAATTTAACCATATTTACAAAAATGTTATCAATCTGTTTTGTCAAAAAACAGTAAATGCTGGAGAAATATATTTCTCCAGCATCACACAAAAAAGAACAGACTTTAAATTGTAATCTGCTCGAAACCGGTTACACATTATTTAGATCACACAAATAAGAAATTCTCCTCCTTGTGGATTAAACAGTTATTTATTTGAATACATATACTTTCTTTTTTGTTACACAATAAAAAATATCATTATAATGAAAAGGATAATTATGATGGCACTCCAATTTATTTGTTAGTGTAATGAGAATTTAAAAAAGACTGCAAACAGAGCATCACTCATTCCCAATGTTCAATACGTAAAATATCCTTTATGAATAAATGATGAAAATTCTCGTCTTTATCTTGCATTGTAAACACTGGTGCTTCTTCGTCAAAATATACAACCATTCCCTCCACATATTGTTTCATATGCAGGAGTTTCACAGTTGCTCGAATTTTGGTTTCTTGCTCATATGCTACTTTCAATTTCTCTATAACTTCTTTTGTACGTTTCCGTTTCTCTGGAAACATAACCATTCCTACAAGCCGGTTTCCAGCGCCATCTTTCCACATATAGTCCCAGTGCGGTAAAATACCTTGTTTAAACTCTCCCATAATTCCCCTCTCCTTTTCCTTCTATTAAGAACGCGGTGTTTCTATATATGTATAAATAATTTTCCCGCCGCGTTGTGCATTCCCACTGAAATGTTTAAAATCCTCTCGATTTACTACAACCTCACGAAACGTATAAAATACATTCTTAGTTACAATATACTCTTCTATCTCTCCATTTTTCAGTTGATCTAAAATTGTATTTGCTAATTGTTTATCCATGTATTTCACCTCTCTGCAATATTTTATCCTATCTTCCACAAGTCGACAATGTTAAATTTCTTACATTCACAGCAAACATCATATACTACCATAACGGTTCCCCTTTTCTGAATCCATTCGATTTTCAAGCTTATCCTATAAAATTCAAGAAATTATTGAATCACTGATTGAAACTTTATTTTATGTTACAATAAGAATGACAACTAGGAGGGATAATATGATTCGGAAAGCAAAAAAGACAGATGCGAAGGCAATATCTCCTTTATTGTATAACGCTCTGCATGAAATTGCTGAAAAAATCACAGGTGGGAGAACAGAAACAGAAGTCTTGACAGGGCTTGAAACTTGGTTTTCAAAAAAAGAAAATCGACTTAGCTACGAGAACTGTTTCGTTGAAGAACAAAATGGACAAGCAGTTGGAATCATCGTAGCCTATCACGGCAGTCATGCCAAGCAACTAGATACTCCAATTGTAAAACACTTACGAAAAATCCATCAAGATTCAACGATTACGTTAGAAAAAGAAGCAGAACTCGATGAATATTATATTGACACTTTGTCCGTTTCAAGCACATATAGTGGAAGAGGAATAGGTTCAAGGTTGATTCAAGCAGTAGAAAATGATGCCTATGAAAAAGGTTATGAGAAAATCGCATTACTTGTAAATTTAGAAAACGAGCGAGCTTTCTCTTTATATAAAAGACTTGGTTACCAAGAGGATAAAACAGTTATGCTTGTTGGAGAGCCATATGCTCATTTAGTGAAGCCATTATATAAAAAAGCTTTCGTTTCTTAAAAAAAGCACACGATTCTTTATTGTAATCGTGTGCTTTTATGTTAAATTGGTACTTAATATATTTCCATTCATCGCTTCACGAAATGTATATTCTGTACAACTCCATGGCTTCCTATGAAAAATAGGAGGACCAGACCATCCTCTAGTACGTAATTCATACCCAATCATCGCATTAAAATAACTATGCCCTACAAGTGCGATATGCCCATGTACTAACGCATATCCAACTAATGTATCAGCTGCTTGTCTTGCTCTTTCTTGCGCTTCACGATAAGACTCCACACCTTTAGAATATCCAACTATCCATACTGTGCGCCCAATGAATATCCACACTGCGGGTTTGCACTTCACCCATTTCGGAATATAGAAGCTAGATGGTACTTCTGCCTCTCGAAAAAGAGCACTTTGTGTAAAAGAAAGAGAATTCGTTAATTCTGCAGCTGACTGTACCGCACGTTTTTGATTACTCGTTACAATAAGCTTCGCAGATTCAATTGCTTCAATTGTATCAATTGGTATGTCCGTATTTTTTTCCATACTAGCTAAATCGTATCGCTCCATCCATTTGCGGAACGATGATACTGTCATTAATTCTGTAACATTATTTAAGCGACCGTGACGAATAAAAGAAATTCGCATCTTCTCCACTCTCCATTCACCGCTCATCACCTATATTATTATGTGCTTTTTCTTATTGTCATCATACCATGGAGAAAGAGAAAGGCATACTTCCTTACATATCTGTACCGCTCTCATGAGTAATAGAAGCATGCACACCATCTAACCCAGCAAAATATGTACGTGTCTCATGCATACGTATCATCTTTAATTGTTTATGTGAGAATAAAAATAACAAAAATGCTATAAAACTTCCGACAATTTCAAATACCATTTTACCGCCCCTCACCTATTATACCCTTATATTGTAATATAAGCACTTTTCACAAATGGATAGCCTAAAATACGGAAAATGTTTCATACAAATCTTACAAAAAAATTACTATTTTTTGAAATTATTTCATGGAAACATTTACAAACAGGGGAATATAGTTCAAAATAAAGGGAAATAAAAAAGAACGAACTTGTTCTTTTTTTGGCAAAACTGTAACAAGGAGAGTTGCTTATGGAAATGGAAATCGCAAAAGCTGGAGATCTTATCGAATTTAAAGGTGGAATGCACGGCCGTGTTCAAAAAGTGAATAAAAACTCCGTTATTGTCGATATAACAATCATGGAGAATTTTAGAGAACTAGATATGGAACCTCTTACAGTTGTAAATCATAAAAACTATAAAGTTATTAATCAACATGCATAATATAATAGAAAAAAAGGATCCGTACGATACATACAGATCCTTTTTTCATTAGCGATTATCGATTGTTTCAGGGTATAGATCATGATTCATCATACGATATTCAGCCATTTGCTCATATTTCGTACCAGGGCGACCGTAGTTGCAATATGGATCAATTGAGATACCACCACGTGGTGTAAATTTCCCCCACACTTCAATATAACGTGGGTCCATTAATTTAATTAAATCATTCATAATAACATTCATACAATCTTCATGAAAATCACCATGATTACGGAAACTAAATAAATATAACTTTAAAGATTTACTTTCAACCATTTTTTGTTCTGGAATATAACTAATATAAATCGTTGCAAAATCTGGTTGTCCTGTTTTTGGACATAAGCTTGTAAATTCAGGACAATTGAATTTCACAAAATAATCACGGTTTGGATGATTGTTATCAAATGTCTCTAAAATGTCCGGACTATATTCAAATAAATATTTTGTATTTTGATTTCCAAGTAACGTTACATCTTTTAAATCTTCGTCTAATCTTCCTGCCATTCTTTATACGTCCCTTCAATTCAATTAGATTCGTAAGAGTTTCTTATACGCCTCGCTTATTTCCCCATACTAACGCATGAAGCTGAGGTAATACTTTTGCATCATTCATCTCTTTACATTGAACAGCTTTTTCGATGAGCCATTCATATTTTTGTAATAAATTCCTAATAAGCATCGCATCGTCCACTGTTTTGGTATCATTATTTCCAACTTGTAAGAAAAATGGTACGTGAGGATAACGCTCATGTACCTTTATCGCATATTCAAAATCATGATCATCAAACACAACGACTTTTAAACTAAAATCTTTTCCTGCTAATCTTTCAATAACAGAATCTAACATGATAAAATCTGTTTTCATCTGTGAGCTTGGCGGTTTTGGTGAGATGGTTATTTCATCAATGTGAAGCAACCATTCCTGCCACTTACTTCCTTGTGTTTCAATTGCGGTGCGAATTTTCTTTTCTTGTAATAAAGACAGAAAACCAGCTAAATTTTTCAATAAGACTGGATTCCCACCTGAAATGGTTACATGTGAAAAGTTTTCTCCACCAATTTCAACAAGTTCACTCCAAATTTCTTCTGGAGTCATTTGTCTAATTTGCTCTTTTGCGGATCCATCCCATGTAAAAGAGGAATCACACCACGTGCAGCTATAGTCACAACCTGCTGTACGAATAAACATCGTCTTCTGCCCGACAACCATTCCTTCACCTTGAATGGTCGGTCCGAAAATTTCCAAAACAGGAATTTTACTCACCGATCATCCACTCCCGTCTTACTTCTGCATAACTTGTTGGCGTTTCAAATAGACGAACAAATTCAACACGTGCTCCCTTATATTCATGGGCGCGTTCCTCTTTTTGTAGTGCTTCTTCCATCTTTTCATAAATCCAAACGACCATGTTTTCAGCCGTCGTATTCATCGATGGTAAAGTTTCATTTAAATAACGATGATCCAAATAAATTTCTATTTCATTTTTCCAAATTTCTTTTATATCTCCAAAGTCAATAGCAAGTCCAATCTCATTTACATAACCGCTAATTCCAAAAACAACTTTGTATGTGTGACCGTGTAAATTTTTACATTTCCCTTCATAACAGTGCAGATGATGCGCTGCATCAAATGTAAATTCCTTACTTACCATCACTCGTTTATTATGATATTTCAGTTGTTCACGCTGAATGTCCTTATCTATTTTTTGTAAATTTTCTACGATGCGAAATCCAAAAAAATTCTGCTCCATTATACATTCGCTCCTTCGCGTTCTTGTAGGTACGTATCTAAACCTGCTTTACGAAGTTTACAAGCTGGACATTCACCGCAACCATCACCGATTATTCCGTTATAACATGTTAACGTCTTTTCTCTAACAAACTCGAATGCACCAAGTTCATCTGATAACTTCCATGTTTCCGCTTTATCAATCCACATAAGTGGTGTATGAATAACAAATGGATAATCCATAGATAAATTCAAAGTAACGTTTAACGATTTCACAAATACATCACGGCAATCAGGATAACCGCTAAAATCTGTTTCACATACGCCAGTTACAATATGACGTGCTCCAACTTGCTTTGCTAACACAGCTGCAAATGATAAGAATAATAAATTTCGTCCATCTACAAATGTTGATGGTAATTCACCATCTTCATGTGTAATCTCCATATCCGTTCTCGTTAACGCATTTGGAGCAAGTTGATTTAATAGACTCATATCAAGTACTGTATGTTTAATTCCGAGTTCTTTCGCAATATCAGCTGCACAATCAATTTCCAACTTATGACGCTGGTTATAATTAAACGTCACAGCTTCCACTTCCGCGAACTGCTGCATTGCCCAAAATAAACATGTTGTACTATCCTGGCCACCGCTAAAAACGACAACTGCTTTTTCCTTTTTCATCTCACTCATTCTCCTTCTCTAATACGAATAAGAAGAAAGAACGTTCTTGAACTGTCACAATAAAAAAACAAAACAATACCTAAGGATATTGTTGTTTCCATAGTTTTTTATAGAGGGAGTTCGCGAACCTCTCCCATGTTATACATGGAATTTCTTCTTTCATTGACAACACATATTGTAACATACTGTATCTCCCTCAGGAAAACTTCTGATTTTTCTGTTTTTTGGCGAAATTAAGATTCATTTTCTTGTATTTTAATAGTATGATTATACTTAATTAACACCGTATATATGAAAATCGGAAGGAGGCACAATCCTGAAACTTTTTATTATTTACCTCTTTTTAAATATACTATCGATTCTCGTTATGATGCTCATGTATCACTTATTTTGGAACCAGAAAGGGAAACATTCACCTAAATTAAATTCAACGGTATTTATATTATTTTGTAGCTCAGCTACCATTCTTTGCATTTCATTTGCAGCAAAAATGGACAATGGATTTCAATTTGATATGCGTCATATTGTATTAATTGTTGGTACATTAACAGGAGGACCTATTGCTGGAGGATCAATTTTAGCCGTATTAAACCTATACCGTTTCTTATTAGGAGGCCTTGGGGTTTTCCCATCCATTATCGCTTCTATTTTCCTATATATTATTCTCCTTGCTACATACAAACTCTTTCGGAGAGGAAGTAATCAGGTAAAAGTAATACTCGCTATTTTATATAGTTCTGTATATGTATTTAGTTGGGTTCCTTTTTTTCTTGTCGAAGTTCCTAGCGCTGAGTATTACCTTCCTCATGTTATTGTGTATGAACTATGTACCATTATTGGTACCATTCTTATTCTTTATTTACTAAACGTACTACAATTACAAATTCGCTTACAAGAAGAGCTGATTAACGCTGAAAAATTTCACCTTATTGGAGAAATGGCTGCCTCTATCTCTCATGAAGTTCGCAATCCTTTAACTTCAACAAAAGGTTTTTTACAGCTCCTACAATCTGAAGAATACTCGGAAAAAGATCGAAAATTGTATATAGAAATTGCCATACATGGTATTGAACAAGCAAATCACGTACTTACAGATTACCTAACATTTGCAAAACCAAGTATTGAAAAAGAACAAATTTTACAAATAGAAGATGAATTACTTCATGCAGTATCTCTCATTACTCCGCTCGCTAATCTAACAAACGTCCGAATAGCCTATACAAAACAAAGCAAGGTATTTCATATTGCTGGCGAAAAACAGAAATTTAATCAATGCTTGTTAAACATTTTAAAAAATTGTATTGAAGCCATGCCAAAAGGAGGGGATCTTATTCTCACCTTAACCCCTAACAATAAACAGATACAATTATCCATAAAAGATACTGGTATTGGCATGAATCCAGAACAAATAAAACGTCTTGGTGCCCCTTTCTATTCAACGAAAGAAAAAGGAACTGGACTTGGCATGATGGTCGTATTCAGCATCGTAAAAGCAATGGGTGGAAAAATCGATATTACAAGTGAAAAAGACATTGGTACAAGTTTCCTATTAACTTTCCCACTCATACAAAAAACGTGATGATCTCATCACGTTTTTTCCACTTCATCCACAAGTTCTGCGAAAGTCTTTACTTTCCCATGTGGTTTTTGATTTTCTTTTCGTGCCTTCCAACTACGCTCTTGCTCTTTCTTTTTGTGTGACATGCTTTCAACTCCTTTAAATGCTCTCTTTATGTATTATTCCAAAACCAGAGATAAAAATATGCATCAATCTAGTTTCATCTTCCACTGATAATTACTCCTCACAAATCTGGATTATATGAGTGATTATCTCCCGCTAGCTTCTTTTCCTGAATTTTGAGGGAAGATTATTGCTCACGAATAACGAAATAAAAGAAGCGAGTTAACTACTGCCTCGCTTCCCTTGTTTATTAAATATAGTTCTCATATGAATGGAAATTTTTCTTTATCTTTGCAAAATCGCATATTTTGCTTCTTTTAACTGTGTAAGGTGGCGCTGTTCATGTAAATCAAGGAATTGAACCCATTGATATAGATTAAGCTCCTGAAACACAGGATGTTTCAATGAATTTTCAAACAATTCTTTTTCGTCCACAATACTATGCAGTGTATGCAATAAATCTGCTCGTGAATGTTCAAGCAGCTGAATTCCTTGTTGTTTTTTCACTAATGTTTCTGTTGGTTGCATTTGTTGAGGAGCTTCTCGTTTGTGTGTTCGATCAAGAGTAAGTTGGAGATCTTTAAGTGGCACTACTTTTTTGTCTTTTTTCTGCAAAGCATACACAAGGGATGATGTAACGGATTGTTCAACTAAATGTAGATGATGCAAAATTTGAATAATACTCCATTTATCACGGCGCGGTTTTACATTCACTTCCGTGTCATTTAACATCTCGATTTCTGATAAGAGTGTGTTTCTTGTAGATTGTAAAGATTGCAGTAAAGTTTCCAAACCAATATTCATATTAGATTGAAGCATAATTCTCCCCCCTCTTTTTTGGTAAAAAGAGGCGCTTCTACTTTAGAAACACCCCTTTGGATAATTCTGAATTTTCTTATATTATCTCATTATTTTGTGAATGTGTCGATTACAAAATAGGCAAAAACGAAGGGTTATTTTTACAATTTTGTGTCATCTACAGCATGTAACCACGTTTGAATCTCATTGATTACTCCCTGAACACATCCATCAGCAAATGGCGATGTTAAATTTGCTACCTCCACTAAATCTAGGAAAGATTTACTTCCTCCTTGCTGACAAAGGTTCACATAGTCTTCCCATGCTTCTTGTCTATTGTCTCTTGCTCGCTTCCAAAATTGCAGCGCACAAATTTGAGCCAATGTATAATCAATATAGTAAAAAGGTGAGTTATAAATATGCCCTTGGCGTTGCCAGAAGCCACCACGTTCTAAATAGTCATTATCTTCATAGTCCCGGTGTGGTAAGTACTTTCTTTCAATATTACGCCATGCCGTTTTACGCTCTTCTGGAGATGCTTCTGGATTTTCATATACATAATGTTGATATTCATCAACCGATACACCGTATGGTAAAAATAGAAGAGCTGAACTTAAATGAGAGAAATAATATTTATCCGCATCTTCCTTAAAGAACAGTTTCATCCATGGCCATGTGAAAAATTCCATACTCATGGAATGAATTTCACACGCTTCATACGTTGGCCAATTATACTCTGGGATTTCAAACTTACGGCTCTCATATACTTGAAATGCATGACCCGCTTCGTGTGTTAGCACATCAATATCACCTGATGTTCCATTAAAATTCGAGAAAATAAACGGAGCTTTATAATTTTCAATGTATGTACAATAACCGCCGCCAGCTTTTCCTTTTTTCGCGACTAAATCTAATAATTCATTATCTAACATGAAGTTAAAGAATTCATCAGTTTCATTTGATAATTCTTTGTACATCGTTTTTCCATGATTAATAATCCATTCTGCATCTCCCTTTGGAGTCGGATTGCCTGTTGCATATTCAAAATTCTCATCATAGTAAGCTAGCTTTTCGACACCGATGCGTGCCTTTTGTCTATTTCGTAATTCTGTTGCAACTGGAACGATGTAATCTAATACTTGTTTACGATAATTTGCCACCATTTCCGCATTATAGTCTGTACGATACATTCTTGCGTAACCAAGTTCAACAAAGTTTTGAAAACCAAGTATTTTGGCAATCTTCGTTCTTACTTTTACAAGGTCATCGTAAATACGATCTAACTCTTCTTCGTGATCAGCTAAAAAGCCATAATAAGCTTCACTTGCTCTTTTACGCATATCCCTATTTGTATGTTGCATAAAAGGTCCGAGCTGTGATAGCGTTCTCTCTTCTCCTTCAAAATCAATTTTTGCAGCTGCTAAAAGTTGTGTATATTGCGAAGATAATTTATTTTCCAATTGCAAATCTTTCACAATTTCATCTGAATATGTTTTCAAATCACATTCTGCCAAAGCAAATAACTGTTTTCCATAATAAGCCTCTAATTCATCGCGTAACGGGGAATTTATCAATGCTTTATAGTATTTCGTTGTATAGCCTTGTACAATCGGAGAATATTCATCAAAGAAATCTTGTTCTTCCTTATAAAAAACATCTGTTGTATCGACAGAGTGACGAATGTAACAAATATTTCCCATTGTACCAAAGTCATTGCGAATCTCATTAATATCATGAATAACTTGTTTTTGCGCTTCTAGTGTTTTTGCATCTTCAAATCGTTTTAAAGCTGCAGTAAATTTTTCTTGTAATTCTTCTGTATTTGGGCGTTTATATTCATAATTCTTAAATGACATGAATAAGTCTCCTCTCAATTATATATACCTTTACTATAATTCCATTTCCTTTTCTAAATCTCCTTTTATTCTTCAACAAAAGCCGTTAGAAACTGTACCATGCTTTCTATACTTTTTGTAGAACAGCAACTCAACTCTATTACTACCTATATAGATACAAAATAGAGTAAAACTTCTCTATTCGTGGGAATTCCCCCCTATCTTCTTCCCTTCTCTCCGTCCGTAAATAGCACGACAAACAAAAAAGCCTTTGATCATTTTACATCAAAAACTTTTTTAACATGTTATATACATTCATTTTGATTTTTCAACATATAATTTCCCTGCCCCGCATAACAAAGGATGACCTGCATTCATTTTCCCCTTTTATTTTCACTTGGCATGGAGCTCCTTCTACGCATGGTTGGACACTCTCTCTCATCAAAAAAGAACAATTTTCTGTTAGTTTTTCATTTGTACTTACATATATCATCTTTCATATTTCCCAACTTTTTTAAGTAAAGATAACAATTCATCCTGCTCCTCATTTGTTAACATTTCAAAGGAATGATGTATAACTTTTTCATGATTCGGAAAAATAGAAGCGATAAATGCTTCTCCTTCTTCTGTTAACTGCGCATATATAACACGGCGATCATTCGGGCATGGAATTCGTTTTACAAGCCCCTTTTTTTCTAATTTATCGACAACATAAGTAATACTACCACTTGCAATTAAAATACGCTCTCCAATTTGTTGAAGTGGCTGGCTTCCTTTATGATAGAGCAATTCCAATACGGCAAACTCAGTTGGATTTAGTCCGTTACTTTGTATTGATTTATTTGTAGTATCCATAACAAAACGGTGCACACGCGATAGTGCAATAAACAATTTTAAAGATTGAGAAATATCTTCTCGCTCATCATTCGATTTCATACGATTTCAACCCTTCACTTAAATTCACAAGAATTCGAGACGATCTATCGAATAAAAAGGTTACCCCTAAAGCAAAATTGGTGGCGATATTTCCCCTTTATCTCCCAGTGATCGCTCAATCACTTCTCAGTTTTACTCTTCCTCCATACTAACAATCACACATTAAATAAAAACATGACAATTTTAACACAGTTTATATATAATGATAATAAAAAAGAAGAAGTAACAACTTTGAACGGGAATTTACGTAGCATAGCTTTTTATATACTACTTGTTATATTACCAACGTTTGGAATCAGTGCGGCTTTCTATGCTTATCACACCTACCAAATGCAAAAAGAAAACAAACAAGCTGCTCATAAGAGGCTACTTAGATCATATTGGTGAAGCTATTTCCGCATTAGAGATGCTTGCTATGGTCGTAAATATAGAAACAGAAAATACGAACGAAATTCAGCAGATATTACACGACACCGATGAAAAAGACAAGCATTTTTCTGGACTATATTATTTTTACTTGTTCAATATATTTTGCTGAAACGACAAACAAAATTGGAGAGACAACAAAATGAAATACAAAAAGTTGAATTAGTTGGTATTTTCGCAGCTAGTACAGCTCACAAAATCCGTAATCCTCTTACCGGAATGAAAGATCTTGTAACACTTTTAAAGGAAAAATATACGCAAGAACAAGACCAATTTTATTATTTTGTTATTGGACAAGAAATAGAATGTATTAATGAAATTGTTAGCGAATTTATGATTCTCGGCAAACCAACAGCGATTATTAAAAAAGTATGATGTACGAGATATTATCAAAGAGATAGCATTTATTATTCAGTTGGAAGCGAATTTACATAATATTATATTTATCTTGCAGTTACCAGATTATCCTGTTCATATCCGTTGTTCAAAAGATCATATGAAACAAGTGGTTTTAAATATTACAAAAAATGCAATTGAAGCTATGTCATCTGGTGGTACATTAACAATTCAGGTAACCAGTAATGAAGAGCACGCACAATTACACATTATTGACACAGGAAAAGGTATTCCAAAGCATATTCAAAAACACCTCTTTCATCCGTTCTTTACCAATAAAGATACCAGAACAGGTCTTGTCATATGCAAACGAATTATAGAAATGTATAATGGACAAATTGTGCTTGATAGCAAAGAAAATAAAGGAACAACTGTCCATATAAAGCTCCCATTAGTTTCAGCATAATTAACCTTCTCTACAGAGGGTAATTATGTTTATTTCATAAAAGCAGTCACAAACATTCTCCAAAAAGCACTTGATTTCCCTTCATATTCTATTTGAAAAAAGGGTATCTTCATAAATGTTAACCATCTTGGTGTTTGTTGTTCTTTATAGCGTTGATACTGCAAAATAAGCTTGTCCAATTCTTGACTCACTTGAATTGTTTCGGTACTGTTTAATCCGTTTGTTAAACCTAAATGAATCATTTCTTCACGTTTCATACGAATATCACGCGAAAGTTTTTCCATTGTGTACTTCCGTTTTGCTGTAAACATCCATATCCCCCTCATTATTCTTCCATACTCTCTACTTCATTTTTACTCCATGCATTTAATCTACAAATGTATATTGCATTTGAATTGGAATACTCAGAAATTTTAACATTTTCTCCCTGTAATTTACAAATCTTTATCCTCACTTTGAGAATTATTACAAATTATTCTATCTTTGTAAATACATTCGCAATAATAGACATTTTTTTCATGTTATTTTTTATAATCAACAGATAAACTCGACTTTTAAATTTTTATTTCACATTACTTCGACATTTTTCTCGTTTAATTTATATAGAAAACGCAAATCATAATTATAGATTTGCGTTCCCATCTTCACAAATAAAACAGCAACCTTATTTTATTAGAAAACAATAAAGTGAAACTTTAATCAGTGAGATTTTCTTCATCCTCCGCCGATGATTAACCCTTACTAATGGAGCTTTTACTGCCAATTCATGCAGGTTTCACTAACTAGAAACCTAATGGAGCTTTATTTATAACAAATCACTCAATCAGAAAGGAATTTCTTATATGCGCAAACAAATCATTATTGTTTTCATTTCATTATCTATTGTCATATTTCCTCTTCAAACATATGCTCATACTAATAAAGTTGCCATTGTCATCGATGACTTTGGAAATAATATGAAGGGAACGGAAAGAATGCTATCACTTCCCATACCACTTACTGTAGCCGTTATGCCTTTTCTTCCATCTTCAAAACAAGATGCGGTAGCCGCACACCAAAAAGGACATGAAGTTATTATTCATATGCCAATGGAGCCTATCAAAGGAAAGAAAGAATGGCTCGGACCTAATGCCATTACAACTAATTTAAGTGATCGTGAAATTGAAAATCGGATTGAACAAGCAATCAAGGAAATACCACATGCAATTGGGATGAACAATCATATGGGCTCTAAAGTAACAGCTGATGAACGAATCATGCGAATCATACTATCAGTATGTAAAAAGCACGGACTTTTTTATTTGGATAGTAAAACCAATCCTAATAGCGTAGTACCAAAAATCGGTAAAGAATTAGGCGTTCCTATTGTAGAAAATCAACTATTCTTTGATGATGTTTATACAGCATCTCACATTACAAAACAAGCACAGTTACTTATACAAAGAATTAAAGAAAAACCCGTAGTAGTTGCAATTGGACATGTCGGTCCTCCTGGGGAAATTACTTCTCGTGTTATTGAATCCTCCATTCCAAAAGTACGTGAACATGCAGACTTTATTTTCTTATCCGACCTTGTACTCTCACCACCACCTGTTTCCAAACAAAAATAGAGAGCAGCTATATAGCTGCTCTCTATTTTTCATACTGCTCTGACCTCCATGTGTCATAAATCTTATATACAATCGACATGACTAACGCGAAATCCTTTTTTCTCTATTTTTGCAATTAATGTTTCTAGTGCTTTGTCGCTTAAATCGTCTGTAATATTTACAATTACACGGCGTATATATCGATCACCATTGTCTAATGTAAATAACCCACCAATATGATAAGACTTGAAGAGCGTTCCTAACTCCTTAATTGTCCCCTTACAATCTTGCGTCGCGATTGTTATTATATAACCGCCTGTTTGCATCCCAAATGAATCTTCAATGACATCAAATATATTAGAATGTGTTAAAATACCAACAAATTCATTGTACTCATTCAATACAGCTAAAAATGGAAGACGCCTAATTACATAAAAAGCTCGAAAAAAAGAATCCCTTTCAAAAATAAATGCAGATTTATTTTCCACGATATCTTTCACATATATATCGTCTAATCCTTCATTACATTTACGTTCTAAAATATCTACTTTATAAATGATTCCTTTAAATTCCTTCTCATCTTCTGCAAGCACAGGAATCGCTCTATATCCCTGCTCGTTCATAATGTTTAACGCCTGTTCCCCTGAATCATTTTCCTTACAAAATGTCACCTGTTGTTTCAGCAGAAAATGATATTTAACTCGCAAAATACGTTCCTCCTCACATGACGATATGTAATCTATATATAATAAGGAGACCCATATTTTATGAGTGAAATTAATTTTTAAAACGCTTTCATTTATAGGTTTTCGCGTAACGAATTGTTCTTTTTATATAACTGAACTCTTATTTCCTTTAATCATCAATAATTTCACATGATAATTCATTAAATACTCTAACCCCTCTAGCCACTTTTTCGTCTCTTCTGGTGAGTTTCCCCATACAAGCATTCCATAGTTATGAACAAGTACAGCACCGCCACCTTCTATAAAATTAGGGACATGATTCTCTAATAAATCAGCAAACTTCTTTTCATTTTCTACAATTGGAATTGTAATCTCTTTAATTCCTTCTTTTCCAAAAACACGTTCTACAGTACGTTTTTCAAATGTCACTTCTCCGTCTTTTCCATATAGCTCTGACATTAAATGACTATCTACAGTTTGAACTTGCAAAATACACTCCGCATTACCTTTTTTATAAATATCCGCATGCATAAACGATTCAACTGCTGGTTTTTCATCATTTGCAAATACAGGCTCGCACATACTATTTACTACAATAAAATCTTCTTCTGCAAATAACCCTTTATCTCTTCCTTCAATATTTACTAAAAATGTTAACGGTTCTTGTGATGTCCGCATAGATAAACTAATTTTTGTACCATAAAACCAATCACGAAGAGCTAATTCCATTTTTACATCTCTCAACTCTTTCCACTTCTTTAAAAAAAATAACATTTCGTCACCCCCATGAGAATATCACTTTAGTGGTTCAACCACTTCTATGTAAAAATTATTTTTTGATTATTCTAAAAATTTAATTGAATTATCACATGAGAAACTCTTTTTGTCAATATGATTTCTCCATTCCACTTGAAAATTAGGCGCAGATTACACGACAAAAAAGCTCTTTCACAGAGCTTTTTTGTTCACTATTTGAAGCATCTCACTCTTTTCCCGTTCAGTAATAACGCCGAGCTTTTGTAATATATTCGCATACAATATAAGTTTATTATGCAAGCGTTCCGACACCTCTTCCCCTTCTTTCCTTCAGTCAACTTTCTTTCTATTGGTAAATTATATGAAGGAAATTGAAAAATGTGTCCATTTTTTGCACTGATACAAAACTTTTTCAATTCTCTTTCACAACTATATACATCCATTTTGCTTCTTCAACATATAAGTCACTGCTATGAAGAACAAAAAAGTGATCGCTCACCTGGCATGGGGCTAAAAAACGCTTCTATGCATAGCTGAACCCTCTCTCACACCTAAAAGAAGGAGGGATATCAGTTTTTTAATTTGAATTTATCCCGCATGAATGGACAGGAAGAGCTCGATTGGTCGTGTTAATAATCGGTGGGGATGAAGAAAACTCCCACTGATTAAAGTTTCACTTTATATACCCTTCTAGAACGACAAACCTATATTTAACTAATCGTCCAACAAATATTATTTTTTGTAATAAATTCTTCAAAACTATGCGGCATTTTTTTATCGCAAATTATGTGCTCTATATTAGACAAACCAGCAATTCGATAATTTCCTTTTACCCCAAGTTTTGTATGATCACATAAAATAAATGTCTTCTCCGCTAATTGAATCATCGCTTCTGATAACTTAGCTTTTTCCAATTCAAAACTCGAGACCCCAAAGCCAGGTAACAATCCATCACTTGAAATAAATGCCTTATGAAAATGAAACTGACGAATGGCTTGCTGCGAAATAGAACCTGATACACGACAATGTTTTGGAGACACCTTTCCTCCAATAAACAATACTTCACCATCAAACATTTTTTTATTTATAGAAGAAATTAATTGAGTTGCAACAGGAAATGAGCTCGTCACGACAGTTAAGTTTTTCCGATGAACGAGATAAGGAACCATTTGGAGTGGCGTACTCCCATCATCGATAACAATTACATCACCATCTTCTACAAAAGTTGCTGCTTTATAGCCGATTCTTTTCTTTTCTTCAATATGTAGCATTTCTCTTTCTAGCATAGGTGGTTCGATACCAGCTCCTGGAAGTTGGACCGCTCCCCCATATACTTTCTTCAATTTCTTTTCCCGATCAAGCTCTTCTAAATATCTTCGAATGGTTTCCGTTGATACGGAGAACTCACTTGCTAACTCTGAAACCTTCACTTTTCCCTTAAACTCTACTTTTTCAAGAATACTACGCTTTCTCTCTTCTCCAACAACAGACATAATTTCACCTCATTTATCTCGCTTATATAGGTAACCAAATCCCAGCTCAAGATTTTGGAATGGAATGCATATAGGAATTGACGAATGAAAGTTTCATTTATACAAAATCATAGTTTTCTTCTACTAGACAAATCTCTTCGTAAATACGGATGCCTCGTTTTTCTAACTCATCAAAATGATTTTTGAATTTCGAAAAACTTCTTCACTGTTTCTCTCTCCTTTTATTTTTCTTATGTACAACTTCAATATAAACACCCAGTGTAAAAGCAGTATTAAACCAACATTAATCTTTTGTTTGTTGTTTATTTTTGTGTAATGCGTTGCTACTTCAATGTTTTTTCAAATTTTTCTGCTAACAAAAAACATAAAATTTACAAGAAATTAAAAAAAGATTAAAAATCTCACAAAAAAATGAGGCGTTTGTAAAAAACGCCTCATTTTTGCTTACTTTTTTTCGAATTACGATTTGCATATTTCGCTGGGTTTTCATTTTCATACTCTACCGCAAATTCTGCGTCTGGCAGACTTTCTTTTGGAGTTTTATTATGATTCATTGCTGCATGTTGTTTTACTTTTCGCTTTACCATCAACAATACCTTCCTTCACTGTAATGACCTATCACTTTCTATCTTAGTTTGAGAAAACTTTCAAAAATTATTGATGGGAAGTGTTAACAAGTACAAAGTAACTTATATAGGGAAACACTATACTTGAACAGGAATTTATATCGCCTACTATAATAAAAAAGGAACGATTATTTTGAAGAAAAAACAACAAATTGATTCACCCATTTTAGATGAGACACTTCCGCACCAAATGAATTTTCCATCCTTTAAAGGAACTGGAAAACAAATGCAACAACCCTTTATTAATCAATATGATGTTGTAATTGGAGACAGTAAATACAATTCTAAAAATAGCCCACTTAATAATTGGAGCGATGAAGTTGATCCGGCCATTATGGCTGGTAAGGAATGGATTCATCCCACAAATGATATCGGATGGATTTCAGAAGAAAATCAAGACTTGTTACAGAACGAAACAGACAGAACCGAAGATTCATTTATGCATCCTCAATTTGGTATTAACGATTAAAAAACCATTCTACCCTCATAGGTAGAATGGTTTCATGTTATCCAATAATAATTCTCTCTTTCGGATATTTATAGCGAGGCGGTTGTTCCCTTCCACCACTGGCTAAAATAAATGTTAAAATACCAACACGACCAATAAACATAAGAACAATTAACACAAGTTTTCCGACCGTTGTTAAATCAGAAGTTATGCCTGTTGATAATCCAGTCGTTCCAAATGCAGAGCACACTTCAACAATTAAACTCATAAATGGTACATTTTCAGTCATAGACAAAATAAATAACGCCGAAGCACATAATAAAATCCCCATAGTCATAACAACGGACGCTTTTAAAACGTCTTCCTCATGCAATTGTCGTTTAAAAATGCGTACCGTTCTATCACCTTTCGCGAACGTATATAAGGAAAGCATATTCACAGCAAACGTTGTCGTACGTATCCCTCCCCCAACTGAACTTGGAGAAGCACCGATAAACATTAAAACACTCATAAATAAAAGTGTCGGCTGTGACAAGTCCCGTATATCCATTGTTGCTAATCCGCCACTTCTCGTTGTAACGGATTGAAACAGTGTATAAAACACCGTTTCATGCCAAGACTTCCCTACTAAAAATTGATTTCGTTCCAATAAAAAAATAACGATTGTTCCAACAATAACAAGCGAAAAAAATGTTGTGGTAGTTAGCTTTGTAAATAATGAAAAACGAAACAATTGATGTTTTTCCTTACTCAAATACTGTTTTACTTCCATTAGCACAGGAAATCCAATTGCTCCTAAAATAATAAGCAGCATATGAATAATTTGTACAATATAGTCATTTTTATATGGAATAAGCGACTGACCTGTTAAATCAAATCCGCCATTCGTCGTCGCGCTAACAGCGGCAAAAAAACCATGAAAATACGCTTCCTGCCAGGTTGGAAAATAGAGTAAAAACCTTGTACCCAAGAGGAGTGCCCCAATCACTTCTATTGAAACAATCAAAATTAAAATAGACCGCATAAGTTCAACAAGCCCTGATAAATTCCCTTGGTTATGGTCTGCCATAATTAATCGTCTTCGCTGCAAACCTATTTTCTTACCTGTTAACATCCAAACAAATGTACCAAGTGCCATAATTCCTAAACCGCCTAATTGTAACACAAGAGCCAAGGCGATAATGCCCGCTGTATTAAACGTATCTGGAATAGAAACGACGGAAAGTCCTGTAACGCTTACAGCACTAACAGATGTAAATAAAGCATCTATAAACGTCCACTTTACACCTGGTTTAATGAAAAATGGTAAACTTAATAAAATTACCGAAACAATTACGGCTATAAAATAAAATAAAACGATAAGCTGTACCGGACGCAATTTTTGCAAAAATTTCTTTATATCTCTCATTCCATCACTTCGCTACCTTTTTTATCGATTAAACAAAGAAAAATCACCATTTTCTTTCTTTGTAAATAACTGCTGAAATAGTTTTGCGAATACCATTCCATATACAGTCCCATTTCCCCCATACGGTAATGCATAATATAGATTGGAGATTTTTCCATCTTCTTTAAAAATAGGAAGGCCATCATGACTTCCCCCGAATGCAGCAGCCCAATAATATTCAGCTCTTACATTTGAAAGATTTGGAAACATCTCTTGTATAATTTTAGTAAGTAATTCTCGTTTATGCAATAACTTCGTATCACCAAACTTCTGAAATAGCATCGGTTCATCTAATCCGCCTGCAATAATTCGATTCTTATACGTGCGAAAATATAAATACGGACGAGCCGTTTCCCAAATTAAGGATTGTTCATGCCACCCATTAAAATGCTCTTGTTTATTTGTAACAATTGCATAAGTTGTTTCTACTGTTGTATTTGCTTCTTTTTTCCCAAATAATGTTTCATATCCCGTAGCCATAATTACTGCTTTCGCTATAATTTTCTTACCTGTTTTTGTATAGGAAACTAAATCTTTTTCAACAGGCTTAATATGCATAAGCTCTGTATCTTTAAAAATAGAAGCCCCTAGTTGATTTGCTTTATGTATAAGACCTTGCGTTAATATATAAGGGTTCACTTCTGCATCCCCGTATGTATATAAAGCCGCTGGTTTTGTAAATGAATAACGCTTCTTAACGTCACGTTCTGTAAAATAATCAACGGGAAATCCATAACGTTTTAATGTTTCATACTCTTCTTGTAAAAATGAAATATCTTTATTTTGACTTGCGTAATATAAGCTACTTTTTGGAATGAAACACGGATCCATCTCTAGCTTTGGAACAACTTGTTCTAAAGTTTTCAGCGCCTCATAACAAAGTTGATACGCACGTACTCCTTTTGCTTCGCCAAACGTATGAATCATAGAAGTTAATGACTTATCATGGCTAAATTGAAGCAGACCTGTATTCGCAAGTGTACTTCCATTTGCAATTTTTCGTTTATCAATGAGTACAACATCCATACCTAACAATGTTAAAAAATACGCAATATGAGCACCAGTTTCACCGCTTCCCACAATCAACACATCACATATCATATCATTTTCTAATAGTGGATAACAAGGCATACAAACCCCTTCATTCCAAAACAACTTCCCTAATGTTAGTTTCATCACTATACTCCTAAAGCGAATGTTTTTCCTATTTTTCATCATTTCAAAAAAAAAATTCCAACTAGATTACACTAGTTGGAATTCCTATTGAATGCATCAAAAAGGTACTTCATACATCCACTATAGCGTACCACTTTAATTAGAGCGTTCCTCAAGCCAATCTCCAACTGTAGGATACGTTTGTTTTACAGCCGTTCCACCGTATACGATTGACATATGTCCTGTCGGTAAACACACATATTGCTTATCTGTACTAGAAATATGGTCTAAGAGCGCCTCTACTTGACATGGCAACGCAATATGATCGCGTTTTGCAGAAATATTTAAGACATTTGCCTTAATATTTTCAAGTTGTACTTTTTGTCCCCGAATTACGAGCTCACCTTTAACCAATTTATTATTTTGATAAAAATCACGAATCCATTGTCGGTATGATTCGCCTGGGAACGGGATACCATCTCCAACCCATTTTTGAACGAGCTTCCAGCTTTCTACAAAGCGTTCATTTTCTGAGCGATCAAGTAAAGCGACATATGGACCAACAAAATTTGTAATCGGCTTTAACATTTTATTTCCAAAATCAATCATTTCCGGTGGAATATTTCCGAATGTATCTACTGCTTTATCTAAGTTAAAATACTTTTCATCTAATAATGGACCATATAATCCTGTTTCAGAGAAATCAAACGGACTTGTCATAAAAATTAAGTTCCGGATCGGCATATGTGGATGAAGCGCCGCATAAATGGATGTTAGCGTACCACCCATGCAATAACCAAGTAAAGAAATCTCGTCCGATTTTGCAGTTCTCATTACCTTTTTAACCGCTTTTGCAATATAATCGAACACGAAATCATCAAATTTCAAATGACTGTCTTCTAACCCAAATGTACCCCAGTCAAGCATATACACGTCAAAACCACGATCTACTAAATATTCTACCAAGCTATTTCCTGGTGTTAAATCCATAATATATGGTTTATTAATTAGCGCATAAATTAATAAAATAGGAACAGAATGTGTTTTTTCCTGCTTTGGAATGTAACGATACAGCTTCGTTTTATTTTTCGTCCAAATAACCTCTTTGGGAGTTAAACCAACTTGTGGCTCTGGTTCACGTAGTAAAACTTCACTCGCTCTTTTAAAACGACGATATGCTTTTCGGTATTCTTCTGGGTATAGTTCCAATTGCTTTTCCCATTCTGTTACGAATGTAGTCATTTTCCTATCTCCTTTTTGATAGATTTCCTTCTTCAAGAAAGAAGTGCACTCCTGCTATGGATATGCACTCTCCTCTTTCTTCATTACATATATAATCCGCCGTTAATATTTAACTGTTGACCAGTGATATACGCTCCATCACGGCACAGGTATACAACACCTTTTGCAATTTCATCAGCTTGTCCAAAACGTTTCTTTGGAATCTTAGAAACGATTTTTTGGCGAACATCTTCTGGTACTTCTGCTACCATTTCTGTATCAATGAATCCTGGGCAAATCGCATTCACCGTTACATTTGTTTTCGCAAGTTCTAGTGCTAATGATTTTGTGAATCCTAGCATACCAGCTTTTGCTGCTGAGTAGTTTGTTTGACCAAATCCACCGGCCTGTCCAATAATAGAAGAAATACTAATGATTCTTCCTTCTTCAGACTCTGTTATGTAAGGAAGTGCCGCACTCGTTGTATTAAATACACTACTTAGGTTCACATCAATTACACGATCCCAGTCTTCACGGTTTAACTTCTTGAAAGTACGATCTCTTGTAATACCAGCGTTATTTACAAGAATATCTATCTTACCAAAATGATTCACAGCTTCATCTACAAGACGCTTCGCATCTTCTAGCTTAGAAACATCCGCCTGAACTGCGTATACATCATGACCTTCTGTTCCTAATTCATTCACTAGATTTTCAGCCGCTTCTTTACTGCTATTATAGTTAATAACAACCTTTGCTCCCTCTTTTGCTAATGCTACTGTAATCGCTTTTCCAATCCCTTTTGCTCCACCTGTTACGATCGCTACTTTACCATTTAATTGAGTCATTTCTTTTCCCCCTTTAAATTTGTGAACGATAATGAATGAATCAAATTGGCACTTATATGAAAAAGTCCCATATATAATATTTTTTCGCCGTTATACTGTCCCAAAAAGAGATTCTCCCTTCCCTTTTTGAAACATGTAAACAAGGCGCTTATTCATCACTTTTTATTTTCTGGTTTCACTGGCGCTTTCACAGGTTCTTGTAAATTTGCTAATACTTCATTTTGTTTTTCCAGTAATTCTAAAATCTTATCTACTTTATTTTCCAATGTACGAATATCTTGTTTCACTTTTGTTACGTCGCGTTTTAACGTAGGAGATTGTCCTATGGATTCTGCTTTTTCTTCCAAAAACTCTTCAATGTTATCAACTTTATTTTCTAAGTTAATAACAAGCGTAGCTACTCTTGCTATATCTTCTTGGGTTGGTATGTTCACTTTTTCTAAATATCCCTTTGTTGCATCATTTAACATCTTCTGATAAAACAAATTCAAATCTAGAACGCTTCCCATCCAAGCAGAATACTCTTCTGTTTTGATTGTTTCATTGAGCGCTTTTCCCCAAAATGTTTCGGTCTGTTCATAAGCTTCTTTCCATGCTTGTAGTGGATCGAATTTTTGATCAATCACTTCTCCTACACTCCTTTATTTGTTTTTGAAACAATTCAACCTATTCACTATTTTCCAATATTCTGAATAAAACTTCAAGTCTGTATTTTATTTTTATATCTTCCAACAAATGTATTGACATTAAAAACAGATAGGTGTAAATTGCACTTATAAGCAAAAAATTCCATCTAACTGATTCATGAGGTGATGCACAATCATGCTACATAATGAACCAGAACAACAAGAAAATTTGGAAAAAAACCAAGCGAAACAACCAAACTCCATGCCAAAAAACTTCTTAGTTCCCTTCTTACTTCTCTGTCTAAAAGACTGGAGTCTTCACGGTTACAAACTGATTCAAATGTTAATGGACATCGGCTTTTCTTCTGTTGACCAAGGTAATGTTTATCGAACCTTACGCAAGTTAGAAAAAGAAAATCTTATTTCTTCTACTTGGGATACAAGTGACGGAGGGCCAGCAAAACGAATCTATTCTTTAACAGAATATGGAGAGCAATATTTAGCAACATGCGCGACCTCTTTTGAGCATTATCAGAATATGCTACGAACATTCTTCACGTTATACACCAATGCATTCTTTCCATTTTCTACTTCTCCAGAAAAGGATGAAAAAAAATCTTCATCTTCACCTGGTGGTACAGCAGAATAATCTGCGTTCACAATATGCAAAAAAATATTTGGAGGTCAAACCATGGAAACTAAACCTTACGAACTGGTCGATGCATTTTGGAAAAATTGGTCGCATTCTCTTTCCCTTTTCTCTTCAGCAGGGAAACAATTAGAGCAACTTACTTTAGAAACGTTAAAACAACAGCAGGATGCTTTGCATAAATTAACAGCAGGAGTAGATGAGCTTGAAAAAGAACTACAACAATTCACTACTCAATATAATAGTCAATATACAGAATATGTGAAACAATTCACAGGTAACTCCTTAAATGAACAAATTAACGAATGGCAAGAAAAGTGGAATGAACTTTCTAATCATATTCACCAACTTACTGTGTCCCCAACAAAAACATCTTTGTCAATTCTTACTCAAACAAGCGGCCAGTTTGAAGAAACAACAAAACAATTCATTGAACAACAACAACTTCAACGTGATGAGGTTCAAAAACAATTAGAAGGTTTTTTGGAGGAGTTCAAATCTACTCAACTGGAACTCGTAAAAAAGTTCGAGGAAAACTCAAAAAATCTATTTACTTCCATCAAGTAAGGAAAATGTGGAAGCTTACCGCAGAACAAACTAAACTCTTTCTTCCCCCCATTACATCAAGATGGCTTACATTTTTCGGTATGGAAAAGAAGGAGGAAAAAATGAATCCATTTCAAGAAGCGCAGTCTGTTCCAGAGCTTCATTATGATGAGATTCAAGTTGGCGATCAAGCATCATTAGTAACAACGATTACCGATGAAGACATTATCAATTTTGCAAAATTGACCGGTGATGTAAATCCCATTCATATTCTGGACTCTTTTGCAAAGACGACAATGTTTAAAGAAAGAATTGCACACGGCATGCTTGTTTCAGGGTATATCTCTACCGTTCTTGGAACAAAGTTACCAGGAAAAAATACAATTTATTTATCACAAAATGTATCATTTCGTGCACCTGTAAAAATTGGTGATACCTTACGCGTAGTCGCAGAAGTGATCAAAAAACGTGATGATAAAAAAATTATTACATTGCAAACAAATGTATATAATCAATTGAATGACATAGTTGTCGAAGGTACAGCAACCATAATGAAAAAAGAGTAGCAAATACGCTACTCTTTTTTCATATCCAATAACTTCTAATCGCACCGATTACTTCCGTGTATGTCCAAACCCATAACACATACACTAACGATACCAGTTTATACAGTAGGCTTGTATCAGAAAAATAGTCCTTAACAAATAAACTGGAATATAAGTTAGGATGTGTTATTGATGGTTAAAACAAATAAATTACTTGTTCCTGGTGCTGAGCAAGCATTAGAACAATTTAAATATGAAATTGCTCAAGAATTCGGTGTAAGTTTAGGTTCTAATACAGCATCTCGTTCTAATGGATCTGTTGGTGGCGAAGTAACAAAACGTCTCGTTTCCTTAGCACAACAGCAATTACGTGGATAATTCTATATAACATTGATTTAGGGGCAGATATATTCTGCCTCTTTTCCTTTTCAACATACATTCTCATCCTTTTTGACATACTACAAAGAGAAAGCCGAAAGGAAAGGTATATGATATGAAGCGGATTAATATTAAAATGAGTCCACCCCGTGTACTTACGTTATCATTTATTGCACTATCCATTATCGGAACATGCCTATTAAAACTACCTATTTCCACTACAACTTCAATTTCTTGGCTAGATGCCTTATTTACAACTGTTTCTGCGTTTACAGTTACAGGGCTCGGCGTTGTTGACACAGGAAAAGTATTCACCTTGTTTGGTCAACTTGTCATTTTAACACTCATACAAGTTGGCGGCCTTGGCATTATGAGCTTTGCCATATTAATCGCCATTATGCTCGGAAGAAAAATCGGCCTCCAAAATCGAATTTTACTACAACAAGCATTAAACCAAACAAACATTGGAGGAGTGATCCGTCTCGCGAAATCATTGTTTTTATTTTCTTTTACAGTTGAATGTTTTGCTACCCTTCTTCTTGCTTTTGAATGGATTCCAAAGTACGGATTGTTTTATGGGCTATATTATAGCTTTTTTCATGCTATTTCGGCCTTTAACAACGCCGGATTTTCTATTTGGACTGATAATTTAATGTCTCAATCTCATAGTATACTCGTGAACATAGTAATTTCTTCTCTCATTATTTTAGGAGGAATCGGTTTCACAGTCATAGTGGATATAAAGAGAAAACGAAACTTTAAGAACCTTACGTTACACTCAAAACTTATGCTCTCATCTACTCTTATTGTAAATGTAGCTGCTACAATCTTAATTTTTATATTTGAATTTCATAATCCAAATTCTATGAAAGGATTTACACCGTTTGAAGAAGGACTAGCAGCCTATTTCCAAGCTGTTTCCACACGCACAGCTGGATTTAATACTGTAGACATAGCGCAATTAACAAAACCATCTCTTTTATTGATGATGTTACTCATGTTCATTGGAGCTGGCAGCGCTTCAACAGGCGGAGGAATTAAATTAACAACCTTTTTAATTATGTTATTAGGAGTTCTTAAATTTTTACAAGAGCAAGATGACATTGTCATCTTTAAAAAATCAATCAAAGATGCTTTGATTGTAAAATCACTCGCCATTGTAGTCATTTCAATCTCATGTATTTTCTTTGCCATATTAATTTTAAGTATCACCGAACAAGTTCCTCTCTTAATGAGTGCCTTTGAAGTATTTTCAGCATTTGGGACTGTTGGTCTAAGTATGGGGCTCACCTCAAAACTTACAATAATAGGGAAAATAACTATTATTTTTATGATGTTTTTTGGGAAAATGGGTCCTTTAACATTAGCATTTTCTTTTGCACGTAAAAACCAAAAAAAGATAAAATATCCAAACGAAGACATTTTAACAGGTTGACAAACATTTACATCATCCATATAATAAAAATATAATAGCATATCTCCAAAGGGGAGTAGCGTCCAAGAACTTATTCTTGGAAACAAAGTCGTCATTACGTAGAACTTAGTTCTTCCGGCTTTGTTGGCATTTTCATTACATATGTCTAGCAAGACCTTTGCCTATTAGCGGCAGAGGTCTTTTTTGCATTTTTTCTAGATTCTTCTACCGTTGATAGGTGGGAGTATGGGGAAACTAAACAATGGGGAATTTCTTCACTTGTTTAGGATTTATACAAATGAGAGGAGAATGTACATGGATGTATCATTATTATTGGAGTATGGTTGGGTATTGCTTATTTTAATTGCACTAGAAGGAATTTTAGCTGCTGATAATGCACTAGTTCTTGCCATCATGGTAAAACATTTACCAGAAGAAAAACGAAAAAAAGCATTATTTTACGGATTAGCAGGAGCTTTCGTGTTCCGTTTTGGATCATTGTTTATGATTTCTTTCTTAGTCGACGTATGGCAAGTGCAAGCAATCGGTGCGATTTACTTAATGTTTATCGCTGGTAACCATTTATTTAAAACGTATGTCAAAAAGAATACACATGAAGAAACACAAGAAAAAGAAACAAAGAAAAAACAAGAAAACTTTTGGTGGACCGTATTTAAAGTTGAAGTGGCTGACATTGCATTTGCAGTTGACTCTATTTTAGCTGCTGTTGCGTTAGCGGTAACTTTACCAAAAACAGGTCTTGGTACAATTGGTAGCCTTGATACAGGACAATTCCTTGTTATTTTTACAGGTGGGCTCATTGGTTTAATCATTATGCGATTTGCAGCATCAGCTTTCGTACAATTATTAAAACGCAAACCTGGCTTAGAAACTGCAGCTTTCTTAATCGTTGGTTGGGTTGGTGTTAAATTAGCTGTTTATACATTAGCTCACCCTGCTTTAGGTGTTATTCCACATAGTTTTCCAGAGTCTACCCCATGGAAATTAGGTTTCTGGGTTGTATTAATCGGAATCGCAGCTGGCGGTTGGTTTTTCTCAAAAGATACGAGTGTCCAAACTACACAAAAGAATTTGGATGAAAAAGCGCTGTAACAACAGCGCTTTTTCATTTATCTCACACGAAATAGACTCCCAAAAAATAGATGGAGGACAATTAATCCATCGGCCATCCTTGAAAAACAAAAAGTTTCCATTCCCCCTCTGTTTTTACAAACATATGATATTATACTATAATTTGTTAGCGCTTTCATTCGGAAGGTATGTCCTTTTTGTGAAATATTGAACAAACTTATTGAAACTAGGCGTAAATACGTGTACCTTATTCATATGAAGAGTACTTACAGACAATGCACTAAAGGAGCGTATTACTTATGCTAGAACAAGGATTAGCTTACGTTGTACAACTTGCGCAGAAAAAGAAACAAATGTTGGATGTAAATCCTATGCAATATTTCATTCGTGCTGCACTAGCTGGCGTCTATATTGGTTTTATTATTGTACTATGTTTTAAATTAGGAAATTTCTTCAATGTTGTACATTCACCCGCAACATATTTAACATCTTCTATGTTTTTTGGAATTGCACTTATATTAATTATATATGGTGGAGCTGAATTATTTACAGGAAATACAATGTATTTTACAGTCTCAACTCTACGAAAAAAAACAACAATTCGCGATACACTTCGTAATTGGGTTGCTTGTTATGCAGGTAACTTAGTAGGTGCAGTATTTTTTGCATTGTTATTTTATGCAACTGGTATTTTCCAATCAATCGATCATGGACATTTGATGAGTACAGTCGTTGCAGGAAAAATGGGAACACCTACAATGCAATTATTTTTCAAAGCGATTTTATGTAACTGGCTTGTGTGCCTTGCATGTTTTCTTCCTTCTCAAGTAAAAGGGGATGCAGCAAAAATACTTATGATAATGTTTCTTGTCTTTACTTTCTTCTTATCTGGTTATGAACATAGCATCGCAAACTTATCATTATTTGCATTATCTTTAGTATCACCACATCCAGATACAATTTCTTTCGCTGGTGCTATCCATAACTTAATTCCAGTTACAATCGGTAACATTGTTGGTGGATCTGTATTCGTTGGTATGGTATATCATTATTTAACTCAAAAAAATCCAGAACCTAACATAGTAGAAGACAACCTAGAAACAGTTCAACAAGAAGAGATCCTTCCTTTACAAGCACATATGAAACATTAAGAAAAAAGTTCCTCGGGTTTCCTTGGAACTTTTTTAACTTCCAGTACATTTCACTTGTATACTTGAAGAAATATCTCCCGCTTCTTTTCCTTTATTTATCTGCTCTAACATGTACTGCATACCAATTGAATCATTTGTATGTAAATGAATTTCCTTTACATGAAGACCTTCCATGCAAAAAACTTCTAAAAAATCTAAACCATTTTTCTGACGCCATCCCATATTGTAGTCGAGAGATAAGAGACTCACATCATATTCTCTAACAATTTTCAAAGCAACTTCTACCGTTGTTACTAAAACATACCCGAAAGGACTAGGTCTTTGATCATCCATATACACGTTCATTTTCTCCTTCTCCTTTCACCCGCTATTTATACCCCGCTAATTACGTTTTCACTTTATCTCCAATATATCATAGCCAAATAACATACTGTTCCAAGTGCAATAAACGGTCCAAATGGCAATGGTTGTCTTGGTGTTATACGCTTTAGCAAGATACCAATTCCAAAAAAGCAAAGGCTCAAAATAGAAGCAAAACAAAGCGTAATACAAATTGCCTTCGCCCCTATTATAAATCCAAGTAACGAAAGTAATTTCACATCGCCTCCTCCAAGTCCATTTGGAAATATGATTTGAACGAAATATAATACAATTAATATCGTCCCTCCGCCTATTAAGCTATCCCACCAAGGAACGAGCGAAATAAAAATATGCTCTATTAAAAATAAACACGTAAAACAGACTAAAACCACATCTGGAATCAACATATAGAATAAATCTGTCATCGTAATAATAATAAGTAAAGAAAGTAACGTCCATATAAGAATTAGTTCTTCATCCATTCCAATTACGCACGCAGAAAAAAGAAATGCTACCCCTGTTATCCCCTCAAACAATGTATACGTAAAGGGTATTTTCATTTTACAATGAAAGCAGCAACCTCTTTGCAAACAAAATGAAATAATTGGAATAAGTTCTTTCGCCCCTAACGTATGGCGACAATAGTGACAATAAGAACGCGGAGCAATAATCGATTGTCCAATAGGAATACGCACTGCTACAACCGTATAAAAAGAACCGAGCACCGTTCCAATTAAAAAAGCATATAAATAAAATGTCATATCAGCCTCCCCTTTCCCCCAAAAAATATAACAGAAAGAGTACGATACTTCCATTTCACATTATCTTTGTTCCAATAAAAAAGCAGGCCATTTCTTAGCCTGCTTTCCTCCATTTTACACTACAAAATAATATGCTTTTAATGGTCCGTGTACACCTACAACAAGATTCATTTCAATATCAGCTGAGTTACTTGGACCTGTAATGAAATTGATACAAGAAGCTACTGCTTCCCCATTCTCTACACGCGTGTTCATATCCTGAACTGCTTGTGTAATACGTGGTACGATTGTTTCACGTGGGATAATCGCAAAATAAACCGTAGGTAAGAAATGTAAAGAACGACCTTGACCTTTATGACTTTGCACAACAATTGTACCAGATTCCGCCAATGTGTAATCACTAAAGGCAATACCGATATTTGCTTTTTCAGCCAAACGAATATTTCCCTCTTTTTTCTCCGGATCCCAAATGTTTACTTCCATATGCTGATTTGGGAGCTCTGTAGAAAATAAAGAGTTCAAACCGTACGTAGCAAAACGTTCGTCCTGCGATAATAAAATAGGTCCACCGCCGTTTTCCACAATTATCTTTTGAATCGCTGTACTTAGTTCATCCTTTGTTGTTTCAATTACAGTCGTATGAATGTTTGTACATTGTTTTTTGAATACTTCTAGCAATTCTTCCTCTGAATAATCTTTCAACGTTTCTACATTCACATTATTTTTCCACACTGGACGCTGTACGCCTTCTGTTTTACGCGCACGTCCAAGTTCTTTTGCAATGTTCTCTAAAAAAGAATCACGGTTTTGAATTGTCCCTGCCATCAGTCGTTCCCGCCTTTCTTGTGATCTTTATACCAATCTCGGAATCTTTCTTTACTTGGAGCTGGGAACTCACGAATATCCGTCCAGTTTTTCAACGGCCCTACACCCTTCGTTACACGATTACCAGCCGTAAATGGACTCATTGCTGTCGGAGCCATTTTCGATCCCATTCTATATAAAGCTGCTGAAGAGGCACCCATACTAAACATCTTCATTGCTAGTTTTTCTGCAAGTGGTGCTCGTCCTTCTTTCTCAACAATGACTTGGCGATGTTTTAATAACAAGTCATGCAATGGAATTTTTACTGGACAAGCTTCTGTACATGCCCCACATAAACTAGAAGCATACGGAAGTTCTTTATAATCGTCATAGCCACCTAAAAGTGGTGTTAATACTGCTCCAATTGGACCAGAATAGATGGATCCATAAGAATGCCCACCAACATGACGATATACAGGACATACGTTTACGCAAGCTGCACAACGAATACATTGCAAGACTTGACGGAATTCAGACCCAAGAATTTGAGATCGTCCATTATCTACAACAACTAAATGGAACTCCTCTGGTCCATCTACTTCTTCTTCTTGAATTGGTCCTGCTACCGTTACATAACTTGTTAATTTTTGCCCAACTGCACTGCGGCATAGTAAACCAACAAGGACATCTAGTTCTTCCATAGTTGGAACCATACGTTCCATACCCATTACTGCAATTTGTGTTTTTGGAATAGACATAACAAGGTCAGCATTTCCTTCGTTTGTTACTAAACAAAGAGAACCTGTATTTGCAACTGCAAAGTTACATCCCGTTACTCCAATTTCAGCATCCATAAATTTTTCACGAAGTTGTTTACGAACAAATTTTGTCATTTCATATGGATCATCAGAATTTTCATATCCAAGCTTCTCTTTAAATACGTCACGAATTTGCGTTCTGTTTTTATGAAGTGCCGGTGCGATGATATGAGATGGTGGATCGTTATCCACTTGCAGAATGTACTCACCTAAGTCACTCTCTAACACTTCACAACCAATCTCTTCAAGCGCATGGTTCATACTAATTTCTTCTGTTACCATCGACTTTGATTTTACAACTTTTTTTGCTTGTTTCTGTTTTGCTACCTCTTGAATGTATTTGGCTGCTTCTTCTTTTGTTTTCGCAAAGAAAACATGACCACCTCTTTTAGATACATTTTCACTTAGTTGCATTAAGTAGTAGTCTAGATTTTCTAACGTATGCTGACGAATTTGTTCACCAAGTTCACGCCATTCTTCCCAGTTTCCTAATTCATCGGCTGCTTTTAATCGATTTGTATATAAACGTGTTTGTGCAGAAGATACTGCCCCACGCATAAATGAATCTTGAATTCCATCGCCAACGCGATCATTAAATTTTTTCTCACTGATTTTCATAGACATAGCTTATGTTCCCCCTTTATGAGCGACTATTCAATACCTCAGCAATATGCATTACTTTTACTTCCTTACCTAAGCGCTCAATACGTCCGCCAATGTTTAACAAACACCCACAGTCAGCACCGATTAAATAATCAGCACCCGTTTCCATTACACTATTCACTTTCTCATCTACCATTTGCTCAGAAATTGGTGTCATCTTAACTGAAAACGTTCCCCCAAAACCACAACAATTTTGTGCGTTTGGTAATTCTTTTACAGTTAATCCTTTTACATTTGATAGTAAAATTCCTGGTGCTTCCTTTACTCCAAGCATGCGTGTCATATGGCAAGATTTATGAACAGTTGCTGTTCCTTCTAAGCTAGCTCCAACATCTGTAACTTTTAACACATCTACAATAAATTGTGTTAATTCATATGTATGATCTGCTACTTTTTGTGCACGAGGTGCCCATTTTGGATCATCTTTAAAAACGTGTGGATACTCATGAAACATTGTCGCACAAGAACCAGATGGAGTTACGATATACTCTGCATCTTCGAAAGTCTCAATCATGTGCTTCATCGCTTCTTTTGCTGCTTCTACATGACCGCTATTATAAGCTGGTTGTCCACAGCAAACTTGAGCTTCTGGAAATTCAATTTCACAACCTAAACGCTCCAACAATTCAACTGTTGCTTTACCGACATTTGTTTCAAACATATCGACTAAGCAAGTAACAAACAAAGTAACTTTCATAATTATAATTCCCCCTCATTACAACTTCATTAACAATCATATGGTCATCAGATGACTTGATAGAAAGAAGAAGCTAGGCATAATCGACCTACCTGACCCTCTCCCTAAAAGAAAACGCTTACTCAATCTCCCTCTATTTTATCAGAAAAATGAAATTTCGAAAGACTAAATCACGAATTTATATCTTGTTTACCTGTGACAATATGCTCTACATTTGTTAAATGATCCAGCATTGCTTGTTGTGCAGATTCTACATCTTGTTTCAATACCGCATCGTAAATAACTTGATGCTCTTCTAAAAGTCGTTCTGCTGTTGTTTGTTCACCATATAAAATAATGCGTCTCGATTCACCAATCGTCTCAGCAATCATTTCCGAAACATGATTCATAAGTTCAAGCAAGATGTTGTTATCTGAAGACTTTGCAATTTCCATATGAAAATGAAAGTCCGCTTTTTCACCAGCTCTTTCATTCCCAATACTTTTTTCCATTTCATCTAACCAATGCTTCATATTTTTTAAATTATCTTCTGTACGTTTTGTTGCTGCCGCTCGAACTGCCCCTACTTCAAGCACTTTTCGCACTTCCAATAAATTTAAAATATCTTCCTTCTTCATTAACAACATGTTATTTAAAGGTTTTGTTAATGCAGAAGAATCGAAGTTCTTCACATATGTTCCTTCTCCTTGTTTCATCTCAATTAAGCCCATCGCTCGCAAGGCACTTAGTGCTTCACGAATCGCAGATCTGCCAACTTGAAACTGCTCAGCTAATTGATGAACAGGAAGAAGTTTGTCACCAGGTTTTAATGTACCATTTTTTATCATTGTTAAAATGGCTTCAGATACCTCTTCGTAAATTTTTTTCGGTTTGATAGATTTGTACTCCAGTTAAATCACCTCAGTATCATCCAAACAACAATTCAAACGCTTAAATAAGATAGCATCCATAACTATTTTAGAACGAATTAGTAAGAAGTACAAATGTTTTGTTCATAAAATCGCCAAATTTTTGTTATAGGGATCCAATTAATGGATATTCCAACCAGTAATAGTTTATATTTCTCCTATATGATTCGCCTTTATTTCCTATTTATATAGCATCTAAATAAAGTAGACTATCGTCAGTAGAAACTCCACTACTCACAAATAACTTGATAAAAAAGAAGCATGCTTTACTTAAAACATACTTCCTTCTTCATTTACATATAAGTTTATAATAACTGTCGTTCCTTTTCCTTTTTCACTTTCAACTCGCCACTCTCCACCATGGATATGCACAATTTGTTTGACAATCGCAAGGCCAAGGCCCGTCCCGCCATGCTGACGACTTCTCGCTTTATCCACCCGATAGAAACGTCCGCCAAGCTGCTCTAAATGTTCAGCATCAATACCGATTCCGGTATCTTGTATTTTCAATTCACATTGCCTATCTTTTTTCTTCAATTGTATAGAGATGCTACCATCTTGATTTGTATATCGAATCGCATTGTCCAGCAAGTTATGAAGTACTTGTTGCATTCTGTCTTCATCGATCATCACAATAATATCAGGATCAAGATCCTTTGAAATATACAACCGTTTTTCTATACATTTTAATTCATACGTTTCTAACACATCTTCAATAAGCTGCGCAAACACAATCGGTTGTTTTTTTAATGGAAAATGATCTCCTTCAAGTTGCGCCAAATCTAACAAATCATGAACAAGACGTTGCATACGACCAGCTTCTTTATGAATGAGCTGTGTAAATTTTGATTGTTGTTGTCCCTTTGCAACGCCATCCAATATCGCTTCACTATACCCCTTAATATAACTGAGCGGCGTCCGCAGTTCATGAGAAACATTTGCTAAAAATTCCTTGCGCTTTGTATCTTCCATTTCCAATGAATTTGCCATTTTATTAAATGCTTTTCCTAAACGACCTATTTCATCTTCCGACGAAATAGTAATACGTTCAGAAAAATCTCCCGTTGCCATATGATTCGCAACTCGTTCCATTTGTGAAAGAGGCTTTGTAATCGTAATAATAATTTTTCTACCAATCCAAACTGTAAGTAAAATCATAACGAAAGCTAATGGAGCTAAAATCAGTCCCATATCGTATATTAAATCTTTAATACTCTTTAATGGAATATATGAGTACACAATACCAACTAATTTCTTACCTTCTAAAACTGGAATGACAACCCCCATAATATTCCGATCAAAATGTTCTTCATATCCAACTTTTGTAACTGTCTTTCCATCTAACAATGTTTGTCTATCATTTTCACTAATAAGAGAATGATGATGTACATCAAAAGGTAAACAGGCACTTAAATCACGAGGATTGCTCACAAAAAGTACATCCGCACTCGCAATATGATCAAATGCTTGAACTTTTTCTCCAAACGCTAACGTACCTTCTTCCTTTTTATATTGAGATACAAGTCTTTTTCCTTCCATTACTAATGAATCTTCAATGTTTTGAACATATAACTTTTCATATGAATATAAGGACACGAAATAAAGAAAAGAAACTGTTACACATACTGCACATACTACCGTAAGCCAAAGCTTTTGTACCATCGTAAACATGTTACACCTCAAATTTATAACCTACACCCCATACCGTTTGAATGTAGTTTCCACTTTCTCCAAGTTTTAAACGCATCGTTTTCACATGTGTATCTACCGTTCTCGTACTTCCTGCATAATCATATCCCCATACTTTTTCAAGCAATTGCTCACGGCTAAACACTTGTCCACTATGCTGACAAAGAAAATAAAGTAAATCAAACTCTTTTACAGTCAGAGAAATAGATTCCCCTTCCGTCTCAATCCGCCGGCTTTTTTCATTAATAACGATTGGACCGAATTGAAGTTCTTCTTGTTGCTCACGTTTCGTATATCGTCTTAATACAGCTTCCATACGAGCAATGAGTTCACCTGGACTAAACGGCTTCACAATATAATCGTCTGCTCCCATCCGTAAACCATTGACGCGATTCCATTCTTCACCTTTTGCTGTTAAAAAAATAATCGGTACATCCGATGATTTTCGGATTTCTTTACAGACTAAAATACCATCCATCTCCGGCATCATAATATCTAAAATAACAAAGTCATAATGCTCTGTATCAAGCATATGAAGGGCATCTTTTCCATTCTCTGCTTCTCCCCATTCATATCCGAAATTATCTAAATACATGCCAACAAGTTGTCTCATATCACTTTCATCATCTACAAGTAACACCTTATGTTTATTCATTTTCCTCCCCCTTCTCGCTGCGTTAGTTGAAACGGTCCCTTGCCAACTGCAATCGTTTGTTTCACCTTCATTTTTTGAATATCAATTACATACACTTCATTACTATCATAGCTAGCTACATATCCCTCTTTCTTACTCTTCAAAAAAGAAAACGGATTAGCTCCTACCTCAAGAGCTCCTACTTCTTGATAAGTTTGTGTATCAAATTTTCTTAAGGTATTTGATCCATGACTTAATGTATATACAAACTTTTCATCCCCTACAAGACTAACCGGCATAAATGGTGCATGTAAAGAACGAATCATCTCTCCATTACTTAATGAATAAACTAAGACTTTCTCATTCACTTGCTTTCCATCACCATGTCCACCAATCCAGATCTCCTTTCCATCGCTACTAACCATTGCCCCTGTTGATGCTGGTGGTACCATAAAAGATTGTATAACCTTCTTTTTTTCTAAATCGATTGTAGATAGCTGCGTGTCATAAAAATTCAATACATGTAGCTGTTTATCATTTTGCACCATTGTTAGTGGACCTTTCCCTACAGAAACACTCCCGGTCTCTTTTCCATTTACCGTAAAGAAACGTACTTTTTGTTCATTTTGATCAGCCATAAATAATTGTTTTTCATCATTTGATACTAAAACATTTGTAATCCCTTTCCCAGTTTTCCATTTTCTAATTTGCTTTCCTTCTGCTAACGAGTAGACATATATATCTTCTAATTGTTTACCATACACAAGCATCTCGTCTCCGCCTGGAAGCATTGCAATTCCTGTAATAGGTTCTTTTAATTCCCATGTTGTTACTGTCTTTTTCGACTTTTCATCAATAAAACTAACACTACCTTCTTTAATATTTGTTGTTATGATGATATTTTTATTTTTAGCAATCGGTGTATATGAATTCTCCTGACATCCTGCTAATAGAAACAAAAAACATAGCAGAAAAAAGTATTTCTTCAAAAGATTCCCTCCATCTATAAATGATTTCGTTATAATTGTAAAATAGCAAATATTTGTGAGGAAAGTGTGAAATCTTCCTATTTTATGAAACTGTATATATAATGTACAACAAATAAAAATAAAGGTGTGGAAATTATGCTTTTCCTGACTTAGCAAACAAAATTATCCGTGAGGTTTAAAGACTAATTACTGAAAATAGTATCATTATTAATATACAAGGTACCATTACTAATTGTTTAATGAATACGATGTTTTTGGAAACAAAGAACGCTACGATGAAACTCCTCTAGTAATTCCTAAAGAGAAAAGTTGTTACGGGGCACTGCACGATCATGCTGGGGAAAAAGTGGCGCAAAAGAGCTTGCAAAACGGGGCAACAATTGTCACTGCAAATCTAGGATGATTACTACAAATGAAACTCGGTATTGAACGGGGAAAACTCTCGCATAAAATGAGAGGCATTTACATTGTAGACTTATTATTAGAAGCAATTGAATACAATTCGTAATATATGTAACAATATGAAAACGGCTATCTCCTTCTTCTATGTAAAGAGATAGCCGCTTTTTTATGCGCTACAAGATTAAAAATATGTTACCGTATATAAAAAAAGAACAACAAAAAGATTACAGTTTTGTTAAAAAACATCCATTATATTCCTCAAAAAAATACTAAAACCCTTGATGGGAATGGTTTCTCTCTTTCTCCAAAAGGTAATTATACCCAAAATAATGCATTTATAACTGAGGCTGAAAATGCTGAAAATTCCTTTTACAATCTAGTTTTCTCTCAGTTCACCCCATATTTAAATCTAGGATAAAATAGGAAATTTTATAGTCTATGTATTTTTTTCCATCTTTTTTCCGGCAATTTGTATGCTACGATGAATTTGTCAGTCAGACAGGCTGTTAAAAACAAATCTGTGTAAGAACAGTTACAAAACTTTTATATAGGGGGACACATGTCATGAAAAAACGTGTTTTATTATCTGTCGCAGCAGCAACTGCATTCACATTCGGAGCATCTACTCTTAGTGCGGAAGCAGCAACAATGCAACCATCTACAATGAAGGTTCAAAGTGTTCAGCAAACTAAAGTTGTTATGCAACATATGAATCAACAAGAATTACAATCTTTCTTACAATCTATGGGAATTAAATCTCTAGCACAATGGAATCAAGTACAATTCCAGCAAGGGAACTGCTTCATTCCTGGTCAACAACCAATTGAAACTACTAAACCTGTAGAACAAAAACCAGCTGAAAACAAACCTGCTGAAGAAACAACAAAACCAGAGGCTCAAAAGCCTGCTGAAAATAACAACAATACAAACAACAACAAAACACAAAAACCGGCTGAAAACAAGCCTGCTGAAGAAGCAAAAGGTTCTTTAAGCGAATTTGAACAACGCGTTGTTGATTTAACAAATGCTGAGCGTGCAAAACAAGGTTTACCAGCATTAAAAGTTGACGCTGAATTAAGCAAAGTTGCACGTATCAAATCTGAAGATATGCAAAAAAATAACTACTTCGATCATAATAGCCCAACATACGGATCTCCATTCGATATGATGAAGAAGTTTGGTATTTCTTATAAATCTGCTGGTGAAAACATCGCGCAAGGTCAACGTACACCTGAAGAAGTTGTACAAGCTTGGATGAATAGTGAAGGTCACCGTGCAAATATTTTAAATAGCGGTTTCACTCACATCGGTGTTGGCTATGTGGAAAACGGAAACTACTGGACACAACAATTTATTACGAAGTAATATAAATAAAAACCTTTCTTTTTAGAGGGGAGAGGATTCGGCTGCACATAGAAGCGGTCGGATCCTTTTTTGTTGTCCCATGTCATATGAAATCACAAGGAGACAATGGATGCAGGGCTCCTTATGTGCTTCATAGCCACAACTGATATGTTAAAAGATAAGTCAAAATAGATTTATATAAAAGGAATCTCCTGTTACGGAAGACTCCTTTTATATTTCATAATTTCCTAGTATATATGAATACAAAATACAAAACATAAAAGAAATAGATCCACAGCTAATCACACCAATTAGTAGATAAAATCCCCATTGTAGTTTCAAAAACAAACAAATTAATATGATAAACGACATGTATTGAAATATACGTTGACTAAACAAACGTATTTTCTGTAACACAATCGGCTCCTCTTCTTTTTTTCTTCCTTTTTTAAATCCTTTACTAACCATAAAAAGAAACGCACTAATTCCTATTATAAGGCCAATTTGAAATGGTATATCGATTCCGATACCAATGACAAGAATAAGCATATGAATAAATAATAAAAATAGAGATACATTTTCTTTAAATCTCATCACAATATTGCGATCATTCTCATTGAACTTATATACGTAATGTGAAATGATATACAACAGGCCATGAAGACAAATAATAAGGCAGGGAATAAATAACATAACAACTTGTTTCCTTGCATATTCATTTGGTTCACCATCCTGATTCCAGTGCACCGCTAGATAATTCGGTAAATATGGAGATAGAAACAACGTAAATAGAAAACAAGCAAGAAATATACCTATCATATATTTATATCTTACCAAGTAATTTTCACCTCTCTTTTCTATTTACGGCTTCTATTTTCACAAAAAATTTCCTGCAAAAAAATATCTTTCTCAACTAAACAGAAAAACTTTACTTGTTCTATTTTTGGAAAGATTTCAGAATGCTATTTAAATGATTTGGAAGCGGAACCTCTACTGTGATCTCTTCTTTTGTAATAGGATGTAAAAAAGCAATCCGCATGGCATGTAAGGCTTGACTTGACATATATGTGGATTGTCCACCATACAAAGTATCACCAATTAGCGGATGACCACTATGACTCATATGAACGCGAATTTGATGAGTTCTTCCTGTCTCTAATTGTAATGTTACAAGCGTCACATCTTTGTTTTTAAAATATTCCTCTACCTTATAATGTGTTACCGCATGATCACCCTTTGGAGACACACGGCGCCTCGTTGCATGATGTCGATCTCTTCCAATCGCTGCGTCAATCCTTCCTTGCTTCTTTTTTACTTTTCCTTCTACCAATGCCAAATATGTTCTTTTAATTTTACGTTCAATTAACAATCGATCCATAATAGCACCCGCGATCGCGTGTTTCGCAAATACAACACCACCCGTTGTATCTTTATCTAATCGATGAATATGACGTACTTTCGTCTCTACACCTTGCATTTGTAAATGAAAAGCAACAAGATTTGCAAGTGTTCCTGTTCCACCTTTGCTAGAAGGATGCGTATCCATGTGCGCAGGTTTATTTACAATTAATACATGATCGTCTTCAAATATCACTTCTAAATCACCGAACTCTGGCTGGACACCATACTCCTCCTGGATAAACATATGAACTTGCAATTTATCCCCTTCTTGTAAAGATTCACTCCACCCTTTTCGTTCTCCATTGACGATAATGCCTTTTTCCATACGAAGTTGATGTAATAGCTTTTTTGGGACGTTCCACTCTTCTTTTAACAAGGAATCAATGCTCATTCCGCTCCATTTAGTTGGAACGGTAATTTCACACCATTCTCCCTTTCTTTTCATTTCCATGCTTTATCCACCTTATTTCCATTGATTCTATTATTGTAACGGAAAATGATTGATAATGCATCGTTTAAAACAAAAGACAGTCTACATAATAGACTGCCCTCTAAGCACGTAATTTCTTAATTTCTTGTAACATTTCTTCTGCTTTTTGCTCATAAGATAAATCTTTAAAAAAGTCTGCTAATCGCCTATAGTCGTTGTAAGCATCCAGTAAATTATCTATTGTTTCTTCCTTAGAAACTTTTGGCTTCGATTTCATTTTCACTGGATATCGATAACCGGACATCTCATGTATTTTATAATATTCTTCCTCTACTTGAATGACTTTCACAAGTTCTTCTTCTTCAGCATCCATTGTATACCCATCAAATTCTCTCAGTAATTCATAAATAATATGAGTCCATTCATCTTTTGGGTAAAATCCTTTTTCGAGTCTATAGCCGACAATGCGATACATGTGCCCATCATTTTCTGCAAACTGTACAGTATCATTTAACTTAAATTTAAAATAACGAAACATTGTCTTCACCTGCTTTTATATGTATTGTCCTTACCACATACTATTTGCAAAAAGTGGACAATGCTATTCATAAAAAAAGCACTCATCTATAAGAGAAACTGCTAAAAACTTTTCTTTTTGGATGGGAGAGTATCCGATCATGTAAAGGCGGTTATTGCCTTTTTTCGTTCCATACCTTGTGAGAACAACGGTAGGAAATGAGAAGCGATCTGCTTTTGTATTCCTAGCCGCGATTGATATACCAGTAAATTAAAATAAATATATACGGAAAGTCTTATAGATCAACAAAAGGCCACTGAAAAACTTTCGTTTTCCAGTGACCTTTCTGCAAGATGAACATTTTTTTCAATCTAATGATTTTACTTTTTTCTTTCGAAACGGCAGCCACCAGTTCCAATCTCCGAACATTTTCATTAAACTTGGCACAAGCATAAGCCGAATAATCGTTGCATCAAGAAAAATAGCAAGTGCTACACCAAGCCCCATCTGCTTTACTGGCAAAATATCAGTAAAGGCGAATGCTCCTGTTACAACAATCATAATAAGAGCAGCTGATGTAATAATACGGCTTGTTGATACAAGCCCTTCTAACGTTGCCACATCATTATTTCCTGTCTCTTCATACAATTCATGGATACGAGAAATAAGAAACACTTCATAATCCATGCTTAAGCCGAATACAAGACCGAATATAAAAATCGGTAGCACAAATAAAACTGAGCTTGCTTCTAATCCAAAATGTCCACCTTCAAATAGCCAAATCACAATTCCAATTGTTGCACTTAAACTAAGTATATTCATCACAATCGCCTTAATTGGAATGAGTATAGAACGGAATGCAAATAATAAAATACAGAAAGTAGAGCCGAATATGACAGACATACCAATCACAACTTTATCTTTAATTTCATCCTCTAGCTCTTGTTGAAATGTTGTCATACCACCTAAATAATATGTAATACCATCATCTTTATAGGTGTCTTTAAAATCACGAACCCATTGCTTCGCAGTCTCCGCTTTAGGCTTTGTGTCTAAGAAAATTTGAATGGTTGTTTTATTTCCTTTTGTATAAGCATCAAATACAGGTGTTATTTGTGTTCGCTGAGGTGATTGTAATAATGTAGCAATCTGTTCCGCTGTCATTCCATTTAGCTCACTATACAAACTCTTTACTTTGTATACATGCTTATCTTTTTCCAGCTTCTGAATAATACCTTCTATCTTTTGTAGACTATCTTTCTCAGTTACTTTCTGCTTCGTCTCTAGTACCAAGGTAACATCAGCATGCGTTTTCACAATTTTATTAAATGCCTCTTCATATCTCTCATATGCCATTCGCGTATCGCTTTTCTCTGGCAATGCTTCTACACCAGGAAATTGAAGATTGGCAGTACGAAGCGGTAACAAACAGATGAGAATAAACATTGTAACAACGACAATCATCATAATAGGATGCTTCATTACAAATTGAGCAAACTTACGCCACATATTGGAAGTGCGAGGTGCAGTTTGTTTCTTTTTCAGTAATCGCTTTCCTATTAACGATAGCAAGGCTGGAAGAAGTGTAAGTGAAAATAAAATACTCGTCACAACAACAATCATCCCGCTAATCGCAACAGACTGAATATAATCAATTTCAAAGAAAAACAAACCAGATAAACCTACAAATACACATAATCCTGAAAATACAATCGCACGACCCGCTGTTTGATACGTAACAGCTATTGCCTCTTTTACTGTACGATGTGCCACTTCCTCACGAAACCGATTCACAAATAACAATGCAAAATCAATTGATAAAGCAAGCCCAATCATCGGTGCAACATTTAATACAAAAATAGATAATTCTTTATCTACACCGATAAAATATAAAATTCCCATTGTACTAATAACACTAAGTGCCCCATTTAAAATCGGCAAGATGGAAGCGAGCAAGCTACCAAATGAAAATAGTAATACAAGAAAAGCAATTGGCAGTCCAATCATTTCTGCTACTTTCAAATCATTTTGTGTGCGTTCATTAATTTCTTCATTAATCTTTGGAAAACCTGTGGGTGATACTTTCAACGTATCGTTACTTTCCTTTTTTATTTCTTTTGCAAATTTTAATGTCTTCTCATTCCGTTCTTTACTTGTTTTCCCGGAAAATAAAATCGTCGCATACGCAATATCATCTTGTAACATTTCTTTATTTTCTAATGGATGATGGAATGAATCATATGTTTCTTTCTTTTGAATTTTTGTTATAATTTCTTCTATTCGTTTTTGAAAATCCTCGTTTGAAACTCCTTTATTCTTCTGAAAAACGAGAAGGAGCGCATCTTGAGACTGTTTAAAATCCTTATCTAAAATTGCTTTTGTCGTTTGATAGTCTCCTTTTGTTTGAAAACCATCGCCTCCTAATACCCCTGGAAGTTTTGGTGCGAAAATACCGAGTGCTATTGCTAACACGACTAATGAAGCAATGACTGTATAACGAAATCGATAAAAAAAAGTACCTAGTTTCCCCCAGTTATCTATTTTATGTACATTTGTCTTCACACATCTTCACCTACTTTATATAATTAGTGAATCCCACTATATTTTAGCACATCTTACCATAGTCAATGGCATAACATAATATAAAGTGAAACTTTAATCAGTAGGTTTTTTCTTCATTCCTCACCGATTATTAGCCCTGATCAATCGCGCTTTTACTGCCCACAAATAGCTGAATAAAAAACATCCAAAAATTCCAGTACTCTAGGAATTTCCGGATGTTTTTTATCTTTCTTGATTTGTTCCAAATCGCTCAGAAAGCAAACGATGAAAATAAATAGCAATAATTAATAACATACCGCTTAAACAATAGCCAGCTAAAATATCAGTCGGATAATGTACAGATAAAATAATTCTGCTTAATCCAATCCATATGATTAGCAATGCCATCGCAATCGTAATAACAACTTTCCCAGCCACATTTTTTACGTTTGCAGCAATGATATAAGCGAGAAATCCATACGTAACCATTGATAGCATTGCATGGCCGCTTGGAAAACTATATCCAAGGGCATCAAACGCTTCATTTAAACTCGGACGATCTCTTTTCACTATTTCTTTTATTCCTTTATTCACAAGATGTGTGATTAGTACAGCCATAGGATAAACAACCATTGCCACATAATAGCGCTTCTTCCAAAAAACGAAAAGACTAAGCGTAAGCGTACCTATAATTCCAATTGCAGATCCCAATTTTGTAAAATATGAAAAAAATGAAAGTGAACTTTCTGTTTGTAATCCTCTTACAAGCCCTTTCACATATGAATCAATTGTTGTCACACCACCTGCTTGTATCCTCCAAGCAATGAGAGCAAATGCAACAAACAACAAGATGATACAAGCGAGCTCATATCGATGTAATTTTCTTTTCAAACCTTTTCCTCCTATTATGAAAAAATGCGATTTCTATTCAGAAACCGCATTTTTGGTACTTATTCGCCTTTTGTTTTTAACTCCGTCCAGTAACGATCATACTCTTTTAATTTATTATCTACATCAACAAGCCACTCTGTACGAGCCAACTCGTCTTTCGATAAGAAAATCATGTGGTTATTACGATACTCTTTACTGTGAAGTTCCCATGCTTTTTCATTTGGATTACTATATCCAATGGATTCATAGTTTTTCACACTTACTTTTTCATCCATTAAGTAGTTCATAAACTTCTCTGCAAGTTCTTTATGTTTCGCACCTTTTGGAATTGCTAATGTATCCGCCCAAATTGTACCGCCTTCTTTTGGAACGACATACTCTATATCTTTATTATCTTTTGCAATGAACGCTGCATCTCCAGACCAGACTGTCCCAATCCAAGCGTCCTCTGTAATAAATTTTTGTTTAATATTATCTGTATCAAACGCAAGTAAGTTAGGAAGTAACTTTTGCAGATCAGTAGCTGCTGTCTTCAATTCAGCATCATTTTGTGTGCTATTTGAAAATCCATTCTTTTTCAGACCCATTCCTAATACTTCACGAGAATCATTTAATAAAGTAACATGGCCTTTATATTTCTCATTCCATAGGTCATTCCAACTTGTTGGTGCTTCTTTTACGTGCTTTTTATTGTAAGCAATTCCTGTTACACCCCAAGTGTATACAAGCGAGTACTTATTCTCTGGATCAAATGGAGGTGTTTTAAAGTTTGAAACAAGATTTTTTACATTTGGAATGTTCTTTTTATCCAATGGCTCTAGTAAATCCATTTTTGCCATCGTTTTAACCATGTAGTCTGACGGTTGAATCAAATCATATTTTGCACCGCCAGCTTGCAATTTCGCAAGCATTTCTTCGTTACTTGCGTATTTATCATAATTAACTTTGACATTATATTTCTTTTCAAAATCTTTTATTACTTCTTCATCAAAATTATCAGCCCAGCTATAAATGTTTAGCTCTTCCTTCTTCTCACCACACCCAGCTAATAGGCCGGCAACAAGGCTGAAGCTAATCGCTGCACCAGCTACTGTTTTCATCCATTTCATTGATGAATTACCTCCTCTTTCTTTATAATTTGTTCTCTATGTTATAGCGGAAGATGTCCTCCGGAGTTTTCTTCACCATCTGCACCTTTTTTACGGAAGATCTCTGATGCAACCATTAATCCAACAATTACAACAATTAAAATTGTAGAAAGAGCATTAATTTCAGGTGATATTCCGCGCTTCACCATACTATAAATGTATAATGGCAATGTTGTTGATCCTGGACCTGATACGAAGAAACTAATCACAAAATCATCGATTGATAGTGTGAATGTTAATAATGCCGCTGAAATAATACCCGGTGCAATTCCAGGAAGCGTAATATAACGAAACGTTTGCCACGGAGTTGCTCCTAAATCATTCGCTGCTTCTTCTAAATCGCGGCCCATTCCAGAAAGACGTGCTGCTAAAATGACAACAACGAATGAAATACTAAATGTAATATGGGCAATAATAATGGTTGCTTGTCCAAGTTCAATGCCAAGTTGACTAAATAAAATAAGTAAAGATAATCCCATTAAAATATCAGGAATTAAAATTGGTAAATATACGAGACCGTTAATTGCCCCTTCAAAACGATATTTATAACGATGTAATGCAACAGCGAAAATCACACCAAGAACCGTTGTCACAATTGTCGTCACAATCGCGATTGTAATACTATTTACAAATGCATCAATAACATCTTGCTTTTGAAATAAATCAGTATACCAATGGAACGTAAATCCTTCCCATTCCGCGTTAATACGAGAATCGTTAAAAGAATATACCATGAGAATCATCATTGGAAAATACAAGAACAATAAAATTAACCAAGAATAAGAGACTAAAAACTTCTTCATCTTTGTCTATTCCCCTCCGTTTCCGTATTTATATACTTTCGTTGCACGATAATATAAGTAAATTAACAGAACAGAGAACAGAACGACAATAATGGATAACGCTGATCCAAATGGCCAATCACGTGCACCTAAGAATTGGTTTTGAATAACGTTTCCGATTAACGCTACCTTTGATCCACCCATAACGTCTGATACAACAAACATTCCAATAGATGAAACAAATACTAAAATCGAACCAGTAGCAACCCCTGACATTGTCATTGGTAATGTTACATTCCAAAACGCTTTCATCGGTGTTGCTCCTAAATCATATGCTGCTTCTAATTTACGTTTATCTAGCTGCTCAATTGCTGCGTACACTGGTAAAATCATAAATGGCAGTAAAGAATATACCATTCCTAATACTACAGATGGTGTATTATACAGTAAATTTAGTGGCTCATTAATAACGCCTAATTTTAGTAATACTGTATTTACAAGCCCTTGTGAACGTAAAATAACAATCCATGCATACGAGCGCACAAGAAAGTTGATCCAGAACGGAATCGTTGCTAATAATAGTAAAATCGAACGATATTTACGATCAACAATTGTAATTGTATATGCAAACGGGTAGCCAATGAGTAAGCAAAGTACTGTTGTGATCACTGCAATTTTCACTGTTTCCCATAATGTGTTCATATACAAGGGATCAAACACACGAGATATATTATCTAACGTAAATTGCATCTCCACTGTTCCATATGCCCCGCGCTGCAAGAACGCAAATGCTAATACGAATACAAGCGGAATTAAAAAGAAGATTAGTAACCATGTAACTGTAGGTAATGCGAGTAGTTTCCCTTTTTTCAATTTAAGGTCACCTCATCCTCTTGCTCCCAGCCTACGTATACATTATCCCCAATACTCCACTGCGCTGCTCCCTCTGCAGTTTGGTATGCCATTAATAGTTCTGCTGTTTTTTCATCACGTACATAAAGCTTCTCCATATTTCCAACAAACTCGATATCTTCAATATGTCCAAGATGGTATTCTTTTAAAATTGGTTCTTCAACCGAACGTATTTTCACATTTTCAGGGCGAACTGCTACGTAGTTTTCCCCATTCTTTATAATATTATTTTCACCAATGAATGTCGCGACAAACATTGTTTTTGGCGCTTTATAAATTTCCTTTGGCGTTCCGATCTGCTCGATATGCCCTTTATTCATAACGACAATACGATCACTCATGCTCATTGCTTCTTCTTGATCGTGCGTTACATATATAAACGTAATTCCTAAATTACGCTGTAAGTTTTTCAACTCACGTTGTAAATCTTTTCTTAACTTAAAATCAAGTGCTCCAAGTGGCTCATCTAGTAATAATACACGCGGATTATTTACGATTGCTCTTGCAATTGCAACACGCTGCTGTTGTCCACCAGAAAGCTTAGCAGGCTTACGATTACGGAATTCAAGTAACTGCGTTAAACGCATCGCTTCTTCTGCACGCTCTTTTTGTTCTGCCGCTGATACTTTTTGCATCTTCATACCAAAACAAATATTTTTCTCCACCGTCATATGTGGAAACAATGCATAATGCTGGAACACTAAGTTCATATGACGCTTATAAGGCGGTAAGTCATTGATTCTTTCTTCATCAAGTAAAAGGTTACCTTTTGTTGGAGTTTCAAAACCTGCAATCATACGAAGTAACGTTGTTTTTCCACAACCACTCGGTCCAAGAATTGTTAAAAATTCTCCTTCTTTAATGTCTAAAGAAAGAGGTGGAATAATCACTTGATCTCCAAAATGTTTTTCTACTGCTTCAACTTTAATAATCTTTTTCATTTTCCCGTCCTATCTATCTCAAATTTTTAATTTTTATATTCATGAATAAATATTAGTTTTCTATAGATTTTTTTGTTTCGATCCAAACAAAAATAATTATTTAACAGCGTCCTCTTCTATTCTTTATGTAGTATGTTTGATTCATTTTCGCATGATACACATGTCGAACAGAAAAACCCCTTCAAGCGAGAAGGGGTTTTTATCATACGGCTACGCCTACTGATAAACACCATCATCATTTTAACAACTTTCGTATAAATTTTAAAGCACTTTTTGTAGAAGAGTAACGAATTTTCATATCAAATACTGTAGATTGAGACAAAATGCTTTTATAGTGCGAAAATGTTCGAAAACTTTGCTCCCCATGATAACTTCCTAATCCACTGCTTCCAACGCCACCAAAGGGTAAATATGGCGTAGCAAGGTGATACACAACGTCATTTATACACCCACCGCCATATGAAATATTACGCGTAATTTGTTTTTGAATTTCTTTACTCTCTGAAAATACATATAAAGCTAATGATTTAGGTTGTCGTTGAATTTTTCCAATGATATCTTCTATATTTTCATACTCCATAATCGGCAAAATTGGACCAAAAATTTCATCTTCCATAATAGAATCCTGCCACGTAATATTCGTTACAACACTTGGCTCTATATGTAGAGTTTCTTCATTGTATTTCCCGCCAATTTCAACACTGCCATCTTGTAAAAAAGAACATAGCCTTTCAAAATGACGTTTACTGACAATCCGAACGTAATTTTCATTTTGGAGAGGTTTTTCTCCATATTGATTTTTAATTTCCATTCGCAGTGCTTCAATAAATTGTTCTTTTATAGAAGAATGAACATATATGTAATCCGGCGCAACACATGTTTGTCCCGCATTCAAAAATTTCCCCCAAACAATACGCCTTGCCGCTATTTCTAATTTTGCATCATTATGCACAATACATGGGCTTTTCCCACCAAGCTCTAACGTAAGAGGTGTCAAGCTTTTCGCTGCCGCTTCCATAACAATCTTGCCAACCCCTACACTACCAGTAAAGAAAATATAATCAAACGGCTCTTTTAACAGTGCTGTACTCTCTTCAATACCGCCTTCAACAACCATAACAAGTTCAGCTGGAAATAACTCTTGTAACATATTTGTAAGAAGACTAGAAACATTAGGTGTCAATTCTGACGGCTTTAATACAACCGTGTTGCCAGCTGCTAAGGCTCCTACAAGGGGTGCAATTGCAAGTTGAAATGGATAATTCCACGGAGCCATTACAAGGGTAACACCGTAGGGCTCTGGAACGACTTTCCCCTTCGAACCAGCGTGTGTAAGTGCTGTACGCACACGCTTTGGCTTACTCCATGAAGAAAGATGTTTCATTAAAAAGGAAATCTCCTTTAATACGTATCCAACCTCTGTCGTAAATGATTCATGATCTGATTTATTTAAATCCAATTTTAACGCTTGAAAAATATCAGACTCAAAACGTTGAATCCCTTCATATAACTTTTGTAAATGTTTCTTTCTTTCTTCTATATTTCTTGTGCGACCTTTATAGAAATATGACTTTTGCTCGTTCACAATAGAAGTGATATCCATCTACTATCCCTCCCTCTATGTTTATATACATTCATTTTGATTGTTCAACATGTGACCTACACTCATTTTCTCTCTCTGTTTTCACTTCGCATGGAGCTAAAAGAGGAACTGACCGCTTCTATGCTTGACCGTAGCCTCTCTGCCACCTAAAAAACACTTCTTAAAGTATCATTATATATGAGTTTGTATTTCATTTAAAATATATTTACTCATGAAAAAAGCTGTTGAAAGGAAAACTTTCAACAGCTTCTTCATAATTAACGGTATAAGCGAACTGCACCTGCAGATTTATCATCCGATTGGCCAACTACTTCAAATTTCAGGCCAAGTTTTGGTAAGATGCGTCCTGCATCTGGAATTTGCTGATTAATATAAGCTTTAGAATCGTCGAATTTTGCAACACCTGGTAGTCCATTGTATTCAAATGTTCCACGAGTTGGTGATACAACTTTCCATGCTGGTGTTTGATCGAAAGAGAACGCTGCATCAGCAATTTGATAACGTGTGCTATCTTTAAATGTTGGCTTACCATTTAAAGTTCCTGCAATTGCTTCAGGATGAGAGTCAACTACACCAAGGAATCCGTATCCTGGATGCACGCCAACCCAGTTATCTGTATAGCTAGAATCTGCATACCATACAACCATACCTGTGTTATATACTGGACCGCGAGCATATTTTAACGCTTCATCAGCACCAGCGTAGTTTCTCCACTCTACATAATAGTTATGGCCCTTCTTCTCAATTCCGTTTGAAACAACAAAACCATTTAACTTAAACTGAGTATCGCCTTCTGCGTCATCAGAGAATGCAACATTACCATCTACTGTTAATTTTGCATTATCAAGGGTAAATCCATTTAATGCTAAACCACCATCAGTAACATATTCAAATACAAGCTTCACTTTCTTACCTTTAAATTGGCTTAAATCATAAGATTTGTCTACCCATTTTCCAAGAGTTGTATCTGCTCCACCTTTTACATTTTTATTACCAATTGTATCGATTAATGTTTTCGATCCATCTTCTGCTACTGCATGTACTTCTAAGAAATCATAGTCTGTTTCGATTTCATATAATGATTTGTAATCAAACTTTGCAGTTGTTGCATTTGTTAAATCAAATAAAGGTGTTTCTAACGTAGTATGAAGATCATCACCTTTTGTACTATAGTAGTACTTCTTACCAAATGCTGGCTCAATTCCTTTTACATCTTTATCTGGTAAATTAACACGAATCATGCCTGGTCGATCCGTTTTTGTTACACTTTGATCTAAGTATGTTGCATAACCAATTCCTCGGTTTAACTTATCATAATCTAATTCCACAATATTCGCCCAGTTTCCACCAATTGTTTTTTGGAAGAACTCTTTGTTTTGCGGAGAAAAACTTGTTGGCGTTGTTCCAGCAATGTTACCTGCCCAGCTACCGCCACTCATAATAGACCATGATTGAATTGGCTCGCCCCCACCAGAATATTTCGTATCATATTCATCTGGAAGACCTAAATCATGACCATATTCATGTGCGAATACACCAACTGCTCCATCTTCTGGTTCAATTGTGTAGTCAAATGCTGCCATTTTACCGCCCCAGTACGGTACTTTCGCCTTTGTTCCCTCAATTTGGAATGGCTTTGGACCAACTGTCCAGCGGTGTGACCAAATTGCATCGTCACCTAATTTACCGCCGCCAGCTTCTTGTCCAACACCAGCGTGGATAACCATTAAGTGGTCAATCAAACCATCTGGCTGATTTTTATTGCCGTCTTCATTTACATCATATTGATCAAATTGATCAAATTCTGATAAATCAAGTCCGCTATCTACCGCTGCTTTTAATGCATCTTTGATCAGGTCACGAGGTCCTAATGGTCCTTTATTATCATGACCATCTCCAGCATCTGCACCGTAATCAGCTGCTTTACCTGGAACTGTTAACCATTTCGTAACTGTTCCATCTACTGTATAACTACCGCCAGATTGTTCCTCATAATATTTCTTAAATGTTTCAATGCTTGTCCCATCTTCTAATTTAAATGGTTCGTCACCAAATAACATTTTTTGATAATGTTGTTGGTTAAAGTCACTAGAATACATATAACCAGGCTCTTTATCGATATTATTATGTTTGAAATCAGCATACTCTACAAGCAAAACAAGTACTTTATCCTTACGAACTTCCCCATTATACTCTTTTGCTTTTGCAGGAGCCGTTGGTACTTTACCATTTAATGTACCTCTAACTGGACCTGTCCCTGCACCATTTCCATTTGCTGGATTTTCTAACTTTTCTTTTGTATCTGCCTTAGCATCTTTAACTTTCTTCAGGAAATCAGATGCTTCTTTTGTAACAGTATCCCCAGTTGCTGCTTCTTTTCCAGGTTTGTCACCCTTCTTTTTCTCTACATACTTTTCGACAGCTTTCTTTGTCTCTTCTTTAGAAGCGGATGAATCAATTACTCCACGTTTTTTAAGAGCATCAGCTAAACGCTCTTCTGGAATTAGATGATCATCAATTGGACTTGTAGCTGCTGCTTTTCCAGGTGTTTCTGCATAAACAGATTGACTACCAGCTCCAAATGAGCAACCAAGAACAGCTGCTACAGCAAGTGTCGATAACACTTTAAATGGTTTCTTTTTCATCCCTATTTTCCTCCCCCAATAAAATATGTACCAATATTAAGATAATAATAAAAATTCAGTAATTTTTCAATATTTTGTTTAATTTTGTTCTATTTTGTAATTTTCGTAATATTTTTGTAAAAATCATATATTTTTCATACAGAAATTTCTCAATATATCAGTTATTTCTGAAGATATTGATAATTTTTGATAAAACTATTACAATTTCTTTATAGAATAACAAAGTAGTAGCTTTTTATTAATTTCACCTGCAAAATATACAATAAATTAACATTATTTTCACCAAATTAACTTTTCGAAATATTATAATGTACTTAAAAGATTGTTTATTTTTTGCTTCATTACACATTAGGGAGGAATACACTTTGTACAAAGAAATGGCAGATACGCTAGATCAGGATTGGATTGATTTAATGCTTGAAGCTTTAGATGCGGGAATCGCTATTCAAGATATCGAACACTTTTTCCAACGTATGAACCAATCTACCAGAAACTAGCAGAGTAGTAGAAACGTTCTTTTTAACGAAATTTGTGTTATAATAATGACATCATAAGCCGACTACATACTTACAGAAAGGTGCGCAAAGATGATAGGAGAACGTATAAAACGCCTTCGGTTGCAAAGAGGGATTTCTTTAACAGAACTTGCTGAAAAAGCAGGTGTGGCAAAGTCTTATATTAGTTCCATTGAACGTAATTTGCAAAAGAACCCTTCCATTCAATTTCTTGAAAAAATCGCAAATGTTCTGCAAGTACCAATGGACACACTCCTTCATGACGAAACATCATCCGAAAACCAACTGGATTCGGAATGGACACACCTCGTCAAAGAAGCTATGAATTCCGGTGTCTCAAAAGAGCAATTCCGGGAATTTTTAGAGTTTACAAAATGGAAGAAAAACCAGAAGTAACATATACGCGAAGGAGTGCAAACTGGGGAGCACTCTTTTTTTATTTATAAAAAAAGCGAAAAAAAGCGGGGAATCCCCGCTTTTTTGGTGTTATTTATTATTTCTCTTCGCCTTCTGTTTGATTTGCATTGAATGTCCATTCTAAGTTTAATGCATCGCCTTGGAATTTATTTTGATCTTGACCATTATCTACAAACTCAAATTGTACCCATAGGTAGTCTTCTGTTCCAGCTTCTAAGCCGCCTTTTTCAGCCCACTCTGGAGCAAAGATATCTTTTGCTAAAACATCTGGATCTACGTTCTGTAAATCCGCTAAAGTTGTTTCATATACAGGCTCACTTTGCTTATCCCAGTTCCAAAGGAATTTTACTTTAATATGTTTACCGAAATCTTCACCAGCGTTATCGCCTTTTGCATCTACAACTGCATATTTCGTTGCTAATTTAACATCTTTAATTGCTAATGTACCACTGTTCTTTAATAAGAACTCTTTTTTAACAGTATCCCCTGGTTTAAGGTCTTTGATATCTACAATTGTTTTAGGGTCCAAAGTAAGGTCTAACGTACCAGCTGCAAATGTATTGTTCGATACTTCTTTGTCACTAAAGTAAGCAAATGTTCCTCCACCGATTAAAGATAATCCTAATGCTGCAGAAGCGATTCCCATACCTAATTTTTTCTTTAAACTCACTTTAAATTCCCCCTAGCTATTTTTTATTGTTATCTCTTAAGGATAAGGATAAGAGGTATAACTAATAGAATGACTGTTATCTTTCTATATCCAATGTATGTACAATACCCCTTGAATTCTCTTGTTCTTTAAAAAGCTACCATAAGTTCATTATAAAGAACATAGGGGTATAATTGCAACTATAAAATAATATTAATTTTGTTATCTACAAAACTTAATTTTTCCCATACTTCATTTGCATATATCTTTTATAAAAATAAAACGCACACCCTACTAAGCCAATACCTATTAAGACCATACTGCTTTGTTGTACGCCTGTACGCGGCAGCTGCCAGTTACTATTAGTAGATGGTTGTGCTTGATTGCTTCCCGTTTCATTTTCTGTACCTACACCATTTCCCTCTGGTCCTTCCGCATAGAAAATGAACTTCACTATTGTTTGTAACCCTTGATACTCATTTCCTAATTCTTTAGGAACATGTATCGTATAGATAAGCTCGTCAGTTCTATCAGCTACTAATGTACGATTTTCCATACTTTGAAGTTCTTTTAGACTCCCCTCGTATAACACCTCTTGCTTCTCTTTTACAGTGACCTTAAGAGCTTCATACAGTTTTGTAGACCCTTCCGAAACCTCACTCTTTATACTATATGATAATTTCTTTGTCCCATCATTACTAATACGTATACTTCGATTTGCCCAATCTCCTGGCTTCATATTCGAAACATGAAAAAGTACTTCTTTTGGTTCAAGGCTTATATCTATTTCTCGCCGCTCCTCCGCATAGACTTGGTCAATATTTTTTGTAATACCAATGAATAATACTAAAATTAGACATGTACTCATAATAAATATCCACTTCTTATTCATCTGCATCCCTCATATAACACGAATTGCTATGGAAAAAGGCAGGAGAAACCTACCTTTTTTTTATCAATTCGATTATTTTTATGACCCTTCTGTTCTGTCTGCTTCAAAAGTCCATTTCAGCTGAAGTTGATTACCTTGGAATTCACTTTCATCTTGTTTATTGTCTACAAATTCATATTGTACATAAAGTTAATCCTACTGTTCCTGTTGCCTCCTTCCGCATTTCTCTTGAATTACATTTTTATGTTAACCTCTATATCTGTAGAAGGTATAACCAAAAAATTAGTGATTTTCATGTAAAGTGTCTGAATCTTGTTGCGGTACTTCTTCTTTCTTCTCCTCAGGTTGTTGTAATACTCGATTAGTTTCTTCCGTTTGCTCGCTTTGATTGATTTGCTCTTGTTTAGGTTTTAATGGTTGCTTTATTTCTTCTTGTTTCTGTAACTCTTTTTGCTCAGAAGGAGGTATAACTTGTTCTTGCTCTACTTTTTCAGGCGTGTTAGAAACCTGTTTCACTTTTTCATCCTCAATTTTCTTTTGCAGAGTTAGAATAAATTCTTCTATTTTTGGTACCGATATTTTCTTATCAACATTATCCTTCATACTTTTTACTTTCGTAAAACCAACTTGTACATATTGAAGTACTTCCTTACTTGAGTCGCTATTATTTACTTTTACATTTTCTATTGATTGGTTATAATAATCTTCTATTTCTGCATATATGTGTTGCAACGTTTCACGTTCGACTTTTACTTGTTCAAGCTGTTCTCTCAACTCTTTCACTTTTGGTTCAAGTATTTCTATAGAATCAGCGTGTATTTCCTTATTCATTCCTTCATCTACCTTTAAAATCAAACTCTCATGCTGCTCTGCTTTTTTCACCAAAGTATCAATCGTTTTTGGAAATACAATTGCAGTTGAAACAGTAGAATGTATTTTTGTCTCATTTACAAAAGCAGCCTCCGTATACGTAACTACTTGTGATCCCATATAGAAGACTATTGAACACATACAAGGAAACATAAGCATCGTTTTTAATTTTTTTGATGATTTTAGCATTCCAACCTCTCCCATTACTCGTATCTGATTCTTTATAAAGAACATACTTTCATTATAAATAATAGAATCCGAAAATCATAGAAAATTTTCCTGTTTTTGTTATATATAACTTTTGTATACTAGTTCAAAAATAATACCTATAGTAGGAGCAGGCTATCAATCTGATAGCCTGCTCCTATGATTACTTCTCTATACCAGCTGTTTGCTGTGCATCAAATGTCCATTTCAATTCAAGTGTATCCTCTTGGAATTGATTTTGATTTTTCTTATTATCCACAAACTCAAATTTCACTTTAAACTTGTCTTTGTTCCCAGCTTTAATACCTTTTTCATCTAATTTTTCAGCAAGTGCATCATTATTCACTATTATTAATGGTTTCCCAACTAATTCAGATAGTTTCTTTTCCTTTATAATATTATGACCTTTATCGGTATTCTTTAAGATGGTTACCTTAATATGATTACCAAAATCTTCAGTATTATCACCTTTCACATCTTTCACAATATATTCCGAGTTTAATAAGACTTTTTCAATATCTAATGTTCCGCTGTTTACCAATTCAAAATCACGTACGATTGTATCACCAGGCTTAAGATTATTAACATTAATAATTGCTGTTGGATTTGTAGTTAAATCAAGTGTACCAGCTGCAAAGGTATTATTTGAGACTTCTTTATCGCTAAAGTACGCAAATGTTCCTACTCCAATTAAGGTAGCTCCCATAATTGCCGATGTAATTCCCATTCCTATTTTTTTCTTTAAGGTCATGTCCATATCCCCCAATGACATCTATATATTTATAATCTCTATAATAGAGAAAATAACGGAATTACACGGATTGTCCAACATCTGTAGATTTATTTTTCTTTTCATTATCAATGCTGCGAATTGCACTGAAAATAGTAATAACAGAATACATGAGTAAACATACACCTGGAATAATTAATAGTAAGGCAGCTCCTGCTTTTGAACTCGCATAACTTAACAAGTATCCTACATATGGAACTGTAATATCTGCATATTTTCCAATAACATTTTCCGCTAAGACTGGTTTTAAATCTGGCCCATTATTATTGTCACCCTTTGTTTCATACATGACTTTCCCATTTGCATTTTTCACACCAATAATACGGTGAGTTACAATTTTTTTCTCATCTTCTTTAAAAGTAATTACATCACCTTTTTTATATTTAGATCCATCTTTCGTTGGTTCAATCGCAATAATTGATCCTGTTAAAAATGTTGGTTCCATTGATCCAGATAGTACCGTTTTAAATTGATATCCCATTACAGTCGGATCCCCGCCGCTTGCTTTGGATGAAATAACAACAAACGCCAAGCAAACCATCAACGCAAATAAAACAAATGAGATGACGTTACTAATAATCTTCCAAACTAGTTTCACCCGTATCTCCTCCTCTTTATTATGTATATGTACGTAAAAACTAGGATATCCTAAGCCGTTCTTAACAGAGAACTTAAATTAATACTATAATGAACGAACAAAAAACACAATAAAAAATAGGCAATTGATCATTGCCTATTTCACTTCTGAAGCCGCTTTCTTTTTAGTCCGTCTTACCACATATAAACCGATTATCATTAAACTAATAATTCCAGCTCCAATACCTATCATCCATCCAAAAGGATACTTAGGTTCAGCTGGTTTTATATTTGTTTTCGGCATTGCAAATGTAACATCTTCTTTAGAAAGAACATTAATACTGCCTATTGTTTGATTATTTTTTGTAACATCAACTGTTCCAACTACTTCACCACGGTGAATTCCATTTTGATACAATGTGCTTTTCTCAATAGGAGTAGTTCGAAAAACAGTTTTAACATTTTTTCCTTCATCTTTCTTTAACATAAACTCCGCACTTTGTTCTAGTTCACAATCTATGTCTTTATCTAAATACGTTGCCTTCTGATGCCAATTATTTTTATCTATCACCATTTGCTTCGCAAATTGCGAAAAGGAATGATCCGCAATTTGACGCATATCTTCGTAAATTTCTGGTTTTTGTGATGCCATCACAACATTAACAATACGGTTACCATCTTTCTCATTTAATAATACAAGCGTATTGCGAGCTTCATTTGTAAAACCTGTTTTTCCGCCAATACTATGTGGATTTTCAAAATAATTCGCTTTATTAAAAATAGAAACCGTTTGTCTAGACGTAGTAACCGTTGTCCGTTTCGTATTCATAGCTTGTAAAATTTCAGGATATTGCTGAGCCCCTCTTGTGATCATTGCCATATCATATGCCGTCGTATAATGATTCGGATCATGTAAGCCATTCGGCGTTATAAAATGACTATCCTTTGCCCCTAACTGCTTCGCTTTCTCATTCATCATCTTCGAAAAGTTTTCTATGCTTCCGCCAATCCGTTCACCAATCGCATACGCAACATCATTTGCACTTAATACCATTAAAACTGTTAGCGCTGTATTACGATCGATTGTTTCACCTACTTGAAATTCAAGTTGATAATTACTCTTTTCCTGATCTAATGTAAGTTGTGAAAACGTAAATTGATCCTCTGGCTTCGCATGCTCCATTAATAATATAGCCGTCAACACTTTCGTCATACTTGCCGGAAATGCACGTTGATATGCATTTTTGTCGTACAAAACATCCCCTGTTTTCGCATCAATTGAAACTGCAAATTGACCAAATACATTCGGACCAGGTGTCGGTGTTGGTGTTGGTGTCGGCACCGCCCCAGTACCAGTTTCGGCGTACAATGTCATAGGTGTTAAAAAGAAGACACACATCACCACCATAAAAACCATAATTTTCTTACAATTTACCATATGACTCTCCCTCTTCTATTTTCTTTTGCCTTATATACTAATTCTACCAATCCGACATGAAATTGGTATTAAAATGGAAACTCAATTACCATTGTTCACTATATCATAATTTTACATAGAAAGACATAATCATACGAATAAAAATAAGAAGGACTCATTCTTTCTTATCCTTCTCATCGGCCAATAAATCTATTAAATTATTCCCGGCTTCCTCTTCTGTAATCTCATCGGTCATTCCCATAAAAGACCACCCTTTTGAATCTATCCATTCAATAAACTCATCTAAAAACTCATCATGAGAGACATCAACATCAAGAATCGCACCATTGATTGAAATCGTTCTATTTCTGGGTACACGCATCTTGAAAGATTTTCTTACCATTTGTATATACCTCTTTAATCTATAATGTATTTATAAATCTATTTTCTATTTCTGTTATACCCTATTTCCACGAAATTGTAAAAAGAAGATCCTACCAAAACAAATATAAATTTTATATTTACTTGCTATGTTGCTTAATATAATCATCATATGCAGGTATCGCACTAGCATCACCAGCACCAGCTTTCGCACTGTTAAACACATCTCTCGATTGCAATCTGTTCTGTCCGATATCAAGATCGTGTAAAATACGGTGAACATATACTAAAGCTGTTGTATCATGATTTTGAATTGAAATACGAAGCAATATTCTAGCTCGTTCTAAATCTTCCTTTAAATTGCCTTTAGACAATGAAGCAGCTTCTATTAAAGTGGTATCAATTAACTTGAATCCCGATTCATTCTCTTCCCAAGCTGGAGCATCCGTCTTCTCAAAATTCTCATGTCTTTCCCAACCTGTAATCGAATTTAAATCACTATGCATTTCTCTTATCTTCATTCCAATATCTTTTGATTTATCTACCTCTTCGATTTGCTCAGTTTCCTCAGCTTTCATTTCTGCCTTATCTGTTTTAGTAAAAAACATAATGCTACCAAATATCAATCCACTTAAAACAAGCCCACCCATAACAAAAACAGTCCATTCTCCACTCCTTCTAAACAAAGTGACACCCCCCTTCAAATTATCCCCTATTTTAAATTATATCAATTTCAAATCACATTATAGGATAAAACTACTACTCAATCTGATAAAAGGCGAAAAATCCCTTCAACTTTATGAGTAAATCATTCGCTTATTTACTATTAAACTACATGAAAATGTGCCTTCAATAAAATATAGGCGTGGTATTCTATCAAATTCCATTTTTAATATTGTAGTTAAAAACTATTGTAAGGTGCCACTTAATTTTGTATAATCAACCTAACAGAATTATCAGATATATCAAAAAGAAACTTTTTCATCATGATCCCGTAGCTCAGCAGGGAGAGCGCCACCTTGACAGGGTGGAGGTCGCTGGTTCGAACCCAGTCGGGATCATTAATACAGACCCTTGAAACCACTTGTGTTTCAAGGGTTTTATCGTTATAACAGATATTTGGATTTTATCTAGTACAGATGGTTGGGGTTTATTTTGGGGTTTAACTCTATCAATTAGAGCTTAATCAAACAAATAAAACTGATACAGTTTAGAATTTTTCCCTCCTCAAGTCAGGAATTATGCCTTTTTCTCTTCTTCATCAAACAAATGATTAAACATATCTGCAGCCTTTTGGTCTGCTTCTTTAAGCGCATGGCCATATATATTCATTGTCGTACTAATGCTTGCATGACCTAAACGATTACTGATGGTCTTCATATGAGCGCCTTCGTTAATAAGCAGTGTAGCTGACGTATGTCGTAAATCATGAAAACGGATATAAGGCAGATTATTTTTCTTGATAAACCTTCCCCACCACGTATACACGCTGCTTGGATTTAACGGCTTGCCATCTATAGCTGTGAACAGAAAGAAATGCTCTCCTTCTTTCCACATATCATCCATTTTCATACGGTTCTCCAAGTATACGATTCTATACTTTTTTAACTCGTTCAATAAGGGTTTGGGCAAGGAAAGCTTTCTTACGGAATTCCTAGTCTTCGGCTCTTTTATGAAATATCCCTTATCCTTTGTATAATTGAGCGTCTGCTCTACTGATACAACACCATCACTTAAATCGATATGCTCCCATTCTAATCCTAGTAGTTCCCCCCTCCTCATTCCTGTAGTGAGTGCCATCTTAATGAGTATTTGCCACATGACAGACTCTTTCTCTAATCCCATAAGGAGGAATTTAATGTCTTGCTTGTTGTACACTTCTGTCTTTGCTTGTGTCACTTTCGGCTTTTTCACACCGGCTACTGGGTTATCTTTAATTAATTGCCATTCTACAGCTCGTGAAAAAATGTTTTTTAAGACTCGGTGATGATATTGAATAGATCCTGAAGATAACCCTCCTGATTTGCTATCTCCTCTTGCACCGTCTTGTTTAAGCTTTTCTAAGAAGCCTAGAATTTGTAACGGCTTCACTTTATCCAATTTCATATGACCAAACTCCGGGAGAATTCTTCCTTTAATGATTTGGTCATACCTTGCTAATGTTGCGGGCGAAAGCTCTCCCACAGCGTACTTAGATCGCCATTCCAGAATAAAATCTGCCAACCGTATGTTTTGGGGATCTATATACTCTCCTGCTAAAATTTCTGCTTCAAACTGGGTTAAAAGCTTCTTTGCTTCTCGTATACCTGAAGCTTTAACTGTTTTCCTTTTCTTAATTTGCTTCCCATTTTGATCATATCCTAACGGTACGGTAAGCCGCCATGAATCCTTCCCGCGCTTCTCTATGCTTCCTGCCATATTAGGGTTTTCCTCCTCTACATTTTTTCTAAATACTCATATTTTCGTTTACAGAAAAAGCCTTTTAGCATCAGTATTCTGGAACTTTTTCACATACAAATAGTTATCAAAATCCCCTATTAAATTTACAAAATGAATTGAACGAACTTTTTCAAATCATAGGAATTTTAACCCAAAACATTTAGCAATCTTGTTAAATCCTTCATCCTGCCCGAATAAAAAAACTTAAACTCTGATTTAGTATAAAGGACAGCATAACGGAAGAACTTCTTCCATGAATACTGCCCTTTATCATTTATATCTTTTGTGTTACTTAGATTTTTAAAATTTCTTTTATCAGAGTAAACAAAGTTCTGTAAATTCATTTTCAATTCCTTGCATATTCTCTAATTAACAATTACCCAATTCTTGGCTAAGTAACCATTTGTCAATACTTTCCTTTCTGAAAAGCAACCTTTTTCCAATTCGGATAAAAGGAATTTCATTCGTACGAACCATTTTATATATTAAATCCCTTGATACTCCAATATAATTTGCTATTTCCTGAACATTAAGTGTTTGCCTATTCATTCTGATCACACCTCACATATTTTTCAAATAAAAGTAGCTCCTACCATCTACCGATACCTAAAACTTTTTGAATGTCACTTACATTTAATACTTCCGGGTATTGATCTAACTGTTTCGTAGTATTAACTCCTTTTCTGTATAACAATTTCCCTTACTTTGATTTATAATATATAAATGACTAGTAGAAATTTACCAGCATCATAAAACCACTAGTACCATCTTCTTGCCGTAGTGCTTGTAGAATTTTTGTTGATAATTTTTCGAGGCAAATTCTACACTTATTAGTTCTTTGAATCCTTAAAATATGTGGTTTTCATCTAAAATGTAGAAAATGTAGATAAATTTTTAAAATTCTTTGTATAATTTATATAAAAGTATCCTAATTGTATTTTTATGGTAAAATTAACATTTTCTTGTGAAGCATCGAACTCTTCCTCTTCTCATTGTAGAGACAATCCTTCCACCTTTATCAGATGGCCTTACTACATACAATTTTAATAGAAGAAGAAGTAACTAATGTAAATTATGAATCTATGATACAAAGGTTATTATTTTAATACATTGAGGGGATAAGATGCTTATAAGCAGACTCACAATAGCTTAGTTATCCCCCGTTAGCATTCAAGAATGAAAAGGTTGCTTTATTCCTTCCAAAACTCCAATCGATTGTCAGGGATTCTATCATTAATATTTAATTGTGATAGTAAGGCTAAGCCTTCATATCCTTCGAGAGGATTTGATCCGTTCAATCTAAACTTCTTAGGTTCAACATTTAATTTGCAGATTTCCTGAAAAAATTCAGACTTACTTAACACTTTTGAGCAATTATCTTTACAGTACTTTAAATAGGCATTAAATAAATCTTTCTTATGAACCCTTATATTTTTATCGTATGGTTCCAGCACACATAAATCCCTTACAAACTCGGAAACGTTATTTATTTCTTTTACGTATTGATTCTTAAATTGAATAGAGTCCTCACAATCTGGGAAAACAAAATTATTCTTTACCAATCTTTTAACCCCCTCAATAGCCCATCTCACAATAAAGTCTCTTTCGTTTAGCAGTTTGTCTTTCAAACCATAATCTCTTTCCTGTTTAGGAATAGTGTTGTTAAAAACCACAAATACAATTCGATCAATAAATGCTGTTGTACTATCCAATTTACGAAGACTTGGCATTTGATTTCCAGCGAACAGAAGCTTACATTTATTAGTAAAGAAGAAAGGATCTTTTCCTTTTCTTTCACCCATTAATACATCATTTCCAGTGATTTTTTTTAATACATCTATGTCTTTCAGCTCACCTTCATTTAACTCCCCAGATATGTTCAGTCTTACATTAAATAATTCTGCAGTCATAAATCTTTGATTTAGTTGATGTAACGAAACTGCACTAGTATACTCTCCCCCCACTATCTCAGTAATAACGTCAAGTAATGTACTCTTACCTGTATTAGGTTGTCCAATAAATACAAACCATTTCTTGGCTGTAGTGTAGTAGGATAACAAGTACCCCATGCACTGTTGCAGTAATTCAATCTTTTCTAAGTCACCATTTGTGCATTGATTAATAAACTTTAAGAAAGTTTTTCCTTCTAATCGTTCAGACCTGTAGTTAGCATTGACATAACTTGGATAGGCTACACTGAACTAGACAAAAAAATTAAGGTCAAGTAGACTACAACTAATATATTAGAGGAGAATCTACTATGACGAAAAATAAAAGAGAAAGAAGAACCTTTACAGCAGAATTTAAACACCAAATGGTTCAACTGTATCA